>NZ_JBJIAJ010000002.1:0-482239 GCF_045310925.1 Mycobacterium sp. SMC-15 | reverse complement strand
TTGGCGGCGAGCCGGTTGCGGTATGCGCGGGCGATGCGGGAGCAGTTGCCGCAGGTGGCTGAGGTGTTCAAGGCCGGCGATATCGATATGCGGTTGTTTCAGACGCTGGTGTATCGCACGGATCTGATTGCTGATCGTGAGGTGTTGGCGCTGGTCGATGGGCAGTTGGCGGCGCAGGTGGTGCGTTGGCCGTCCCTGACCCGGAGTCGGTTGGCCGGCAAGGTCGACAAGATCGTGGCCAAGGCCGACGCTGATGCGGTGCGGCGCCGCAAGGAGCGCCAGGTGGAGCGCAAGATCGGGTTTGCGGATCAAGAGGGCGGGCTCTCGGAGGTTTACGGCAGCGTGTTCACCCCTGATGCCCGTGCCCTGGACAAGGCGCTGGATGGGTTGGCGGCCACGGTGTGCGAACACGATCCGCGCAGTCGTGCGCAGCGCCGTGCCGATGCGATGGGGGCGTTGGCGGCGCGGGCGGATCGGCTGGGGTGCCGCTGCGGGCGCCCGGATTGCGCCGCCGGGGGGCGTGCGGCGGCCTCGCCGGTGGTGATTTATGTGATGGCCGAGCGGGCCACCGTCGAGGGGACTGGTGATGCGCCGGGCTCGTTAGTCGGCTCTGACGGATTGATCCCGCCGGAGTTGATCGCCGAGCTGGCTCGATCGGCCCGGTTGGTGTCGTTGGTGCATCCCGGCGATGCTCCGCCGGAGTCGGGGTATGTGCCTTCGAGGGCGTTGGCGGATTTTGTGCGGTGTCGGGACATGACGTGCCGCTGGCCGGGGTGTGATCGTGCGGCGGCAGAGTGCGATCTGGACCATACGGTTGCCTACGGTGACGGTGGTTCTACGCATGCGTCGAATCTCAAATGTTATTGCCGTACGCATCATTTGGTGAAGACGTTTTGGGGGTGGCGGGATCAGCAGTTGCCCGATGGGACGGTGATTTTGACTTCGCCGTCGGGGCAGACCTATGTCACCACCCCGGGCAGTGCCCTGTTGTTCCCGTACTTGTGTGCACCTACCGGGGAGCTGCCGGCACCGCTGCGACGCGATGATGAGCGCTGTGGGGATCGCACCGCGATGATGCCCCGCCGCCGGCGCACCCGGGCTCAGAACCGCGCGGCCCGCATCGCCACCGAACGCAACCAGAACCACAAGGCCCGCCAAGCCCGACGCGCCGCACTCGACGCCATCTGGTTCCCGAAAGTAGCCCCCGGCATCGACCCCGACGAGCCACCGCCCTTCTAACGGCCCCGTGGGTTCGAGCTGCGAGCGTGGGAACTTTCCACGTGCCTCGTCCGACTCATTGGGCGATGACTTGTCCCAACGCTTGCGCCATCTATGACAGCCGCTGCTGGTCCTGAGATCACCTCTCCTGCACCGGCGCCGCTACCACGGGCAGAACACTCCGCCGTCGCCACCTGGATTCGGCGGCTCGCCGTCCCGATCATCCTCGGATGGCTCGCAGTCGTCGTCGTCCTCAGCACCGCGGTGCCGCCGCTCGAGATCGTCGGCCAGATGCGCTCGGTGCCCATGAGCCCAGACTTTGCACCATCGGTAACCGCGATCAAGCGCGTCGGCCAGGTCTTCGGCGAATACACCTCCGACAGCTCGGCGATGATCCTCCTCGAGGGCCAGCAACCACTCGGCGACGGTGCGCACCGCTACTACGACGCACTGGTTAGCCGGCTCAACGCCGATACCGCTCATGTCGAACATGTGCAGGATTTCTGGGCAGATCCGCTGACTGCAGCCGGAGCGCAGAGCAACGACGGCCGAGCGGCCTACGTGCAGGTCTACCTGGCCGGAAATCAGGGCGAGACACTGGCGAACGAGTCGCTTGAGGCGGTCCGCAGAATCGTCGCCGAGGTCGAAGCCCCTCCGGGAACGCGCACCCATGTCACCGGCCCCGCGGCTCTGGCCGCCGACGAGCAGGTAGCCGGTGACCACAGCGCGCAAGTCATCGTGGGTCTTACGTTCTTGGTCATCACTGCGATGATTCTGTTGGTGTACCGGTCGATAAGCACCGGTTTGATTGTCTTGGCATTGGTGTTTCTCGCCCTCGCAGCGGCGCGCGGCGTGGTGGCCTGGCTCGCCTACTTCCATCTCATCGGTCTGACCACCTTCGCAACCAACCTGCTGGTCACCTTGGCTATCGCCGCCGCGACCGACTACGCGATCGTTCTGGTCGGCCGTTATCAGGAAGCCAGGGCAGCCGGTCAAGACCGCGAAACCGCCTACCACTCAATGTTCGACGGAACGGCGCACGTGATCCTGGCGTCGGGCTCGACGATCGCAGGTGCCACGTTCTGTCTGCACTTCACCCGGCTCCCCTACTTTCAGACGCTCGGCATTCCGCTGGCCGCCGGAATGGTCGTCGCCACGCTGGTGGCGCTGACGCTCGGCCCAGCGATCATCACCGTGGCCAGCCGTCGAGGACTCCTGGAACCCAAGCGCGCCATGCGAATCCGCGGCTGGCGCAAACTCGGTGCGGTCATCGTCCGATGGCCGGCTCCGGTGTTGGTGGCCAGTACTTTGCTGACCCTGATCGGGCTGCTGACGCTGCCTGGCTATCGCACCAGCTACAACGAACGCCGCTACCTTCCTTCGGATCTGCCTTCCACCGCCGGCTATGCCGCAGCCGAACAACACTTCTCCACGGCGCGGATGAATCCCGAGGTCTTGCTGGTGGAGACCGATCGGGATCTGCGCAATCCGGCAGACTTCTTGGTGATCGACAAGATCGCCAAGCGGGTCGTGCACCAACCTGGGATCAGCCGGGTCCAGACGATCACCCGCCCGGATGGGACGCCATTGACGTTCAGCACGCTGCCGGCTCAGCTCAGCCTGCAGGGCACCGTGCAGGTACTCAATCAGGGATACCTGCAGGACCGCATGAAGGAACTCCGCGCCAGTGCCGAAGATCTGCAGCGCGGCATCGACGCCATGGAGCAGATGCAGCTGTTGATGACCGAGATGGCCGCCACCACCCACAGCATGGTCGGCAAGACACATCGGCTAGCCTCTGACACTTCGGAATTGCGGAATCATCTGGCTGACTTCGATGACTTCCTGCGACCGCTGCGCAGCTACCTGTACTGGGATCCGCATTGTTATGACATCCCGACCTGCTGGGCCCTGCGATCGGTCTTCGATGCCCTCGACGGCACCGATGTACTGAGCGGCGACATCGACCAGGTGCTGCCCGACCTCGATCGACTCGACGCCCTGATGCCACAGCTGCTCCGGCAACTGCCCGCACAGATCCAGTCACTGACGTCGGCGCAGACGGCGATGCTCACCATGTATTCGGCCCAGAGCGGCCTGCTGGATCAGACCGCGGCGATGCTGGACAACCAGTCCGCAATGGGCACGGCGTTCAACGACTCGAAGAACGACGACACGTTCTATCTGCCACCTGAGGTCTTCGGCAACCAGGACTTCAAACGCGGCTTGAAGGTGTTTCTGTCACCGGACGGCCACGCCGTTCGGTTCATCGTCACGCACGACGGCGATCCCCTAACCCCCGAAGGGATCACACACGTCGACGGCATCAAGCACGCCGCCAAGGAGGCCATCAAAGGCACTCCGCTGGAAGGTTCGAAGGTCTACGTCGGCGGTACGGCGTCGGTGTTCAAGGACATGCAGGTGGGCAACAACTACGACCTCTTGGCAGTCGGTATAGCCGCGCTGTGCCTGATCTTCATCATCATGTTGATCATTACCCGCAGCGTGATCGCCGCCGCAGTGATCGTCGGCACCGTGCTGGCGTCGCTGGGGGCGTCGTTTGGCTTGTCGATCTTGTTGTGGCAGCACATCATCGGTTTGGAGCTGCACTTTATGGTGATGGCGATGTCGCTGATCATCCTGCTGGCTGTTGGCTCGGACTACAACCTGCTGCTGGTCGCCAGGTTCAAAGAAGAGATCAACGCCGGGCTGAACACCGGAATCATTCGAGCGATGGGCGGCACAGGTTCGGTGGTGACCTCGGCCGGAGTGGTGTTCGCCTTGACGATGCTGTCGATGGCGGTCAGTGCTCTGATGGTGGTGGCACAGATCGGCACCACTATCGCACTCGGGCTGCTGTTCGACACTTTGGTTATTCGCTCGTTTGTCACGCCATCGATCGCCGCGCTGCTGGGCAAGTGGTTCTGGTGGCCGCAGGCGGTTCGGACACGTCCAACCCCAGATCGCTCGCTGGTTGCGAAATTGGTTGACCTGGAAGACCACTCAAGACCGACGGTATCGATCGGGAGCTGACCACCATCGGTTGCGACGAAGCGGACGCCCCGACGAGAGTCCGAGCGCCCGCTTCCCTCAGCGCACTGCAGTTCGGCGTCAGTCCGTCCCGGCCACAAACATATCCAAGAGGTTGACCAACGACGCGATGAGACCAATACCCTCACCCGGGGCCGAGTACGGCATGCCCATCCCTACCATCTGCAGGTCGAGACCGAGCGAGTTGTAGATCGAACCACCGATGCTGCCGGAATCTGTTACCCCGGGCGTGAAAAGACCGCCGAAATCGAAGCTGGCACCGAGGACCGCATTGCCTTCCGGAACTTGCAAAGCATCATTCAGCAACGGAACCAAGGCATCAAGGTTCAAGGTGGCGCCGTTGAAGAACGCACCGACAACGTTGGCTGGAGCGGCCAGAAGCCCTTGCAGCGCAGCCTCAAAGTCGCCATCGCCGATACTGTCGACGATCGACCCGATGCTGTTGATCAGCTCTACCCCGGGGCTCACCAGCGGTCCGATCAGCCCCATCAGGACGCCGCTCAACGGTGACGACAAGAGCGTCAGAATTGTGGCCGCGGGCTCGGCAGCGTCTACCGGCACGACACCCATACCCATGTCCATCCCGGCCAGATACTGCAGGCCCCAGAGATGACTCCAGTCCAGAGTTTGAGCCGCCAAGTCTGAGCCCTCGGGCGTTGCCACGTCGACGCCGATGAACGTTGTTGCGGCCAAAGCCTCTTGCAGCGAGCCGGGGAAACCGAAGTCAGCTTCCTTGATTGCGTCGAAGACGTCGGTGGCGTTGGCCAGCGTGGTGTTGAAAACGTCGGCCCATGGCCCGAACAGGTCGAGTGACGCGGTCAGTTGCACGGACGGCGGCACGGCCCCACCGAGCGCCGGCGCCACCGGGCTTACTGCGATTATTCCGGTAAGGGCCAGTGCGGTCCCCCCGGCCATAAGGCCACCGATGCCGAGTTGCGATGCGGGGTCGTGAGCGTGATGAGACGATTTCATGCCTAGTTTGTCGAGCCGGAGGCAGGATAAGTTCCTGAGCGGAGAAGAGATTCTGAATTTTTTTCAATCTTGCTGTCAGGTCTGACTTCTCGTCAGCCAAACTCGACCAGGGTGGTTGGCGCACGAAACCTCGCCAGACCACGCATACCGTAGATCAGCGGGACCACCGCTCCAAGCACCTTGCCTCGTCCACGCGGCATGCCGAGTTCAGAGACGGCCCTGACCCCGGGCACCGCACGCAGTTCGTCGTAGTCGTGCGCAGTGAACCAGAACGGCATTGGTGGCGCCGTGTAGTTGTCACTGAGCTTGAAGCCACGGCGCGAGCGCGAGTAGGCACTCAACAACCGCGGGACACTGTCGAAGATCATCCGCCCGCCGGGAAACCTCCCGGCGCAGGCGGCGAGCAGCTCGAACACCGCCTCGCGGTCCAAGTACTGCAATAGCCCTTCTGCTGTGATCAACACCTCAGCGCAACCGCCGACCTCATCCATCCACGAGTAGTCAAGCGCCGACTGGGCACAGTACCGCAGCCGATCTGATACCGGCAGTAGCCGCTGACGAAGTCGAATGATGGGTTCTAAATCCACCGAAAGCCAACTCAACTCGCCGTTATCGACCCGCCAGAAGCTGGTCTGCAATCCCTCTGCAAGGGCGACGACCGTCGCGCGCGGATGCACCGCCAAGTACTCCCGCGTGGCCTGGTCGAACGCCAACGCCCGCATCGCGGTGGCCTGGTGTGTCCTGCCGAAGTCGGCGTAATCGTAATCAAGGCTGTTGAGCAACTCGATCGCCATCGGGTCAACGATCAGCCCGTCGGGCCGCTTCGCCTCGGCCGCCCGCTGATACAACGTGAGTAACGCGGTCTCCGATATCCCATCGAGATGACGAGCGTCAATGACTGGCACGCCTTCAGACCGTACCCGCCGGGCCCCCGAGAGTCGCTGCGAGAAATCTAACCGCGATCGAACGGAACTTTTTGATTCCCCTCTCCGACCACCTCGTTGGCGGGAATTGGCCCGCGCCTTGCGTTCCGCGCAATCCACGACATCACAGGAGGTGCCATCCTGACCGCCCCGATCTGGATGGCAATGCCTCCCGAGACACATTCCGCCATGCTCGCCACTGGCCCAGGGCCAGGACCTCTGCTGGCGGCAGCCGCACAATGGCAGCAGCTCAGTGTCATGTACGACGACACCGCCACCGAATTGACCCACGTACTGGCCGCAGTACAGACCGGCCACTGGCAGGGCCCCAGCGCAACGGCGTATCTGTCCGCGCACGCGCCGTACCTCACCTGGTTGGAGCACGCATCCGCCGACAGTGCCACGACCGCCGCACAACACCAAACGGCCGCTGCCGCATACGGCGCCGCAGTGGCCTCGATGCCCAGCCTCGAAGAACTGGCCGCCAACCACGCTGTCCACGCGGTGCTACTCGCCACAAACTTCTTCGGTGTGAACACTGTTCCGATTGCCACCAACGAGGCCGACTACACGCGGATGTGGGTGCAGGCTGCCGAGACCATGTCCGTGTATCAGGGCACCGCCACTGCGGCAGTCGCCGCGACCCCGCAGCTCCTCCCCGCGCCGCCCATCGTCTCCCCCGCCGAGGCAACCTCCCCAGAAAGCGTTGGAGACGGCAACTGGCTGCAGGAACTTTCACGACTCATCACCGACCTTCTCAACAACGCCGGAAATGTCGAAGAACTGTCGCGCATCTTCGAGGAGTTCTTCCAGGGCCTCGGTTTCAACCCGGCGGTCGCTGCCTTCCTGGCGGTGGTCGCATTGATCGCCTACGACGTGTTGTGGTACCCCTACTACGCGTCATACGGCCTGTTGCTGTTGCCGTTCTTCGCTCCTGCGCTCAGCGGGTTGAGCGCCTTGAAGTTGCTGCCACTGCTTTACGGCCAACAAATCCCGGCCGATCAAGGACCGGACATCGTTGCTGCGTTGATCGGTGAAGCAAGCGTGGACATCCCCGCTGCGGCGATTGTGGCGCCGCCCGCTGCGGCCGGCTCCTCCACTGGCGTGGGCGGCGCGGCCAGTTCTCCGGGACCGAGCACACCCATCATCGCGAGCGCCGACGGCGTTGCCGCGCTGATCCCCTATGCCGTCTCCGGCTGGGGGCCACCCGGCGTCGAGACCGGCCCGAAAGACAACATGGCTGCGTCCAACAGCGCTGCGGCTTCGGACCGCGCGGCCTCGCAGCGGGTCGTCGCCGCCGATGCCCGCAGACAACGCAGCCGACGTAGCCGAGGCCGGGTTCGCATGCACGGCAACCGTTATGAGTTCCTCCACACGGGCAACGACGCTGCCATGGGCGCGGACTCCGATGCTGTCCGCGCCGAAAGACCCGAGGCCATCGCAGCAGTGGTCGCCTCCACCCGCGCTGCTGGACTCGCGGGCCATGCCGACGAAATCCGGCGAGTACCGATGTTGCCCGCCAGTTGGCGCGCCTCCGAACAGGTAGAGCAATTGACCCAACCGATGAATGAAGGAAAAGATAAATGAGCACGGAAAGCAACATCGGATGACGCTGACCGTCACCGGCGCCGGCCTTGGAGCGCAGATCACCGGGGTCGACCCCAACGATCTGAGCACCATCACCCGCGAAGAGATTCGCGAAATCGTTTACGCCAACAAGCTCGTCATCCTCAAGGGCGTCCACCCCTCGCCGGAGCAGTACCTGCAGCTGGGCAGGATAGTCGGCGACATCGTGCCGTATTACGAATCCATGTACCACCATCACGAGTTTCCGGAGATCTTCGTATCCTCCACCGAGGAACACCAGGGCGTTCCGCGAACCGGCGCGTTCTGGCACATCGATTACATGTTCATGCCCGAGCCGTTCGCGTTCTCGATGGTGTTGCCCCTGACCGTTCCCGGGCCTGACCGGGGAACCTACTTCATCGACCTCAACCAGGCCTGGGCCTCGGTTCCCGCCGCGCTACAGGACGCCGCCCGAGGGACGTTGAGCACTCATGATCCCCGGCGGCACATCAAGATCCGCCCCGATGACATATACCGGCCGATCGGGGAAGTGTGGGACGAAATCACCCGGACCACACCGCCCATCAAATGGCCGACCGTGATCCGGCATCCGAAGACCGGGGAGGAGATCCTGTATATCTGCGCCTCGGGGACCACTCGAATCGAAGGCCAGGATGGTCGGGAGCTCGCCCCACAGATCCTGCAACAGCTCATGGAGTCGACCGGGCAACTTGATCCGGATTTCACGCATCCCTTTATCCACACCCAGCACTACGAGGTCGGAGATATCATCTTGTGGGACAACCGAGTTCTTATGCATCGCGCCAAGCACGGCAGCTCCGAAGGAACGCTGACCACGTATCGACTGACCATGCTCGACGGCCACCAGACCCCGGGATACGCAGCGTGAGCGCCATCGCTTCACCTCCTCCAGCGCTAAGTGATGCAACACCGATCGACGAGGACGTGTTAGCCACCGTACTGGAGCCGTATACCTACAAGGGTTGCCGATATCTGGTCGATGCGGTGTCGCAAGCCGGCACTGATTCTGTTCTGGCTCAAGGCAACTTTGCGATCGCCGAGTCCGCCTATATTCGTAGTACTGGGCATTTCAACGCGGTCGAGTTGGTGCTGTGCTTCAATCAGCTCGCTTACAGCGCTTTTGCGCCGGCCATCGGCGATGGCATCATCCCGGCCTTCCGCGGCTGGGGGCTCGAGGACTATTGCAAGCACCAGCTCTCCAGCATGTTCATCAGAAGATCGTCTTCGCGGTTCAAAAGGCCGATCGATGCCAACAAGTTCAGTGCCCGGCTGGAATGCCGAAACTTCGAGATCGTGCAACGCACGGTGCGGTATCTGCGCGTGCCCTGCGCCATCGAGTTCTGGGACGAACACGGCGGCTCGGCGTTCGGCGAGTTCGAACTCGCCGCTCTGAACATCCCCGGTTGACAACCCAGAAGAGGCACGCAGATATGACGGGACCGGCCCCCACGTCCGTACTGGACCGCATTCTCGAACATGTGCGCCAGCGCCCCGATGCCATCGCGTTACGCCGTTGCGATGGAGGCAGTCTGTTTCGTTACGGCGAATTGGCTGCCGAGTGGGAGCGCCTGTCTTCAGTACTGCAGGCGAGTGGGGTATCACTGGGTTCTCGCGTACTTATCATTTCCGACAACGGGCCACAGACATACCTGGCGGTGCTTGCCTGCGCCCGACTGGGCGCCATTGCTGTTCTGGCGGACGGCAATCTGCCCATGTCCACCGTCGAACGGTTCGCCGAACTCACCCAACCCGCCGCAATTCTGAGTACCGAGGGTGCTCGACTGTCCCTGTCGGACCCGCCGGAGTCCCTCGCCGCGGTACCGACGATGTCGGTTGCCGAACGCAGCCCCACATTGGCCGCTGTCGGTGCGCACCCCAGGCCGAACGACGTTGCCGATCACCCGCTGGCGATGATCTTCACCAGCGGTACGACCGGCGAACCGAAGGCTGTGTTGCTGGCCAATCGAACCTTCTATGCGGTCGCCGATATTCTGCGGGCGACGGGCTTGACGTGGATCGATTGGGTGATAGGCGAAGTCGCGTACTCGCCGCTGCCGGCCACGCACATCGGTGGCCTGTGGTGGATTCTGAACTGCCTGATGCAAGGTGGTACGTGCGTCACCGGCGGCGAAGACGGAGCGTCGCTGCTGGAGATACTCGCGACCAATGAGGTCGCTACGGTCTGCCTTGTCCCGACACTGCTCTCACGTCTGGTCGCCGAGCTGAATGCAACCGGCACACCCGTGCCGCCTTCGCTGCGTTTTCTCGGTTACGGCGGATCCCGAGCTATCGCATCCGACGTGCAGTTCGTCGAGAACGCCGGTATACGGACCGCACAGGTCTACGGATTGAGCGAAACCGGCTGCACCGCACTATGTCTGCCCACCGCACCGGGATCGATCGCCGCCATCGAGGCAGGGGCGGTCGGTCGACCCTATCCAGGGGTGCAAGTTCACCTCGACGGCGACGGTAGCGGGCCGGCCGGTCCGCCGGCCGCATCGGGCACTCTGTGGATCAAATCGCCGGCAAACATGCTGGGGTACTGGAGCAATCCAGACCGGACCCACGAGGTGCTGCGCGATGGGTGGGTGAACACCGGCGACCTGCTCGACGAAGGCAGCGACGGCTACTTCTACATCCGGGGGCGGGCCTCGGAGATGATCATCTGCGGCGGAGTCAATGTCGCCCCCGACGAGGTTGACCGCGTCGCAGAATCCGTCCCGGGGGTCCGCGAGGCAGCGTGCTACGAGATCCCAGACCCAGAGTTCGGAGCTCTCGTCGGCCTGGCGGTGATCGCGTCGGAAGAGTTGAACGAGGCCGCTGGGCGACGCCTCAAGCAGGCAATCGCCGCCCGCTACCGCAGCGAAGTGGAATCCGCCGCCCGCCCGTCACGGATCGTCTTAGTCGGCAGCATTCCCCGAACCCAGTCCGGAAAGGTCATGCGCACGTCGCTGGCCGCGGCGATCGGCGCTCGCGCACATGGTTGAGAGTGTTCGGCAGCGGATCCTCGCTGTGGTCTGCGATGTGCTGTACATCGACGAAGACGACCTCTTCGACGGCGATGACACCGACCTTCGCGATCTGGGCCTGGACTCGGTTCGATTCGTCTTGTTGATGAAGCGCCTCGGAGTGGACCGCGAGTCTGAACTGCCGGCACGCTTGGCGCGTGACCTGTCGATCGCAGGCTGGGCTGCAGAACTGGGAGATCCCGGTTCACATGCCTGATTCGCATCCCCCGGTGACCATCCCGCTTTCCATCTCCCAACAGAACATCTACCGGGGCGTGCTGCAGGATGTCGATCCTTCGCTGTATCTGATCGGCCGCCGGTATCGCTTGTTCCCCATATCGCTTCCCCGATTCCGGCTCGCATTGGCAGCCGCTGTCCAACGCAACCCGGTGCAATTGTGTGTTCTCGAACAGGCCGAAGCGCAGTATCCTCACCTGGTTCCGCGGCTGCGGGCGGACGATCTCATGCGAATGTCCCATGACGGCACGGAACCACTGGTGCGGGAATGGAACTCGGGAATTCTGTCCCGCCCCCTGGTGCGCTACACCATGGAGGTCAACTCGAGCGGCGACGTCGTGGGTCTGGATATGTACGCACATCATCTGCTGCTCGACGGTGGTGCGACCGGTCTGATCGAAGCCGACCTTGGTCGCAACCTGTCGGACTCAAGCTCCGAGTCGCCCGACATGGCCGCCGGCCTCGAGCGCCTGGCCGAAGCCCACCGCCGCGAAGCCGAACACGTTGACGCCGCACAGCAGCGGTTGACCGAATCGGTGCAGCGGGAGGTGGCAGGTGAGGCAAGCACCGGCGGCTATCCACAATCGCCACCGACATCAGGTAGTGCTCACCGCGGGGTTATGCACGAGTCAGTCCAGATCACCGGACCCGACTACGAAGCGATCACGACGCTGGCTGCTCGGGCACAAGTGCCGCTGCATGTGTTGGTGACGGCGGCCGCCGTCGCTGTCGATGCAGGAGGTCGAAGCAGTACCGATGCCCTGGTGGTGCACGCCATCGACAATCGGTTCGGTGAGCCCGCTCTGGATGTGGCCACCTGCATCGTCAACTCGGTTGCCCAGTCCGTTCGCTTCCCGGCATTCGCATCAGTGCGAGATCTCGTGGCCAATGTGGACCGCGGATACGTCAAAGCCGTGCGGCGGCGCTGGTTTCGAGAGGAGTTGTATCGCCGCATCCATCTGACGATCAACCGGACTCCCGAAACTGACGCATTGGCGCTCAACTTTCTTCCCGACCCCTGTGCACCCGAGCTGCGTCCGTTCCTAGACGGCATGCCGACTACCACCGATATCGGGCCGGTCGAAGGCCTGACCGTGGCGGCCATTCAAGACGATCCGAACCGCACCCTGACGCTGTCGATTTGGGATGCCGATCACCGAAGAGACCGACCCCAAACCACGGGCGTCGCAGCCCTGACTGCCCGGGTGCTGCTGAAGATGCCGGCTCAGTGGAATCAACCGGTCGCGATGCTTGTGGGCCAGTGGTTCGATGTTCACTCCGACGGCACCTGCCATGCCACCGACATCGCACCCAGCCCGACAGGGCCGACCGCATCGGCATGGTTTCTGGACCCGAACACCGACATCGAAGCGTGGCGACAACGCCGTCGGTATGTCGACCCTTGGATCGATTGGCTGGCGAGTTCGGGCGTCGAGCCCGGCGAGGTGTTGGTATTCACTGACGATCAGACCGATAAGACCATCGACCTCTTGGTCGCCTGCCATCTGGCCGGTTGCGGCTACAGCGTCTGCGAGCACGACGGCGAAATCGAAAGCCGTACAGCGGCCATCGAATCGGAATGCGGGCTGTCAGCACGATTGATCGACATCGGCAATACCGACCTGCCGGGACAGCCCCTGCGCGTGCGGGACCGCCTTCAACAGGTCCGCGAAGACGATCACTTGGCGGAACGGATCGCCTACATCATGCCGACCTCTGGGTCCACCGGCAGCCCTAAGCTGGTCCCGATCACCCACGGCGCACTGGCGGTCTTCTGCCGGGGAGCGCACCAGGCCTACGGCTGGGGGCAGCACGACACGGTCCTGCAATGTGCGCCTCTGACATCAGATATCAGTGTCGAGGAGATTTTCGGCGCCGCGCAAACCGGTGCCGCGCTGGTTCGCTCGGCGGCAACGCGGACCGGAGATCTCACGCAACTGGGGGCAGACCTGACGCGCCACCGAGCTACGGTCCTTGACCTGCCTACGGCCATCTGGAATCTGTGCTGCGACCAACCCGACATGCTTGCCGCCTTGGCGGCATCGCGCGTGCGCCAAATCGTGATCGGCGGAGAGGCAGTTCGCCCCCGCGCCGTCGAGCGGTGGCATGCGTCCAGCGGTGTTTCAGACGTCGCGCTGATTTCAAGCTACGGTCCCACCGAGGCGACGGTGGTGGTGACGTGCCTGCCGCTGAACGAGGAGACTGTGGCCGAGCCCAGTTGCCAACGGCGACTGGGGAAACCCTTGGCTCCAAACACCGTTTTCATCGCATTCGGTGAGGTGGTCTTGCTCGGCGACCAGGTGTCTGCGGGCTACGTGGGTATCGCCAGCCCCAACTTTGGCACCGTACTCGCCGTCGACGGTTCGCCACTGCACGCGTTTGCCACCGCCGACCGCGTGAGCTTTGACAGCGCGGGCTTCCCGGTACTTGCGGGTCGCAAGGACGCCGTTGTGAAGCTTGCCGGCAGGCGCGTCGACACTGCCGAACTCATCCGGCTGATCGCCGAGGATCCCGCGATCTGCGATGTTGCCATGGAGCCCGACGACACCCGTCTTGAAGTTTGGTTCACCAGCCTGCTCACCCGTGAGGGAGCCGCCGACCCCGCGGCCGAAGAACGAATTCGCGCAGTCCTGAGGGCCGCCCGGGTCACCGGATTTGCGATCTCGGCGGTCTCGGAGATCCCGCGTAAGCCCAGCGGCAAGGTCGATTCCGATCGTCTGCCCAAGACCCAACTCGACGACACCGGCACAGCGCCGGCCCAAGCAAACGGCCTGGCTCAGTTATGGAGTCGGCATCTGGACCGTGACCTGCGCCCGGACTCGTCGCTGCTGGCCGAGGGTGTCGGCTCGCTGGACCTGATCCGCATCCTGCCTGCCACCCGCAGCTACCTCGGCCGACAGCTGTCATTGCTGGATGTGATCAGCGCCGACAGCGCCAGCCGGCTGATCGAAAGCTCCGACGGGATGGGGATGGACGAAGGCGCCGCCGCCGAGATCGACGACGATCTCGCCAACCTGGCCCCGTCGCTGCCCTACCCAGCACCAAGCCCGAACTCCGAGCGCGCCGGCACCGTTGTGGTGTTTGGCGCGTCGGGAATCCTGGGCACCGGCTTTGCCCGAGCTGCGGCCGAGCTGCGCACCCACGGATTCGACTCGGAGCTGGTCTTGGCCACCACCTCTACACTGCCCGACGTTGGTCCCTGGCGAGAGCTGCCCGGGGTCGACGGTGTTCGGGTAGAACACATTTCCCCGCAACGGATCCCTGAACTGATCCGCGCCACTCACGCTGGAACCGTGGTCAACGCCATCGGCAATACCAATGTGGTGGTGCCATATCGCGAGCTGCGGCCGGCCAATGTGGAAGCGGTAGCGGCCATCGTTGCGGCCTGCACCGCACACGGCGCCCGGCTGGTGCATTTGTCGACGTCGGTGGTGAGCCCGCAACCGGCAACACCGCAGGTTGTCGATCCGCGTGCCGCGCCCTACCCCTACGCGGCGTCCAAGGCGCTGGCCGAGCTGATAGTCGCGCGCAGCGCAGGTCACCTCGCCTTCTCGCTAGTACGGCTACCCCGGGTGCTGGGCGAGCCCCACCAGCTGCGGACGTCGGCCGATATTTTGGTCGCACTCGCCGATGCCTGCACAGCGCTGCGCGCTTATCCCGCCGTACACCTGACCGAGGAGGTCACCAGCAACCGGTCGGCAGCGGCGGCGATTCTGGGCATGTTGTCGGCGCCGCTGGGACGCACCGTGACCGCGCTGCGCGGAACACCCGTCGAGTACTCGAAATTTCTGGCTCACTTCGGTTCCCGCGAGTACGAAGTCCAACAGTGGAAGCAGCACTTGGACGCCAGCGACTGGGCCAGACGCAACCCACGCCGGTGGGCGGTTATCGACGCCTGGCTCACCTTGGGGTTGCGCCTGGGCGAGCGGTCCTACGCGCAATACCTCGCCGGCCACGCCAGTTTCGACCTGCAGGTCGATGCGGTCACCGAAGTGACCGCCCCATCTTCGCGGCTGGCCGAGCTGGTGGCTCACGGTTGCGGAGTGGAACCGGACGACCCTTTCTGACGACCACTCACAGAGGACCTGAAGAAGGAGAAGCCTTGTCTGACATTCGACGGATCCAACTCGACGTGACCGGCATGACGTGCCGGATGTGCGAGGCGCATATCGCCCTGAAACTGAACACGATCACTGGGGTGCAAGCATCGGTGGACTTTCCGACTGCGACCGCCACGATCGACGCAGACCCCACCGTGGCCGTCGCCGACCTGTGCGCGGCCATCGAAGATGCCGGCTACCACGCCGAGCTGCGGGACGAACGGCTCCGCACCCCTGCGGATGCCGCGATTCCCGGAGGTCCGGTGAAGCGCATCGCCGGGCTGGCGCGGTTCCTGTCACGCGGCCGACGCGCCCAGGTCGCCCACTAGACCTGGCTGGCCACTCCCCGCGGGGCTCAGCTCTGATAGACCCGCGGGTCCAGGGTCCCGATGTAGGGCAGGTCGCGGTACCGCTCGACGTAGTCCAGGCCGTAGCCGACCACAAAGTCATTCGGGATGTCGAAGCCCACGTAGGAGATGTCGACGCCGGCCCCCAGCGCGTCGGGTTTGCGCAACAGGGTGCAGACCCGCAGGGACCGCGGCCGCCGGGTGGCCAGGTTGCGTAGCAACCAGGACAGCGTCAGGCCGGAGTCGACGACGTCCTCGACGATCAACACGTCGCGATCGCTGATGTCGCGGTCGAGGTCCTTGAGGATGCGCACCACACCCGATGACGAGGTCGACGAACCGTAAGAACTGACCGCCATGAACTCGAATTGGGTGGGCAACGGAATCGCCCGGGCGAGGTCGGTGACGAACAGCACCGCGCCCTTGAGCACGGTGATCAGCAGCAGATCGCCGCTCTCGGCACGTCCCTCGGCGTAGTCGGCCGCGATCTGCGCGCCGAGTTCGGCAGTGCGGGTCCGGATCTGCTCCTCGCTCAGCAATACCGATTTGATGTCACCCGCATACAACTCGGGTCCCTCCCCAGGCGAGTTCTCAGCCACCAGCACAGCGTGCCATGGCGGGAGTTCGACAACCAACTGCGGCGGACAAATTCACGTCCGGGGCTCAGACCGGCTCGCGGCGCAGCCGTAGCAATCCGTCGCCGCGGACCGCGAACAGTCGCTGTCCCCGCAGGTCTGATCCGATCGCCACCCCACCCTGTCCGCGCCATGCGGTGACCAGTCGGTCCACCGCGCGGATCTGCAGGTCGGTCAGGCCGCGCCCGCCTCCATCGATCAGCCAGCGCCGGATCACCGCGAGGCGTACCGGAGCCGCCAGGGCCGCCAGGGCCGCAGCGTCCAACCCGGCACCGGCTGTGGCGCCGGGCAGCGCCTGCTCCGCCAAGGCGTCAATGAGCTCGGTGTTCTCCCGCAGCGCGATCGCGGTCCGGGCCAGGGCTTCGGCCACCCCGCCGCCGAGCACATCCTCCAACAGGGGCAGCACTTCGGCGCGCAACCGCACCCGGGTGAATCGAGGGTCGCTGTTGTGCGGGTCGAGCCAGGGCGCCAGCCCCAGTTCGGCGCAGGCCTGTCCGGTCACTGCTCGTCGCACCCCCAGCAGCGGCCGGCACCATGGCGGGTCGTACGGCCGCATGCCGGCCATCGACCGGGCGCCCGAACCGCGGCCGAGCCCGAGCAGCACGGTCTCGGCCTGATCGTCGAGCGTGTGTCCCAGTAATACCGGGCCTGCGCCGCGGGCATCGGCCAGCGCGGCGTAGCGGGCCGTACGCGCCGCGGCTTCCGGACCTCCTTGAGCTCCGACGGTAACCGAAATAACCCGCGCATCAACACATCCCAGTTCGAGCGCCTGACTTCGTGCAGTCTCGGCCACCTGCGCCGAATCGGCTTGCAGGCCGTGGTCGACGATCAGCGCGGTGGTCGGCCGCAGCCGGGCGGCGACCGCGGTCAGCGCCAGCGAGTCGGGCCCACCGGACAACGCGACCGCCCAGCCTCCCCCCTGCGGCAGATGCTGCTCGGCGAACGCCCCCAGCGCGGCCCGCAGCGCGGCTACAGCACCCGGTCGATCCACCGCTGGGGCTCTTCGATCTCGGCGGGCAGCGGCAGGGTCTGCGGACTCGACCACACCGCGTTGAACCGGTCCATGCCGACGCGGCCGACCACGGCGTCGACGAAGGCCTTGCCGCGGGTGTACTGGCTCAGCTTGGCGTCCAGGCCCAGCAGCGCCCGCAGCAGCCGTTGCAGCGGGGGTTGGCTGCGCTGGCGGCGTTCCTCGAAGCGGCTCCGGATGGTCGCCACCGACGGCACCGCCAGCGGCCCGACCGCGTCCATCACGTGATCGGCGTGGCCTTCGAGCAGCGTGCCCAGCATCAGCAGCTGGTCCAGCGCGGTGCGCTGTTCCTCGGACTGCACCGCCCGCACCAGGCCCAGGATCCCCGACGGGCCCGGCGACTCGGCGTCGTCATGGCGGCCCCGCAGGTAGTCGGCCAGCCGGCCCACCACCTGGGTGAGGTCCGGGCTGCTGTCGCCGGTCAGTACCGCCAGCGCCTCGGACATGTAGCCGGCCAGCCACGGGTTGACGCTGAATTGCACGCGGTGCGTCACCTCATGCAGGCACACCCACAACCGGAAGTCGGCCGGAGTCACCTGCAGCTGACGCTCGACTGCGACCACGTTGGGGTAGACCAGCAGCAGCGCGCCACCGTCAGCACAGAACGGGTCGTACTGGCCGAGGATGCCCGAGGAGACGAACGCCAACACCGCGCCGGTCTGCGCCCCGGTCAGCCGGCTGGTGAGGAAACCGGCCGGCCGCTCGGAGGCGCCCATCATCACCCGCATCGATTCGGCGGCGGCGGCGACCCACTGCCGCCGGTCGACCACGCGGGCGTCGGGGACCGGACCGTCGTCGCCCAGGCCGGTGACTTCGCGGACCAGGGGTTCTGCCGCGCGAGCGCTGGTGTGCAGTTCCTCGACGACCTGACGGCGCGTGTAGTCGGTCATCGGCGGCGCGGGACGTGCCAGCCAGCCACCGACCGTCGCGGCGAACTCGAAGTCCACCGCGCTGCCGACGTCGGACTCGCTCATCCGCACCCGCAGGTTCGCAGGACCGCGGCCAGCGCGTCGATTGCGGTCCGCCCGGTCGGTCCGGCGTCGTTGGAGATGAACGCAAACGTCAGCACCCGCTGATCGCGGTCGGTGACAATGCCGGCCAGCGCATTGGTGCGGGTCAGCGAGCCGGTCTTGGCCCGCAGCCAGCCGGCCGCGCCGCGCCCGGTCTTGGGGTTGAGGAACCGCTCGGAGAGCGTGCCACTGCCGCCGGCGACCGGCAGCATGTCCAGCAGTGGACGCAGCTCGGGCAGGTCAGGCCCGGCAGCCGCCTGCACCACCGAATCGAGGGTCCGGGCCGACAGCCGGTCGTCGACCGACAGCCCGCTGGAGTCCTGCAGGGCGGCTCCGCTCACCGCGATGTGGGCGGTGGCCAGCCGGTTGGTCACCGCGTCGACCGCGCCGGCAAACGAGCGAGGCCGGCCCATCGCCGCGGCCACCTCCCGGGCGATGGATTCGGCCATCACGTTGTCGGAGGCGTTCATCATCTCGCCGAGCCGGACCACCAGCGGCGCCGATCGGACCGCCCCCAGTTCGCGCCCGGTCACCGTCGAGGACGCAATGCTCACCTTGTCGGGGTCGACGCCCAGCTCCGCGGCCAACGCCTTCCCGGCGTCCAGCGCGGGCGTCGGGGACCGCCGCGACTCGACCGTGGTGGGCTGGACGCGGCCACCGTCGACCATCACCGCCTCGATCGGGGCGATGTCGCCGCCTTCGATGTCCTCGGCGTCCCAACCCTGGGCCATGGTCGGGCCGGTGAACGCCGACACGTCGACCTGTACCTCGGAGACGCTTGCCCCGCTGCGCCGAACCTGCTCGGCCAGATCACTGATGCGCGCGGCTTCGCGGTACCAGGTGTCCTGACCGACCTCGGCGGTCGACAGCGTGGGATCTCCGCCGCCCACCAGCACCACCACCCCGGGCTGGTCGCCGGCCGTCACGCGGGTGGTGACCCGGGCGCCGGAATCCAGCGCCAGCAGGGCGGCGGCGGCGGTCAGCACCTTGTTGGTCGACGCCGGCTGCACCGGCAGATCTTCCTGCTGTGTCCACAGCGCCTTGCCGGTCAACGCATCGGTGATTCGCCCGGTGAGCCGGCCCAGATTCGGGTCGGCCAGCGCAGGCGCCATGGCTGCCGCCAGGGCGCTGCCGACCGGCACCGGGGCGTCGTCGGAGACCGGAACCACCCCGGGTTTGGCGGTCGCCACCGGTGCCGGCGACACGACGCGCGCACCGGCGCCGGATTCATCCGGGAGCACAACCACCGCGATGACCACCACCGCGGCGGCCAGTGCCAGTACCGCTGCCGCGATACCCAGATGGGCGCTGCTGTGTCGCCACCGAGTGGGTTGCATGTCTCTCCTGCCTTCTCAGGCGCAATTGTGCCGGACGGGCGGAGTCCGAGCGTGAATGCGGGCCGCTCTAGACTGGCCCGGTGCAATTCGACGTGACCATCGAAATCCCCAAGGGCCAGCGCAACAAGTACGAGGTCGACCACGCCACCGGGCGTGTCAAGCTCGACCGCTACCTGTACACGCCGATGGGCTACCCCGCCGACTACGGCTTCATCGAGGACACCCTCGGCGAGGACGGCGACCCGCTGGACGCGATGGTGCTGCTGCCGCAGTCGGTGTTCCCCGGTGTGCTGGTCGAGGCACGGCCGGTCGGGATGTTCCAGATGACCGACGAAGCCGGCGGCGACGCCAAGGTGCTGTGCGTTCCGGCCGGTGACCACCGGTGGGACCACATTCAGGACATCAGCGACGTGCCCGCCTATGAGCTGGACGCGATCAAGCACTTTTTCGTGCACTACAAGGACCTGGAGCCGGGCAAGTTCGTCAAGGCCGCCGACTGGGTGGACCGTGCCGAAGCCGAGGCCGAGATCACCCGGTCGATCGAGCGGTTCAAGACCTCCGGTCACTGACCCGGCGGTTCAGCGAGCCTCGACGCAGGAGAGGCGAAGCTGGGACCGTCGCATCAACCCGGCGGTTCAGCAAGCCTCGACGCAGGAGAGGCGAAGCTGGGACCGTCGCATCAGCCCGGCGGTTCAGCAAGCCTCGACGCAGGAGAGGCGAAGCTGGGACCGTCGCATCAGCCGAGCGGCTGCGGCCGCCCCAGTACGTCCAGCAGGAGTGCGAGCTGGACGTCGAACACCGCCCGTGGTGCCGACAGGGTGTCCTCGCCATACCCACCGAACACCTCCAGGCTGACCGCGCCCACGAGGGCGGCCCACAGCAGGAAGCATTTGCCGACGACGGCATCGCCGCCGGGGAAGCCGAACTCCTGTCGTAGTTGCTCGAAGTCTGCCGATAGTGGTTGCGCGGCACCGCTGTTGCCGGAAGCAATGTCGCCGACCGCGATGCCCGCCGCGATCGCTTCGAAGAACGCCCCGACCACCCGGGTGCCCGGGGCCGCGGTCTGCTCGGCAGGCGCGTGGTAGCCGGGAACCGGACTGCCGTACAGCAGTGCCCACCCGGCCTGGTTGGCCAATGCCCAGTCCCGCACCGCATGAGCGATGGCCTGGATGTCCGCGTGCCACGACTTCCGCGTCCGAACCCGCGCCACCGCGTCGGCCAGATCGTTGTAGGCGTCGACCAGCAACAGGGTGATCAACTCGTCGCGACTGCCCACGTATCGATAGACCGCCGAGGACACCATGCCCACATCGCGGGCGACGGCGCGCAGTGACAGCCCGGCCGCGCCGTGGGTGCGCAGTTGCCGCCGCCCGACCTCGATGATCTGCGCCTCGATACGTTCGCGCGATTCCTGCCGTCGGCCCATCGCGCCAGTCTGACAGATCCGAGAGCACCGCTCTTGTTTTGATCCGCCCAGTGTGTCACCCTCAAATAAACAAGAGCGGTGCTCTCGAAACTTCCGCTAAGGGGGACGACCCATGGCCGCCGGATACGACCGACCCAATGCAGCCGCCCGATTGGCCAACGCACTGATCCGCAAGCTGGCCGAGGCAGGGATCAGCATTGCCGGCACCCGCGCCCTGTCCGTACGAGGCCGCAAGAGCGGCAAGCGCCGCGGCGTCGTGATCAATCTCCTGACCGTCGACGGGGTGGACTACCTGGTGTCGCCGCGCGGCAACACCGAGTGGGTGCGCAATGTGCGCGCCGCCGGCGAAATCCAGATCGGGCCGCGGTGGCGTCCGAGGCCAGCCCGGGTCAGCGAGGTGGCCGACGATGACAAGCCGGCGGTGCTGCGGCGGTATCTACAACGGTGGTACTGGCAGGTCAAGGGTTACGTGGCGGGGCTGACGCCGGATTCCAGCGACGACGAACTGCGGATCGCGGCGCCGTCCATTCCGGTCTTCTCACTCCACTGAGGTCGATCCGCGGGTCCGGTACAGGCTCGCACCCGTCGTCAGCAGCAACACCCCCACCACCACCCCCAGACTGACCGGGGTCGGAATCTCCGGGACGTTGAAGTTGCGGCCCCCGTTGATGAACCAGACGTCGTTGGTGCGCAGCGCGTGCAACACCATCCGCACCCCGATGAAGCCCAGGATCACCGCCAGCCCCTGCGACAGATACACCAGCCGGCTCAGCAGCTTGCCGAGGATGAAGAACAACTGCCGCAGCCCCATCAGGGCGAACACGTTGGCGGTGAACACCAGGTAGGGCTGGCGAGTCAGCCCGTAGATGGCCGGGATGGAGTCCATCGCGAACACCAGATCGGTGGTGCCCAACGCGAGCGCGACCAGAAACATCGGGGTGACGGCCCACGCCCCGGCGTTGTCCCGGACGAAGAACCGCACGCCGGCCCACCGATCAGTGGCGTTGAAGTGGGTGCGTGCAAACCTCACCACGGCGTTGTTGCCGCCCTCGCCCGCACCCTCACCGGTCGGGTCCTCGTGGCGCAGGAGTTTGATCGCGGTGTAGGCCATGAATGCGCCGAAAACATAGAACGTCCACGACAGCCGCTGCACGGCGACTCCGCCCAGCGCGATGAACACCGCCCGGAACGACAGCGCAAGGATGATGCCGACGAACAGCGCCTCCTGGCGGTACTTCTTGGGCACGTTGAAGCTGTTCATGATGATCACGAACACGAACAGGTTGTCCACCGACAGGCTGTACTCGGTCAGCCAGCCCGCGTAGAACTGCATCCCGTACTTTGCGCCGTGAAAATGCCACACCCAGACGCCGAATGCCACCGCCAGCCCGATGTAGCACGACAGCCGGATCGCGACCTCGCGCATCGTGGGCTCGTGTACGCGGCGGGCCACCAGGAAAAGGTCGAAACCGAGCACCGCGCCCAGGCCCGCGAATGTCACCAGCCATTCCCACAGCGACGGGTCCATCGGGGAGCCTCCGGTCGTCGAGTCAGTTCAGCGGGCTGACCGACCGTACCCCGCGACCCGCTTAGTATTTTCGCCGTGGTGACCGATGTCGGTGGTACCGGATCCCCCGGGTTCCCTCGTGGGGTGGCCACGGGCCCCGTCGCCCGAGCCAGTATGGCCCGGGTCGGCACCGCAACCCTGCTCAGCGCCCTCTGCGGCTACGCGGTGCTGTACCTGGCGGCACGCGACCTGGATCCGGCAGGTTTCTCGGTGTTCGGCGTCTTCTGGGGCGCCTTCGGCCTGGTCAACGGCGCCGCCAACGGCCTGCTGCAGGAGACCACCAGGGAAGTCCGGCGCGCCGGCGAATCCGAGGCCGGGCCCTCCGCCACCGCGCACACTCGCCCGCTGCGGGTTGCCGGGCTGACCGGGCTGGTGGCGGCCGGTGTGGTTGCCGCCAGTTCGCCACTGTGGAGCGGCCACGTGTTCGTCGAGGCGCGCTGGCTGTCGGTGGGGCTGCTGTGCTTCGGTCTGGCCAACTTCGCGGTGCACGCCACGTTGCTCGGCGTGCTGGCCGGCGCCAACCGGTGGACGCAGTACGGCGCCCTGATGGTGACCGATGCGGCCATTCGGGTGGCGGTGGCCACCGCGACGTTCGTCATCGGCTGGGGCCTGCTCGGGTTCTTGTGGGCCACCGTGGCCGGCGCGCTGGCCTGGCTGCTGCTGCTGGCCGCCTCGCCCGCGGCCCGCTCGGCGGCGCGACTGCTGACTCCGGTGAGCACAGCGGAGTTCCTGCGCGGTGCGGCGCATTCGATTACCGCCGCCGGGGCAAGCGCGATCCTGGTGATGGGTTTTCCGGTGCTGTTGCAGGCCACCTACGGCGAATTGGGCGCCGCGGGCGGTGTGGTGATCTTGGCGGTCACGGTGACCCGCGCGCCGCTGCTGGTGCCGCTGACCGCCATGCAGGGCAACCTGATCGCGCACTTCGTCGACCAACGCGGTCGCCGACTGCGGGCGCTGAGCACGCCGGCCGCCGCCGTTGCCGCGCTGGGCGCGGCCGGCGCGGTGGCGGCGGGCCTGCTCGGCCCGTGGCTGCTGCGCACGGTGTTCGGCCCGGATTACCGCGCCGACGGGCTGCTGTTGGCCGGACTGACCACGGCGGCCACCGCGATCGCGCTGCTGACGCTGACCGGGGCAGCGACCGTCGCCGCGGCACTGCATCGCGCCTACGCGCTGGGCTGGGTGGGTGCCACGGTGGCCTCGACGCTGCTCCTGCTGCTCCCGCTGGACCTGCCCACCAGGACCGTGGTGGCCCTGCTGTGCGGTCCGCTGGTGGGAATCGCCGTGCATCTGGCCGCGTTGCGCACCGATTCCTAAGCCGGACGGGCGTGTATTTTCTAAACCATCGATACCCGCTACCCCGATGTCTGGATCATCGTCCCGGCGTTCAACGAGGCGACCGTCATCGGTGACGTGATCGCAGGGATCCGTTCGGTTTTCGACTACGTGGTCTGTGTGGACGACGGAAGCGCCGACGACACCGCCGTCACAGCCCGACGTGCGGGCGCCTATGTCGTGCGCCATCCGGTCAACCTCGGCCAGGGAGCGGCCATCCAGACCGGGGTCGAGTTCGCCCGCCGCCAGCCCGGCGCCCGGCTGTTCGCCACCTTTGACGCCGACGGCCAGCACCGGGTGGCCGATCTGGTGCGCATGATCGACCGTCTCGACGCCACCGACCTCGACATCGTTATCGGCACGCGGTTCGGCGCACCCGAAGCTGCCGCGTCGGTGCCTCCGCTCAAACGAGTGGTGCTGCGGGCCGCCGTGTTGCTCAACCCGCGGATCCGCCGGCTCGGGCTCTCTGACGCCCACAACGGTCTGCGGGTGTTCAACCGGCGGGTCGCCGATCGACTCGACCTCACCATGAACGGCATGAGCCACGCCGGGGAGTTCATCGCCCTGATCGCCGAGAACCGCTGGCGAGTAGGGGAAGAGCCGGTCGAGGTGCTCTACACCGACTACTCGAAGTCGAAGGGTCAGCCGCTGCTCAACGGCGTCAACATCCTTTTCGACGGGTTGCTACGCAAGAGGATGTCGCGATGAACAGGATCGCCATTCAATGAATAGGATCGTTTTTCAGTGAATTGGATCAAGGTGCTGTTGATCGCGGCGGTGCTGGTGCTGCTGATCTACCTGCTGCTGTCGCGACGGTCCGCCCAGTCGCGGGCCTGGGTGAAAGTCGGCTACCTGGTGTTCGTGGTGGCCGGTATCTATGCGGTGCTGCGTCCCGACGACACCACCGTGCTGGCCAATTGGCTCGGGGTGCGCCGCGGTACCGATCTGATGCTGTACGTGCTGATCATGGTTTTCGCGTTCACCACACTGAGCACCTACATGCGATTCCGCGATCTGGAGCTGCGCTATGCCCGGCTGGCACGGGTGATAGCGCTCGGGCAAGCCCAACCACCCGAGCCGGCCGAACCGGCGGTTTAGCGAGGCTCGACGCAGGAGAGGCGAAGCTGGAACCGCCTGAAACACAGTAATTCGGCAACAGTTGTCCCTGTGGTAACAACGGGTTTGCCGCTCGTCCGATTCGAGCCCGCACCGTTGCAGGTATGCGGGGGACCGACATCCTGGCAGAACCTCTGGCCGACGCCACAGCGGCACTGCTGACAGTGCCGATGGTCGAGTTGTACGCGGTGCTCTGGCGCGCCGGGCTGCTCGAGGCGCGAGTTCGCGCATCCAAACGACCGCTTTCGCAGGTGCCGGTGCTTCAGCCGGCGTAACGGGACAGCCTCAGCGCACCAGCTCCAGCTTGGCGGAAGACTTCTTCGCGGCGGCCTTTTTGGCCGGTGCCTTCTTGGCCGGCACGGCCTTCTCGGCGGGGGCCTTCTTGGCAGCCGGAGCTTTCTTGGCAGCCGGGGCCTTCTTCGCCGGGGCCTTCTTGACCGCGGCCTTCTTGGCAGCCGCGGCCTTCTTGGCAGCCGGGGCCTTCTTGGCAGCCGGGGCCTTCTTCGCCGGGACCGCCGCCACCGCCTTGGCGGGGGCCGCAATCTCCTTGGCCGGGGCAGCGATCTCCTTAGCCGGGGTCGAGAACCTGCTCGCCACGGCCACCGCGGCGGTGGCCGCCGCGGCCGTGCCGAGACCCTGCGCCCAGCCGATCGGGCCGACCGGCGTGCAACCCAACAGCTGGCTGACTCCGGGGGTGGAGACTATCGCCGCGAACAGCGCGAACGATCCGGCCGCGGTCGCCAGCACCATCGGCGCCCGTGAGTCGACCACGGTCTGACCGAGTTCGGTGGTCACCAGCGAGATCAGCGCCACCGTTGCGGCCCGCTGCGGCAAACCGGTTGCTGAGGCCATCGCCCAGGCGGCGGTGCCCGCCGCGGCGGTGACACCGCCGCGGAACGCCACCGCACGCCACAGTTTGCCCTCGTCGAGTCCGGGCACCGCGTCACCGATCGGGCCGGCCGGCGTGCTCACCGCCACGGCGGTGGCCGGCAGTGCGTCAGTCAGGGTGTTCATCAACAGCAACTGCCGGGTGTTCAGCGGTGAATTCCCGGTGATCGCAGTGCCGATCACCGAGAACATCACTTCGCCGGCATTGCCGCCCAGCAGCCCGGAGATCGCCAGTTGCACGCCCCGCCACAGTCGCCGGCCCTCGTCGATCGCGTCGACCAGAGCGCCGATCTTGCCGTCGGTCAGCACCACGTCTGCGGTGGCGTGCGCCGAGTCGCTGCCGTGCGCAACGACACCCAGCCCCACCGTGGCGGCCCGGATCGCGGCGGCGTCGTTGGCACCGTCCCCGACCATCGCCGACACTCGGCCGGCGCGCTCCAGGGTCTGGACGATCTGCACCTTGTTCTCCGGTGACATCCGGGCGAAGATCACCCGCTCGCAGACCACGCGCTCTTGTTCCTTGCGGTTCAACGCATTCCACTCCGAGCCGGTGATCACCTGCTCGGCGGCTACGGTCACACCCATCTCGGCGGCGATCGCGGTGGCCGTGATCGGGTGGTCGCCGGTGATCATCCGGATGTCGACGCCGCGGGCGGCCAGATCGGCCAGCAGCTGCGGAGCGTCGGCCCGGGGTGTGTCGGCCAGGCCGAGGAACCCGATCAGCGTCAGCCCGGCGGCGCTGACCTCCGAGAGACGGTCGGAATCTTCCTGCACGGCCCGCACCTGGGCGGCGGTCAGCTTGCCCTGGGCGACCGCGATCACCCGCAGCCCCTGGGCCGCCATCGCGGCCACCTGCTGCTCGACCGCGGCGCCGGCGTTCTTGCAGGCTCCCAGCACCACTTCCGGTGCCCCCTTGACCAGCAGCTCCGATCCCAGCACCGATGCCGAGAAGGCTCGCCCGGAGCGGAACGGCAGGTGCGCGTCGGGTTCGATCCACGGCCGGGAACCGGCCGCGGCCGCCGCGCCTTCCACGATGGCCTGGTCGGTGGCGTGCGCGTGGGCCGCACCGTCGGGGGCCGGCGCCGCCTGCGCGGCGGTGCCCAGCACGTCCTCGTCGGAATACCCCGCGAGCGGGCGCACCGTGGCGACCCGCAGCCGGTTCTCGGACAGCGTTCCGGTCTTGTCGAAGCAGACCACGTCGACCCGGCCGAGTGCCTCCACCGACCGCGGGATCCGCACCAGCGCACCGGTTTTGCTCAACCGCTGCGACGACGCATGCTGGGCCAGGGTGGCCATCAACGGCATGCCCTCCGGGACGGCGGCGATCGCGACCGCGATCGCGTTGCCGAGCGCGACGCGCAGCCCGCCCTGGCGCAGCAGGCCGAGCGCACCGACCGCCACACCACCGGCGGCGCTGTAGGGGAAGGTCCGGTACATCAGCTGGGACAGGTGGTGCTGCAGACCGACCTCGGGCAGCTCGCCGGAGGCCAGTTCGGAGGCCCGGCGGGCCTGGGTGTCGGCACCCACCGCGGTCACCATCGCCAGCGCCTTGCCGGCGATCACCGTGGTGCCCGCGTAGAGCATGGAGCTGCGCTCGGCCAGTTCGGCGCCGGGAGTCGGGTCGAGCTGCTTGCCGACCGACAGCGATTCGCCGGTCAACGCGGACTCGTCGACCTCGAGGTCGGACACCTCGATGACGCGCGCGTCAGCGGGCACCACCTCGTTGCTACGCACCTCGATCAGGTCACCGGGCAACAATTGCTCGGCGACGATCTCGTGGTAATTCGGTGTTCCGTCGGCACCCATCTGCACGACCCGGGCGGGCGGGGCCTGCTGGGCCAGCAAGATGTTCAGGCGGCTCTCGGCCCGCAACCGCTGGTAGGCGGCCAGCATGGCGTTTCCGGTGAGCACCGTACCCACCATCACCGCGTCGATCGGCGAACCCAGCATGGCAGTCGCCGCCGAGCACAGCGCCAGGATCGGCGTCATCGGGTCGGACAACTCCTCACGCACGGCGTGGAAGTACGGCCAGAACATGCCTTGGGTTTCCGTGTCGACCGGCGCGCGTTCGGCAAGCGGCGTCACCGCGTCCGGCGTCAACAGCTCGCGCGCCTGCTCGACCGTCATGGCGTGCCACTCGTAGGCCGGGGCCGGCTTCGGTGCGTGCGCCCGCAGCACCCGGCGGGCCAGCAGATACCCCGAGAGCATTCCGGCGCCGGCACCAACGGTCACTGGCCCCGGACCGCGGCTCTGCCCCGCCCCGACCCCCGGGATGGTCGCCCGGACCCCGCGGACCAGCAGCAGCCCGGCGATAGACGACGCGCCGATCGAGATCGCCACCCCGCGCTCGGTGGCTGACCGGGCGGCCGGCAGCGCGCGCAGCACCTGCCATGCTCCGGCCAGGTCAGCCAGCAACAGGTCGGCATAAAAGGGTGGTGGGGTGTCGGCGTGCTCGCTGGTCGGCATCACACCCAGCGCCAGATCCGCCGACGCCAGCGCCCGCGCCGCCGAGGTGGACAGCACCGCGACGGTGCGGCCGGCCTGCTGCAGGTCGGTCACGGCCGCAGCCAGCGCGGCGTCCAGATCGTCGCCGGAGACCGGGCGGATGTCGTCGAAGCCGGGGCGCAGCTCACCGAGGATCTCGGTGTCCACCGTGACCAGCTCGACGCCCGCGGCACGCCCTTCGAGCACCACCGCCGACGCCAGCGCGTGGTGCGCGGGCAAGATCAGCGCGTCCACCGGCTCCTTGCGGGCCGACCCGCGGACTGTCATCCCGGGAACCCGGTGCCAGCCCGGACGCAGTCCGGGCTTGTCAAGCAGGCTCTGCGCGCTGTTCCAGGCTTTCGGCAGCTCGTGCTCGCTCGCGCCGCGGATCTGCACCACCCGGCGTTGCTCACCGGTCAGCGCCCGCGGGTCGATGACCACGGTGTCGATCTTGTCGAGGCGGCGCAGGCTGTCCGGCCGCAGCGGGAGCACTCCGTGCGTGTCCGCCAGCCCCTGCCCGAGAGTCGCGGCGAACGATTCGCAACTGGTGCGCACCGCCTTCGGCGAGGTGGCCAGGATCGCACTCGAGGTCATGTCCAGATTGCGGGTCAGCGCGCCCACCGCCCCGGCCGCCACCACCTGCGCCACCGCGGTGCGCTTCAGGTAGCGCTCGGCCGCACCGGCCGGCCGCGGGACAGGTCGCGCAGAGGGGTGCACGTCCGGATGGTCCGCGTAGCGGGCCAGCTCCGGCTCGTAGCGGTTCCAGGCCAGCGCCCCGGCGCGGGTCTCGGAGGCTTTCAGCCCCTCCACCATCAGGTCCACCGCCAGAATCGCCGGGGACATGGTGATGACGTGCGACCCGAGCGAGACCAGGGAAAGCACCCTCTCGGTCTTGGCCGGGCCGATCCGGCTTTCCAGCGCGCTGCGGACCAGCGGCTGATAGCGGGCCACCGACGCCGCGGCGTCGAAGATCTTGGGCGCGGCGGGCAGGCGCATCGCGCTGCCCAGGGTCGCGATCGCCAGACCGACCGCGTTGGCGCCCACCATCGCGCCCTTGGTGGCGAGCAGCAGTCCGTCGCCCGGCAGCGCCGCGGTTTCGGTCAATTCGGCATTCTTTGCTTCCTTTTCCAGGGCTTCCACCTTGGCGCACAGATCGGCCAGCGAAACGTGGTCGCCGATCTCGACGACCACCCGGGACAGTGGTCGGTTCAGCCGCACCGAGGTGACACCGGGCTCGGCCCGCAGGGCTTCGAGAACCTCGGCACCGATGTCCACGCCGTCGGGGTCGTCGAGCCCGTGCACCTCGATCCAGGCCCGTCCGGCGCCGCGCCAGCTGCGGCGGCTGGTCAGATCGGAGGGCTCACCGGCCAGGATCTTGGCGCCTTCGCGCAGCGGGATGGCGGCCAGGTCCAGGCTGGCCGATGCGACGGCGCCGACGGCGTCCAGTCCGAAACGACCGATTGCGAACACATCCATGGATTGCCTCCAGCGTTATTGCAGCGCTGGAGGTCTCTTCCGCCGGTTGCCCGGCCCACAGCCCCGGTCACCCGATGACGGGCGACGTGATGACGACACTGCGAATTGGGGAATACTCCCCTCCGACCGGCCAGTATGCCACAAACTTCAGGTGGTCTTCATCTGCCGGAAATATGCGACGGTGCGTGTCACGCCGTCGTCCAACCCGACCTGCGGGCTCCATCCCAGTACTTGTTGCGCCCGCTCGATGTCCAGGCAGGAGCGTCGCAAATCGCCGAGCCGGGCCGGGTGGAACTCCGGGTCGTCGGGCGCTCCGACCGCGGCGGCCACCGCCGAATGCAGTTGCCGGTCCGAGGTTTCCACGCCGGTACCGACGTTGAACCGCTGCCCGTCGCCGTGCTCCCCCGAGGCCCGCACGAAGGCGTCCACCACGTCGTCGACGAATACGTAGTCGCGGGTGTTGGATCCGTCCCCGAACACCTTGGTGGGCCGGCCCTCCAGCAGCGCCTGGGCGAAGATCGCCACCACCCCGGCCTCGCCGTGCGGGTCCTGGCGGGGGCCGTAGACGTTGGCCGGCGCGATGGCCGAACACTGCAGCCCGTAGAGGTGGCGATAGGTGTTGAGGTAGATCTCACCGGCCACCTTGCCGGCGGCATAGGGCGACGCCGGATCAGTGGGGACGTCCTCACCGGTCGGATAGCGCGGCGGGGTGCCGTAGATCGACCCGCCCGAGGAGGTGTGCACGATCTTGCGCACCCCCGCGGCGCGCGCGGCGTCGGCGACCCGGATGGTCCCGATGACGTTCACCGAGCCGTCGAAGACCGGGTCGGCCACCGAGTGGCGCACGTCGATCTGGGCGGCCAGGTGAAAGATCACCTCGGGTCGGTGTTGGGCCACGATCGCGTTCAGGTCGGCGGAGACGATGTCGGCCTCGACGAAGCTGAAGTCGGCGTCGTCGGCCAGGTGCTCGATGTTGCCGGCACGCCCGGTCGCGAAATTGTCCAACCCGACTACCTGGTGTCCGTCCGCCCGCAGGCGGTCGACCAGCGTCGATCCGATGAATCCGGCTGCCCCGGTGACCAGTGCTCGCACCGGCCCACCATACCGACAGGTAAGAAAGACCCATGCGCACCCGGACTGCCGCCCTGCCCTGGGTCTGTTGGGCGGCGCTGGCGCTGATCGCCGCCCAGTTGGTAGTGCGGGCGGTGGTGGCGTTCGGGGGCTACTTCTACTGGGACGACCTGATCCTGGTCGGCCGGGCGGGCACCCATCCGCTGTGGTCGCCGGCATACCTGTTCGACGACCACGACGGTCATGTGATGCCGGGCGCGTTCCTGGTGGCCGGGGCGCTGGCCAAGCTGTGGCCGCTGCAGTGGGCGGCGCCGGCGGTCAGCCTGGTGGTGCTGCAGCTGTTGTCGTCCTGCGCACTGCTGCGCGTGCTGTGGGTGATCCTGGGCTGGCGGCCGGTGCTGCTGGTGCCGCTGACCTTCGCGTTGTGGACTCCGCTGGGCCTGCCGGCCTTCGCCTGGTGGTCGGCGGCGCTGAACTCCCTTCCGCTGTGCGCCGCGATGGCCTGGGTGTGCGCCGACGCGATCCTGTTGGCGCGCACCGGCAACCGGCGCTATGCGTACACCGCCACGCTGACCTACCTGGGCGGCTTGCTGTTCTTCGAGAAGTCTGCGGTGATCCCGTTCGTCGCGTTCGCGGTAGTGGCGCTGCTGGGGTACGTCTGCGGATCGCCGCTGACCAGCGCGATCGCCGGGACGTGGCGGGCCGGTTCCCGGATGTGGACGGCGATGCTGGCGGTGACCGCGGGATGGATCGGGGTCTATCTGGCGGTGGTCAATCAGAAGCGGTGGAGTTTCGATCTCGAGATGACCCGCGACCTGCTGCTGCGCTCGATCACCCACGGCATCGTCCCGAGCCTGGCCGGCGGCCCTTGGACGTGGGCACGCTGGGCACCGGCCTCGCCGTGGGCGCTGCCGGGGCCGGTGGTGATGGCACTCGGCGCTCTGGTGCTGGCCGCGCTGGTGGCGGTGTCGCTGGCGCGCAAGCACCGCTTGGCCCCGGTGTGGCTGGCTGCGGCCGGCTACGCGGCGGCCTGCCAGGTGCCGATCTATCTGATGCGGTCCTCGGCGTTCACCGCGTTAGAACTGGCCCAAACCCTGCGCTACCTGGCCGACCTCGTCGTGGTGCTCGCGATCCTGGGGGCCGTCGGGTTGTGCGCCCCCAACCGGGACTCGTCGCGGTGGCTGGACGCCGCCCGCCCGCGCACCGTGGCGGTGACCGGCCTGGCGGTCGCGTTCACTGCGAGCAGCCTGTACTCGACGGTGACGTTCTTGACCTGTTGGCGGGACGATCCGGCTCGCGCGTATCTGCAGAACGCCCGGCACGGCCTGGCCGCCGCCCACGCCGCCTCCGACGCGCCGATGCTGGATCAGGAGGTCGACCCGCTGGTGCTGCAGCGGGTCGTCTACCCGGAGAACCTGGCCAGCCACATGTTCGCCCTACTTCGTGACCGTCCCGAGTTCGCCTCGGCGACAACGCAGTTGCGGATGCTGACCAACTCGGGAACGGTGACCGACGCCCAGGTGACGTGGGTGCGCTCCCTGGTGGCCGGACCGGTGCCCCGCTGTGGGTATCTGGTGCAACCGGACCTGCCGGCAACACTGGCACTCGACGGCCCGCTGTTGCCCGCGGACTGGACCGCCGAGATCAACTATCTGGCCAACGTCGACGGTGCGATGACGTTGTCATTGTCCGATGGCCCCGACGTGCGGGTCCGAGTGCGACCGGGCCTCAACCGTGTCTTCGTGCGGCTGCCGGGCGCCGGGCACAACGTGTCCGCGCGCGCCGACACCGCAGCGCTGTCGGTCTGCATCGCCGTCGGCCCGGTCGGCTACCTCGCGCCGCGATAGCGACAGTGGGCTGGGTTGATGGAGGATCACGCCACACCTGACCGGCAGCGCAATTCCGGCGAGCTGCGCCGGCAGCTGGGCATGTTCGACGCGGTGACGATTGGACTGGGCTCGATGCTCGGTGCCGGAATTTTCGTGGCGTTGGCGCCTGCGGCACGGGCGGCCGGTGCGGCGATGCTGATCGGTCTGGTCGTGGCAGCGGTGATCGCCTACTGCAACGCCATTTCCTCGGCGCGGCTTGCCGCACGGTATCCGGCCTCGGGCGGTGCCTACATATACGGGCGCGAGCGGCTGAGCCCGTTCTTTGGCTATCTGGCCGGGTGGGGATTCATCGTCGGTAAGACCGCGTCGTGCGCGGCGATGGCATTGACCGTGGGTTTCTACGCGTGGCCCGCGCACGGACACGCGATCGCGGTGGCGGCGGTGCTGGGGCTGACCGCCATCAACGTGCTGGGCGTGCAGAAATCAGCGTGGCTGACCCGGCTGATCGTGGCGGTGGTGCTGGTGGTCCTGACAGCGGTTGTGGTGACCGCCGTGGACACTCCGGGTCTTGCCCCTCTTCGGTTCGACCACTCGCCGGTGTCGGTCCCGGGGGTGCTGCAGGCAGCGGGCCTGCTGTTCTTCGCGTTCGCCGGCTACGCCCGCATCGCCACCTTGGGAGAGGAGGTCCGGGAGCCGGCGCGCACCATTCCGCGCGCGATCCCGATCGCCTTGGCCATCACCCTGGTGGTGTACGCGCTGGTGGCGACGGCGGCACTGAATGTTCTTGGCCCAGAAGGTCTTGCCGGCGCTTCGGCGCCCCTGGTGCAGGTGGCGACGGTCGCCGGGGCGGGCAAGCTGGCCGTGGCAGTCCAGATCGCGGCGGTACTCGCGGCGACCGGGTCCTTGCTCGCCCTGATTCTGGGGGTGTCGCGTACCACCCTGGCCATGGCCCGTGACCGGTATCTGCCCGCGTATTTGACCGCGGTGCATCCCCGGTTCGGGGTGCCGCACCGCGCCGAGATCGCCGTTGGTCTGGTAATCGCCGTTCTGGCCGCCACTACCGATATCCGTGGCGCCATCGGTTTTTCCTCGTTCGCGGTCCTGATCTACTACGCCGTGGCCAACGCCGCGGCCTGGACCCTGACCCCCGCCGAAGGCCGTCCCCCGCGCCCGATCCCCATCATCGGCATGCTCGGCTGCGTCGTTGTCGCTTTCGCCCTGCCCCTCACCTCGGTCCTGGCGGGCCTTGTGGTCTTCGCGGTCGGTGTTGCCGCCTACGGCGCCCACCGCCGGTTGGCGCGGCTCGGCGGGCGCCGGTAGACCCGAGCGCCCGCGAACAACGCGCCGAGCGGACGGTGACGCGCTGCACGCCCCGACCGTGCTGGGTACGTTCTACAGTCGTGCCCTCACTGCAAGTCCCCGCGCAATATCTGCGCGGCTCCTCGGCGCCGCAGCCCCGCACCCTGATCGACATCCTGCAAGAGACCGCTGCCCGCTACCCCGATGCGCCCGCCATCGACGACGGCAACGTGGTGTTGACCTATGGCGAGCTGATCGAGGACATCGCCGACAGCGTCGCGTGGCTGGCCGCCCGCGGACTGGGCCGTGGCGATCGCATCGGCATCCGGATGCCGTCGGGCAATTACGCGCTGTACGTGGCGATCCTGTCCGCGCTGGCCACCGGCGCGGCCTACGTGCCGGTGGACGCCGACGATCCGCCCGAGCGCGCCGAGCTGGTGTTCAACGAGGCCCAGGTCGCGGCGGTCATCACCGAACAGGGCCTGACCCGCGGCCCCGGCGCGTCCCGCGGCTGGCGGGCCACGGCACCGCAGACCAGCGACGACGCCTGGATCATCTTCACCTCGGGATCGACCGGCACCCCGAAGGGCGTGGCGATCACGCACCGCAACGCGGCGGCCTTCGTCGACGCCGAAGCTCAGCTGTTCTTGCAGGACAACCCGATCGGGCCCGGCGACCGGGTACTGGCCGGACTGTCGGTCGCGTTCGACGCGTCCTGCGAGGAGATGTGGCTGGCCTGGCGCTACGGCGCCTGCCTGGTGCCGGCACCGCGATCGCTGGTGCGCAGCGGCATGGATCTGGGCCCGTGGCTGGTGGCGCGGGACGTGACCGTGGTGTCCACCGTGCCCACCCTGGCGGCACTGTGGCCCGCCGAGGCACTGGAAGCGGTACGGCTGCTGATCTTCGGCGGCGAGGCCTGCCCGCCGGAGCTGGTGTCTCGGCTGGCAGTGGACGGCCGCGAGGTGTGGAACACCTACGGCCCCACCGAGGCCACCGTGGTGGCCTGCGCGGCGCAGCTCGACGGCACCGGCCCGGTTCAGATCGGACTGCCGCTGTTGGGGTGGGACCTGGCCGTGCTCGGCCCCGACGGGGCGCCAGTGGCCACCGGCGAAGTCGGCGAGCTGGTGATCGGCGGTGTCGGACTGGGCCGCTACCTGGACCCCGACCGAGACGCCGAGAAGTACGCGCCGCTGCCCACCCTGGAATGGCCGCGGGCCTACCGCAGCGGCGATCTGGTGCGGCTGGACGCCGACGGACTGGTGTTCTGCGGCCGGGCCGATGACCAGGTCAAAGTCGGCGGCCGCCGCATCGAACTGGGCGAGGTGGACAGCGCGCTGGTGACACTGCCCGGCGTCAGCGGCGCCGCGGCGGCGGTGCGGACCAGTGCCGCCGGGACCCCACTGCTGGTCGGCTACCTGGTCAGCACCGATCCGGACTTCGACCTCGCAGCCGCCCGCGCCGAGCTGGGCCGGCGGCTGCCCGCGGCGCTGGTCCCCCGGTTGGTGCTGGTCGACGAACTGCCTACCCGCACATCGGGCAAGGTGGACCGCGAGGCGCTGCCGTGGCCGGTGGGGCCGGAGCCGGGTGCCCCGGCCGGCTGCGGAGTTCTCGGGGACGACCCGGACAGCACCCTGGGCTGGCTGGCCGGACTGTGGCGCGACGTGCTGGGCGCCCCGGTCGACGACGAGCAGGCCGACTTCTTCGCCCTCGGCGGCGGATCGCTGCAAGCCGCACAGCTGGTGGCCGCCGTGCGGCAGCGTTACCCGCAGACCACCGTCGCCCAGCTCTACGACCGTCCGCGCCTGGGCTCTTTGGCCGGCTTTCTCGATGACATGGGCCGCAGTGATCCCGGCGCGGAGGGGCCATCCCGCGCGGTGGAGCCCACGCCGTGGCAGACCCAAGCCGCACAGGTGCTGCTGTCGGTGCCGCTGGCCACGCTGACCGGGTTGCAGTGGGTGACCTGGCTGGCACTGATCAACAACGTGGTGGCGGCGGTGCACCCGTTGCCCTGGCTGGCGCGGCTCGACTGGTGGTGGGTGATCGCTGCCTTCGTGCTGTTCGTCACCCCGCTGGGCCGGATGGGCATCGCCGCGCTGGGGGCGCGCGCCCTGCTTTCCAACCTGCAGCCCGGAACCTATCGGCGCGGCGGTCCCGAGCACCTTCGGGTCTGGATCGCCGAACGGCTCGCCACCGCCGGCGGCGCCGAGAATCTTTCCGGCGCACCGTGGCTGGTGTATTACGCGCGAGCGCTGGGTAACAAGATCGGCGAGGGTGTGGATCTGCACTCCGCCCCACCGGTGACCGGGATGTTGACGCTGGGCCACCGGTGTTCCATCGAGCCGGAGGTGGACCTGACCGGGCATTGGATCGACGGCGATACGTTCCACGTCGGTCCCGTCACGGTCGGCAACGACGCCACCATCGGTGCCCGCACCACGCTGCTGCCCGGTGCCTCGGTCGGCAAGGACGCCGATGTCGCTCCCGGCTCCGGTGTGGTCGGCGAGGTGAAGAAGGGCCAGTACTGGACCGGCTCGCCGGCGGTGAAATCCGGTAAGGCGCACCATCCCTGGCCGGATCACCGGCCGCCGCCGCGCCCGGTGTGGGCCGCGGTGTACGGACTGACGTCGATCCTGCTGGCCGGCTTGCCGTTGTTGGCTTTAGGTGTCGGGCTGGCGGTGCTCGGCTGGGCGGTGCGCGATTGCGCCACGCTGGCCGACGCGATCCGGCCGGCGGTGCTGGCCACCGCGCCGGCCGCGCTGATCGCGATGCTCAGCTACGCCGCCTTAACCGTGATCGGGGTGCGGTTGTTGTCGATCGGGCTGACGGAGGGCTACCACCCGGTGCGCAGCCGGGTGGGTTGGCAGCTGTGGGCCACCGAACGTCTGATGGACGCCGCGCGCGACTACCTTTTTCCGGTGTACGCCAGCTTGATCACGCCGTGGTGGCTGCGATTGCTGGGGGCCAAGGTGGGCGACGGTACCGAGATCTCCACCGCGCTGGTGATCCCGAAGTTCACCACGATCGCCGACGGCGCCTTCCTGGCCGACGACACCATGGTGGCCTCCTACGAGTTGGGCGGCGGCTGGATCCACGTCGCGCCGGCCACCATCGGCAAGCGCGCATTCCTGGGTAATTCCGGGATCACCCAGCCGGGCAGGCGGGTCCCCGACAACTCCTTGGTGGCGGTGCTGTCGACGGCACCGCACAAGGCCAAGACCGGCTCGTCGTGGCTGGGCAGCCCGCCGGTGCGCCTGCGGCGCAAGGCCGCCGACCTCGACGCCGAGCGGACCTTCGAACCACCGCTGCGGCTGAAGATCATGCGCGCCGTCATGGAGACGTTCCGGCTGATCCCGGTGGTGGTCACCTTTGCGATCGGGGCCGCGGTTTTGGGCACGTTGCAGTGGGGGGCAACACGGTTCGGCTACGGCTGGACCGCGCTGGGCAGCGGTGTCACGCTACTGGCCGCGGGCGCGGTGGCCGGCGGCAGCGCGGTGGTGGCGAAATGGCTGATCGTGGGCCGGATCCGGGCGTCACAGCGCCCGCTGTGGTCGTCGTTCGTGTGGCGCAACGAGGTCTCCGACGCTTTCGTCGAAACCGTTGCCGCCCCGTGGTTCGCCCGGGCTGCGACCGGCACCCCGGTGATGAACCTGTGGTTGCGGGCCCTCGGCGCCACCATCGGCCGCGGCGTGTGGTGCGAGACGTACTGGCTGCCCGAAGCCGACCTGGTGACGCTGGGTGCCGGCGCGACGGTGAACCGCGGCTGCGTGGTGCAGACCCACCTGTTCCACGACCGGATCATGCAGATGGACACCGTCACACTGGACGCGGGCGCCACCCTGGGGCCCAACTGCGTGGCATTGCCCGCGGCCCGGGTCGGCGCCGGCGCCACCGTCGGGCCGGCCTCGCTGGTGATGCGCGGTGACGAGGTGCCGGCGGCGACCCGCTGGCAGGGCAATCCGATTGCGCCGTGGCAGGTGTCGGGCAAGAAGCGCGGCTCGTCGGCCGCCGCGAGTCAGGAGCCCGCGGCATGAGCAAACCCACGAAGGCAGCCAAGGCCCCGGTGCCTGTTCTTGACCCCTATCTGCCCAGCAGCGGCAACAGCGGCTACCGGGTCTCGCGCTACGAGCTCGACCTGGAGTACAAGGTCAGCAGCAACCGACTCTCAGGCACCGCGACCATCACCGCAGTCGCCTTGGTAGCACTGCGCGAGATCACCCTGGACCTTGCCGACGCACTGTCGGTGGCCAAGGTGTGGGTCAACGGTCGCCCCCCCGCCCGGTTCGCCACCTCGTCGGCGAAGCTGCGAATCACGCTGGCCGCCACGGTGCCGCCCGGTGCCGCGCTGGTGATCGTCGTCCGGTACGCGGGGTCACCCCGCCCCAGCGAAACACTTTGGGGTGAAGTGGGTTTCGAGGAGCTATCCGATGGCGCGCTGGTCTCCGGACAGCCCAACGGAGCACCGTCGTGGTTCCCCTGTGACGATCACCCCTACGCCAAGGCCAGCTACCGGATCCAGATCAGCACCGACAGTCCCTACTACGCGGTCGCCAACGGCGAACTGATATCGCGGCGGACCCGGGCGACTCGTACCACCTGGACCTACGAGCAGCCCGAGCCGACGCCGACCTATCTGGTCACCCTGCAGATCGGCCGGTACGTGACCCGGCAGCTGCCCGGGTCGGCGGTGGCAATCCGTGCGGTGCTGCCCGCCCGGCTGCAGACCGAGTTCGAGCGCGATTTCACCGACCAGGCGCAGATGGTGGAGCTGTTCGTTCGGCTGTTCGGTCCCTACCCGCTGGCGGCCGGCTACACGGTGCTGGTGACCGACGACAACTTGGAGATCCCCCTTGAAGCACAGGGGATTTCGATCTTTGGTGCCAACCACTGCGACGGCACCGGGGCATCGACACGACTGATCGCCCACGAACTGGCCCACCAGTGGTTCGGCAACAGCGTCACGTTGCGGCGCTGGAGCGATATCTGGCTGCACGAAGGCTTCGCCTGCTACGCCGAATGGCTGTGGTCCGAGCATTCCGGCGGGCCGAGCGCCGACCAATTGGCTCGGCGATATCACCGGCAACTGGCAGGGCTGCCACAAGACCTGCTGTTGGCCGATCCCGGGCCTGCCGACATGTTCGACGACCGGGTCTACAAACGCGGCGCGATCACCCTGCATCTGCTGCGCGGACGGCTGGGCGACGATGCCTTCTTCGCCCTGCTGCGCGACTGGACGTCGCGCTACCGCCACGGCAACGCCGGCACCGAAGACTTCACCGCGCTGGCCGCCGGATACGCGGGCGAACCGCTGCAGTCGTTGTGGCAGGCCTGGCTGTATTCCACTGCAGTTCCCCCGCTGGCAGCGCCGCGTTAACCAAACCCGCCCGGCAGATATGTGTTTCGTATGAGTCATCGCTGCAGAGTTGCCCGGTCGTAGCGGCCGAAAATAGCGTCAGATATCGGCGATCGAGGAGTAGCCGATGAATTTTGCAGCGCTGCCACCTGAAGTCAACTCCGGGCTGATGTACACCGGAGCGGGCTCAGGACCCATCCGCGCCGCCGCAACAGCCTGGAAAACCATGGCCGCCGAACTCGAATCAGCCGCCAACAACTACCGCACCATCATCGCCGGACTCACCGACCAAACCTGGCAAGGGCCCTCCGCAGCAGCCATGGCAGCCGCCGCAACCCCCTACGCCACCTGGATGAGCACCACCGCCACCAAAGCCGGCCACGCCGGCACCCAAGCCGCCGCCGCCGCGGTCGCCTACGAAACCGCCTACGCCATGACCGTGCCCCCCGCCGTCATCGCCGCCAACCGCGCCCAACTGGCCACCCTGATCGCCACCAACTTCCTCGGCCACAACACCCCCGCCATCGCCGCCACCGAAGCCCACTACAGCGAAATGTGGGCCCAAGACGCCACCGCCATGTACGACTACGCCACCAACGCCGCAGCAGCCACCCAACTGCCCACCTTCACCGCACCCGTACCCAACACCGCCGCCGACACCGGCGACGGTGCGGTGTCGCCGGGCCTGCTGTTCGACATGATCAGCGCGGTTTTCGAGGTCGGCAGTGTCGGGCCGTTCGGGGCGATCGGCCTAGGCGGCGCGTTCGGCGGCTTGGCGATGACGCTGGGAGAACTCGCCCTTCCCGAAGGAGCCGAACTGGGAGCGCTGGGCCTGATCGGTGAAACCGCGCCCGCCCTAGGCGGTTTGGTTCCTACCGCGAGCCTGGCCGGGACTGGCACGGCCTGGGCCAGTACCGGCAAGGCGATGCCGCTGGGCGGGATGTCGGTGCCGCGAGCCTGGGCGGCGGCCGTTCCCTCGGCATTGCGCGAAGCCACCCTGGTATCGGCACAAGCCGGTAGCGCCGCCGCGGCAGCGGGGCCGATGGCGACCGCCGCCAAGCTCCCGTACTCCCAGATGGCCCTGGCCGGTGCGGCCGGGGGCGCCTTGACCAACCCAGTCGGGACCGAACGCCGAACCACCCGGCCCCATCTCACCGCAACGCCCACGCGGGCAGCAGAGCCCGAAGATCCGGACGACTCGGTCAAGCTCGGCAAAGCCGACAAGTCGAAAGCCATCGGTGTCGTCGCCGAACTGCGCGCGCTGGTCGAATTGCGGGACTCGGGCATTCTGTCGCCGGAGAAATTCGCCCAGCGAAAGCAACGTCTGCTCGGCGAATGACCCCGAATCGGTGGAAAATGGCGACCGATGGCGGGTAACACGGACGGTCAGCCTCCGCGCAAGGCGATCCTCGGGCAGCTTCCGCGGATCTATCGACACGACGGATCACCGATTCGGGTACTGCTGGTTGACGACGAGCCGGCCCTGACCAACCTGGTGACGATGGCCCTGCATTACGAGGGCTGGGTGGTCGACGTCGCCCATAACGGACGCGATGCCGTCGCCAAGTTCCACGGCGGTGCTCCCGATCTGCTGGTTCTGGACATCATGCTGCCCGATATCGACGGGCTGCAGATTCTGCAGCGGGTTCGCGAATCCGACCCCTACACGCCGACACTGTTTCTCACCGCCCGCGACTCGGTGACCGACCGAGTGACCGGACTGACCTCGGGCGCCGACGATTACATGACCAAGCCGTTCAGCCTGGAGGAGTTGGTGGCCCGCCTGCGCGGGTTACTGCGCCGGTCCGGCCAGCAGACACCACCGGTGAACGAAGTCCTCACCGTCGGCGATCTGACGTTGGACGGCGCAAGCCGTCAGGTCACCCGCGGCGGCACCGCGGTGGCGTTGACCACGACCGAGTTCGAACTGCTGCGTTTCCTGATGCGCAACCAGGGGCGGGCGTTGGGTCGTGCGGAGATCTTGGACCGGGTCTGGAACTACGACTTCGCCGGCCGCACCAGCATCGTCGACCTCTACATCTCCTACCTGCGTAAGAAGGTCGACGCCGACCGGGCGCCGATGATCCACACCGTGCGCGGTGTGGGGTACATGTGCAAGCCGCCGGAATGACCGCCGCTCCGAGCCCACCCCGCTGGCGTCCGCGTGGCTTACGCCGTCAGTTGGTGTTGGGGGTGTCGGCGGTCGTCACGGTGGTGTTCGTGGCGGTGGGCGCGGTGTCGGTGTTGAGCCTGCGCACCTATGTCACCGCCACGATCGACGCCGATCTCTACGAGTCGCTCAACGCCTTCGGCCACTATTTCGCCGACTATCGCCACGTCGACAACGTGGTGGGACCCGACGGCCAGTCGAACATCGGTGCGGCCATGCTCGGTTTCAGCGATCAGACCCCGGGCAACGTGCTCGCGGTGCTGCGCGACGGCGTGGTGATCGGGGCGGTGGTGTTCACCAAGCGCGATCCGTATCCGGCGCCCGCCGACGTGGTGGCCACGATTGCCGAGCGGCACTGGACGAGTGGTCCGCCGCAGACGGTGGAGCTGGGCAGTCTGGGCTCCTATCGGGTGAGCACCCGCGCGGTCGACGACGACGACCTGTTGTTCATCGGCGGATCGATGCACCTGGCAAACCGTACCGTCGATCGCCGAATGGCCGCTGCCTCAGCGCTTTACACCTTGGCACTGTTGGTCACCGCAGGGTTGACCATCACGGTGGTCAGCTACGCGTTGCGGCCGCTGCGCCGGGTCGCGGCGACTGCCGCCTCGGTTGCGGCGATGCCACTGGCCGAGGGTGACGAGCGCATCACCATCAGGGTGGCCTCCGGCGACGTCGACCCGAACAACGAGGTAGGAATCGTCGCCGGCGCCCTGAATCGCTTGCTGGACAACGTCGACAGCGCCCTGGCCTATCGCAGTGATGCGGACCGGCGCATGCGGCAGTTCATCACCGACGCCAGCCACGAACTGCGGACACCGCTCGCGGCGATCCAGGGCTACGCCGAACTGACTCGGCAGGACAGCGCGGCCCTGCCGCCGACCACCGAGTACGCCCTGGCCCGCATCGAGTCCGAGGCGCAGCGGATGGCCTCGCTGGTGGAGGAGCTGTTGTTGCTGTCACGGCTCGGCGAAGGCCAGGACCTGCAGCTCGAAGATGTCGACCTGGCCGATCTGGTGCTCGACGCGGTCAACGACGCGGCCGCCGCCGCACCGAACCACCACTGGATCAACGACCTGCCCGAGACCCCGGTATGGGTTCGCGGCGATCGCGCGCGGCTGCACCAAGTCGTCACCAACCTGTTGAAGAACGCCTGGGTGCACACACCACCCGGGGTAACGGTAACGACGGCCATCACCGCGGACCACGGCGGAGTCGGTGGGCCTGCCGCGGAGTTGACGGTGGCCAACGACGGGCCCGGTATCGACGCCGACCTGGTACCGCACCTTTTCGAGCGGTTCGTCCGGGCGGACAAGGCCCGCTCCGGCGAATTGGGCAGCACCGGGCTGGGTCTGGCGATCGTCTCCTCGATCGTCGACGCCCACCGTGGCTCGGTGGGTGTGGAGTCGACCGACGGCTGGACGGTGTTTCGGGTGCGACTGCCGCTGGTGGATCCGCCGCTAGGCGGATCGGGCCGCTGACCGCGGCCGTCGCGACCGGTGCGGCAAGGCCCGTTGGGACCAGGTCAGGTCGAAGTCGACGACCAGCGCGGCCGGAACCGCCAGCGCCACCGGGGTGAACATCTGCGAGTCCTGTTCTCCGGCAATGCCAGTGAGGACCCGGCCGCCGTAGCCGTCGTCGGTACCGGGCACCGTGACGCGTACCCGCGCCGACACCGCACCCGGGCGCGGGCGCAGGTAGAAAACGCTGCCCGGCTCCACCGGGCCGGTCAACTCGTTGCCGTCGGCGTCCAGCAGCACCGCACCCTCGGCGCTCAGGGCGGCAGAGTCGGCGACGGACAGGCGCAGCGGCCCCACCAGACCGTCGGACAGGGTGGCAGAGGAGACGTTCAATCCGGGTGCGGTGGTGCGCGCCCGGGCCGCCCCGGCCAGCAGATACCGGTAGAGGGCCACGATGCGGTCGGCGTTGCGATAGGTGCTGGTGCCGTTGAGCCAGAAGTCGACGTCGCCGAGGGTGGCCGACGTCCCGGGCCCGGCCACCGACAGGCGGTAGAACCGGTGGCCCCCGACGGTGGCACCCACGCCGAGCGCCTTGCGATGAGCGCCGGCGGCCGGGGCGGCCAGCCGCGACGAGGGCACCTCTCGCCAGCTACGGCCGTCGTCGGACTTGTGCAGGGTCACCGTCACCGGCTCCGAGGCGACCAGTTCCAGGGTGTAGCCGCCCAACTCGAGGGCCTCTTCGAACTCGACGGTCACCCTGTCGGCGTCGCGCAACACCCGCACCGGCTCGGTGCGGGCACGGGTGTCCAGCTTCAAGCCGTTGGTCAGCCGCCAGATCGCGGCCTGGGTGCCGGCTATCGCCTCGTGCTCGGTGATGTTGCCGCGGCCCAGCCGGTGGCCGGCCTCCCGCAGCCGTCGACTCAACTCGACGGTGGTCAGCCGCGGAACCGAGTTGCGCAGGATCCAATCGACCTGAACTTCGCGGGGGTCCCGGTCCCCGGAGCGCAGATTCGGAACCGCCGACCAGGTATCGATCCGGTAGGCCGACGGGCGGGTCGGGGCGATTCCGTGAAAGTCCAGCGAATAGGCCGCGATGCCGGGGTTCAGCCGAATCAGATCGGTGCGCGCGCTCGTCCCGTCGGTAAACACGATCCGGTCGACGGTGTGCGAATACGTGCCGCCGTGATAGCGGGTCATTCGGTCGATATCGACGGCCGGGCGGGGTTGCACCCTGCGGCGGACGGTCACCGCGGGCTCGGTGTCCAGAACGGGAAAAAGGGAGGTTGAAACGGTCATGCCGAGTCGACTTTCTGGTCTGAAGCGCGCACGGCAGCATCTCGCCGAGAAAAGGGGCGGGCTGCGACGCTAAGGAATCAGGGCGTCAGAGAATCAACAACAACAACACGCGGCGAGGCGGCACAAAGCGTGCGGCTGTGGCAGCGTGATGTTCGACATACACATACCCTACGACATGTACCGCAGCGGCGCGAACTGCGAGGGATTCAATTCGCCCTGAGCGCAACTGGTGGGCAAACCCGGACCATGGTCCATGATTGGCGCCGTCACTCATCAGGAGGAAAGCAATGACGTCCGCTCAGAACGAATCTCAGGCGCTCGGGGACCTCGCCGCACGGCAACTCGCCAACGCGACCAAGACTGTCCCGCAACTGGCCACCATCACGCCGCGCTGGTTGCTGCACCTGTTGAACTGGGTCCCGGTCGAAGCCGGTATCTACCGGGTCAACCGGGTGGTCAACCCCGGCCAGGTCGCCATCGCAGCCGAGCAGGGCGCCGGTTCGACCGAACCGCTGCCGCAGACGTTCGTGGACTACGAGACCAGCCCGCGCGAGTACACCCTGCGCTCGATCTCCACGCTGCTTGATGTGCACACCCGGGTCTCCGACCTGTACTCCAGCCCGCACGACCAGGTCGCTCAGCAGCTGCGCCTGACGATCGAGACCATCAAGGAACGCCAGGAGTTCGAGCTGGTTAACAACCCGGAGTACGGCCTGCTGGCCCAGGTCACCCCGGAGCAGACCATCTCCACCCTGACCGGCCCGCCCACCCCCGACGACCTGGACTCGCTGATCACCAAGGTGTGGAAGACCCCCGGGTTCTTCCTGACCCACCCGCTCGGTGTGGCCGCCTTCGGCCGCGAAGCCACCCGCCGCGGAGTGCCGCCCGTGGTGGTGAACCTGTTCGGTGCCCAGTTCATCACCTGGCGCGGCATTCCGATCGTGCCCAGCGACAAGGTGCCGGTGGAGGACTCCAAGACCAAGATCCTGCTGGTGCGCACCGGCGAGGAGCGCCAGGGCGTCGTCGGGTTGTTCCAGCCCGGCCTGGTCGGCGAGCAGGCCCCGGGCCTGTCGGTCCGGTTCACCGGCATCAACCGGTCGGCGATCGCCTCCTACCTGGTCACGCTGTACAACTCGCTGGCCGTGCTCACCGACGATGCACTCGCTGTGCTCGACGACGTCTCGGTGGACCGTTTCCATGAGTACAAGTGATCGCGGGCCGGTAAACCCACCGGTCAGCGCCGCTGAGCTGGAGGTACTGGCCAATCAGCTGTATGCCGCCCGGCCCGGCCCGGACTCACCGCCGCAGACCACCGCGGTGGCACCGCGGGGCGGTGTGCCCGACCCGTCCGGGCTGCTGCCGCCCGGGTTGGCCGACCTGTCGGCGTTCGCGGTGCCGAGCGGCATCGTGCCGACCGTGCCCGGGGTGCTGGCCGGCTTCCCGGCCGGGGCTGTCCCGGTCGCGCCGCGCGGATCGGCCCCCGGCTGGCCCGGGGGCGCCCCCGCGGTTCCCCAGCTGAACTGGCACGACACGCCCGCGCCGGCCGCGGGCGGCGACGAGGCGAACTACGCCTTCTTGTCCCCCTCCGTGCCGGCCGCCGAACCGGCTCCGACGGTGCCGGACTCGCATGAGGTCTTCGACGTCAACGCGGTGCGGGCCGACTTCCCGATTCTGCGCGAGACGGTCAACGGCAAGCCGTTGATCTGGTTCGACAACGCCGCCACCACACAGAAGCCGCAGGCCGTGATCGACCGGCTGTCGTACTTCTACGCCCACGAGAACTCCAACATCCATCGGGCCGCACACGAACTCGCGGCCCGCGCCACCGACGCCTACGAGGACGCCCGCGACACCGTGCGGCGGTTCCTGGGGGCAGTGCGCAGCGAGGACATCGTCTTCGTGCGCGGCACCACCGAGGCGATCAACCTGGTTGCCTATGCCTGGGGCGGCAAGAATCTGGGCCCCGGCGATGAGATCGTCATCACCCATCTGGAGCACCACGCGAATATCGTTCCGTGGCAATTGATCTCGAAGCAGACCGGGGCGATTCTGAAGGTGGCCCCGGTGGACGACGCAGGCAACCTGCTGCTGGGCGAATTCGAGGACCTGCTGGGCCCACGGACCAAACTGGTTGCCGCCACGCATGTCTCCAACGCGCTGGGCACCGTCACCCCGGTGCACGACATCGTCGAACTCGGACACCGCTACGGCGCGCGGGTGCTGATCGACGGGGCGCAGTCGATCCCGCACATTCCCATCGATGTGCAATCACTGGGCGCGGACTTCTTCGCGTTCTCCGGACACAAGATCTTCGGTCCCACCGGTATCGGAGCGCTCTACGGCACCGCCGAGGCGCTGGCCGAGACGCCGCCGTGGCAGGGTGGAGGCAACATGATCGCCGACGTCACCCTGGAACGCTCTATCTATCAAGAACCGCCCAACAAATTCGAGGCGGGCACTGGAAACATCGCCGACGCGGTCGGCCTGGGCGAAGCCCTGCGTTATGTGGAGCGGGTGGGCATCGAACGCATCGCCGCCTACGAGCACGCCCTGCTGGAGTACGCCACCCCACGCCTGGCCGATATCCCCGGGGTGCGGCTCGTCGGTACCGCCGACGAGAAGGCCAGCGTGTTGTCGTTCGTGCTGGCCGGCCACGACCCGGCGGAAGTGGGCAAGGCGCTCAACTCCGAAGGCATCGCGGTGCGCGCCGGTCACCACTGCGCGCAGCCGATCCTGCGCCGCTACGGCCTGGAGGCCACCGTGCGACCGTCGTTCGCGTTCTACAACACTTTCGAAGAGATCGACGTCTTCATCAAGGCCGTACGGCGTATCGCCGAAGGGAGCGCCTAGCACCTATGGCGGCCTTGGCAGGAAAGGGCATTTGATGGGCAGGATCTACGACAACGTCACCGAGTTGATCGGTCATACCCCGCTGGTGCGACTCAACCGGCTGACGGAGGGCCTGGGCGCCCAGGTGGCGGCCAAACTGGAGTTCTACAACCCCGCCAACAGCGTCAAGGACCGCATCGGCGTCGCGATCATCGACGCCGCCGAGCAATCCGGCCAGCTACGCCCCGGGGGCACCATCGTCGAGGCCACCAGCGGCAACACCGGCATCGCCCTGGCGATGGTCGGCGCCGCCCGCGGCTACAAGGTGATCCTGACCATGCCGGACACCATGTCCACCGAGCGCCGGGTGATGCTGCGCGCCTACGGCGCCGAGATCGTGCTGACTCCCGGCTCGGAGGGCATGGCCGGTGCGGTGGCCAAGGCCAAGCAGATCGTCACCGACACCCATAACGCCCTGTCCGCAGACCAATTCGCCAACCCGGCCAACCCGGCCATCCACGAACGGACGACCGGCGAAGAGATCTGGAAGGACACCGACGGCGCGGTCGACATCTTCGTCGCCGGCATCGGTACCGGTGGCACGCTGACCGGCGTCTCGCACACCCTGCGGGCCCACAAGCCCGAGGTCCAGATCGTCGGCGTGGAACCCAAGGACTCCGCGATCCTGCACGGCGCCGACCCCGGTCCGCACAAGATCCAGGGCCTGGGCGCGAACTTCGTCCCCGAGGTGCTCGACCGCGACTGTTACGACGAGATCATCGACGCGCAGTTCGACGACGCCATCCGGGTGGCTCGCGCGCTGGGCACCGAGGAGGGGATCCTCGGCGGAATCTCGGCCGGTGCCAACGTGTGGGCCGCCCTCGAGCTGGCCAAACGCCCCGAGAACGCCGGGAAGCTGATCGTGGTGGTGGTCCCCGACTTCGGCGAGCGCTACATCTCCACGCCGCTGTTCGAACACATTCGGGAATGATCACACCTATGAGTGGTGTGTTGGCGCGGCTGCGCGAGGACCTGCGCAACGCGCGCGAGCATGACCCGGCCGCGCGCGGGGACTTCGAGAACGCGCTGGTCTATTCGGGTCTGCACGCGATCTGGTCGTATCGAATCGCGCACCGGCTGTGGGCCAGGCCGGCACTGCGCGGGGTAGCCCGCCTGCTGGCTCAGGCCACCCGATTCGCCACCGGCATCGAGATCCACCCGGGCGCGACCATCGGGCGGCGGTTCTTCATCGACCACGGCATGGGCGTGGTGATCGGCGAGACCACCGAGATCGGCGATGACGTCATGGTCTACCACGGCGTCACCCTCGGCGGACGTTCGCTGAGCCACGGCAAGCGCCACCCGACCATCGGCAACGGTGTCACCGTGGGCGCCGGCGCGAAGGTCCTCGGTCCTATCACCGTCGGAGACGGCAGTGCGATCGGCGCCAATGCCGTTGTCACCCAGGATGTCCCGGAGGATTGCATCGCCACCGGAATCCCGGCTGCGGTGCGCCATCGCACCGAGAAACAGCGGGAGCCGCTGGTGGACCCGACCAGTTACATCGACCCGGCGATGTACATCTAAAGCCACGTTCAGGGCAGCGGTTCCGCGGCGATCACGTAGTCGTGACCGTGCCGCAGGCCACCGTCGCGCGCGAGGACGATCAGCGCTCGAAGCCGTAGCTCTTCGACATACTGGAGCATCGCGCTGCCGACTGCAGAGGAATTGAAGCGTTCAAGTCGCCTGCGGCACATATCAAGCTGGCCGTTGACATGACGGGACCCGTATCGGATCGGAAAACGTCGACTCTCCACGACCCGGAACCCGGCCCGTTCGAGCTGGCGCAGCATCCATTCGAGGGGGTACTCACGGTAGGGCCGCTCGCCGGCCAGCAACAGGCACGCGTCGCGGACCCGGCCGATTTCCCAAATGATGCGGCCGCTTTCGGTCTTGGGCTTGTACTGAACGTAGGGTTCCAGCCCGATGACATAGAGCCGGCCATTGTCGGCGACCAGGGGACGCAATCGGGCGAACACCTGATCCTGCCAGTACGGGGCAAAGCCCTCGATCGCGCCGACGAGATAGTCGACCAGCACGGTGTCGAAGGTTTCGCCGGCGAGCAGGCCGTCATCGATCCAGTTACCGACCAACAGCCGGTCTTGTGACCGGATTCCGTCGCCGAGTGCCGCACGTACCGCGTCGGCCATGCCGGGCGCCGCGGTGATCGCCGTCCAACGGTCGGTCGACAGCGCCTGGATCCACTGCAGGGACTTCACTCCAGCGCCGGAATCCAACATGGCACCCCATGCTCGGTCGGCGTGCAGGGTCTCGACGTAGCGAAACAGTGACGACACTGCGGGCTTGGGATTGGCGTACAAGGAAATCGCTCACTTCGCGTCGTGGTGTCCGCACGTCTACAGCCGTGTGAACCAGGGCCGCGTTGCGCGGTCTCAGCGTAGCGCGATTTGACCCTTATTGACAATCATTATCAATAATGGCTCAGGCGCGCGTTTGGATTCCGGCCAGCAGGAGCTCCAAGGCGCCGGCGAAGTCGGCGGTCGCCGTCGTGCGTTGACTGACTCTGCTCAGCGCGGCGATGTGGCGATGCTCGTCGCCGGCCAGCTCACCGATCCGCCCGGCGACCTCGCGCTGCCGTTGATCGCGATCGCCGCCGGCTGCCGGACCGGCCAGCTCGACCTGCGCACTGCCCATCACCAGGCTCAGCACCGCCCGAAATGCGACAAGCAACCGATCCTCGGACAACCCGCCACGACTCAGCGCCTCGATCAGACAGTCAGCCGCGGAATAACTCGACGGCGACATCGTGCGGCGGGTGAGGACCAGCGGTATCGCGTTGGGGTGACTGCGAACTGCCCGCCACAGCGCCGTGGCGATTGACCGCACATCGTCGACCCAATCGTCGCTCGCCACCGGAATCTCGACGCCGGCGATGACCGCCTCGGCAACCAGATCCTCTAGGCCTTCACGGTTGGGCACGTAGTTGTAGAGCGTCATCGGGCCGGTGCCCAACGCTGTCGCCAGCGACCGCATGCTCAGGCCGGACAAGCCTTCGCCGTCGACGATGCGCAGCGCGGCCGCCTGAACTTGAGCCAGCGTGAATCGGGCTCGCATCGCCACCTCCCCTCTTGACACGTACGGTGTACGCAATATACAACACGTACAGCGTACGTATAAAAGGAGGCGACATGTCGTGCACCACTGTCAGCATCGGATTCGACTCGGAAGGAACTCACTGCGCGGCCTGGCTCACACTGCCCGACGGGCCCGGCCCACACCCGGTGGTAGTACTCGCGCACGGGTTCGGCGCCAATCACACGATGTCCCTCGGTCAGTACGAGCAGCACTTCGCCGGGGCCGGTATCGCGACGCTCGCGTTCGACTACCGCCACACCGGTGGATCCGGCGGGTTACCTCGGCAGCGTCTCAGCCTGAGCCGCCACCGTCAGGACATCCGCGCGGCGATCGACTTCGCGCGGAGCCGTACCGAATTGGACTCCGCCCGGATCGCATTGTGGGGCACCAGCCTGGGCGCGATGCACGTGCTCAAAGTCGCGGTCGGGCGGGCCGATCTGGCCGCGGTCGTGGTGCAATGCCCCATCGTCGACGGACCGGCGACGCTGCAAAGGTTTGGGCTCGGGGCAGCGCTGCGACTCGGGCCGGCGATGCTCGCGGATGCGGCGCGGCGACTGGTCGATGCCACACCGCATTACGTGCCCATCGTGGGCCCGCCGGGGAGCACCGCCGCGGTGACCGCCGCCGGGTCCTTGCAGGGCTGGAACGGCGTCGTGTCGCCAGGCGGGTCATTCGACAACCGGGTCGGCGCCTCGGATGTACTCGGTATCGCGTTCAGCAGTGCCCTGCGATCGGCCCGTGAGATTGCGGCACCGTTGCTGGTGTGCATCTGCGAGCGTGACAACCTGATGGACCCGCGTCACGCCGTCACCGTGGCAGAGCGCGCCCCGCGCGGACAGGCCCGCCACTACGACAGTGATCACTTCGAGGTCTACCACCCTCCCCTGCTGGACAGACTTCTGATCGATCAGACCGACTTCTTGCGGGAGTGCTTCCATGCAATCGCGTAAGTTGCTGTACCAGAACGACATCGGCTTTCTCGCGGCAGCCGGGGAATGGACACCGGCACAGTGGGCGCAGCCGAGTCTGTGTACGCACTGGAGGAACCACGATGTGTTGGCGCATCTGGCACTGGGCTATCGCGCCTCGGGCACCCAAATGGCGGTGTCGATGTTGCGCCGTGGCGGCTCGTTCGACCGGGCCAATGCGGTTCTTGCGCAACGACTTGCCCAACGTCGGTCACCGGCGGAGCTGCTCGAGGACTTTGCCATCGGGATGTCAGCCCCGCGCGGCTTGGGCAGGATCTTCCCCAGAAGGCTGCTGCTGGGCGATCACGTGATCCACGAGTTGGACATCCGGTTCGCGCTGGGACTGGACTCCACCGTCGGGCCGGTGCAACTGGCCGCGGTGCTCGACACCCAGGTGCACCTACCGAATCCGTTCATCCCTTCACGGGCGTGGGCCCGGGGACTGTCACTGCGGGCCGAAGACCTGGACTGGAGGCACGGCGACGGGCCCACCGTCGCCGGGAACGCCGCACACCTGGCCTCGGTACTCGCGGGCCGCCCGTGGGCGCTTCAGCATCTCCACGGGGACGGAGTCGATGTGCTGCGGGATCGATTGGCCGGCTGACGACGGCCGGAACTGGAAGAAGAATGGAGCCACCTAGGAGAATCGAACTCCTGACCTATTCATTACGAGTGAATTGCTCTACCGACTGAGCTAAGGTGGCGCGCCCCGCCTAAACCGGGCCGGGTCAGTCTACAGGTCGTCTCGCAGTGCCTGCCCCACGGTGGCCACCATGGCTCCCACGGCAAAGCGGGGCTTGACGTTGGCCGCCAGGGCGTCGCGGCATTCGAGCACCGCCTCGATGCAGCGCAACAGCCGATCCGGCGACGCGTGGGCAGCGATCGCCGCGACCGCATCGGTCATGTCCGGGTGGTTGGGCCGGGCGACGCCGGCCGAGGCCGTGGCGGCCAGCAGGGCGTCGCGGAAGTAGGTGGCCAGATCGATCAGGGCCCGGTCCAGCGCATCGCGCGAGGCCCGGGTCTGACGGGACTTCTGCCGGCGCTCCAGGTCCTTGATCACCCCGGCGGTGCCGCGCAGTGTTCCGGCGGTGCCCTTGCCGGTGCCGCCGGCCCCCAGCGCGGTGCGCAGTTCCTCGGTTTCGACCTCGGCGCGTTCGGCGGTCAGATCCCGGGCCTCGGACTCCGCCGCGGCCACCAATTCGTCGACCGCGGTGAACGCCCGCGACGGGGTCGCCGCGTCGCGCGCCAGTGACAGCGCGCGCTGGCGGCGCTGGCGGGCCTCGGAATCGGTGGCCAGCCGCCGGGCCCGTCCCACGTGGCCGCCGCTGACCGCGGCCGCCCAGTCCGCCGTCTCGCGGTCGAGCCCGTCGGCCTCGATCAGCACCTGGGCGATGGCCGCCGGCGGCGGCGTCACCAACGCCACGTGGCGGCACCGGGACCGCAGCGTGATCGCGATGTCCTCGGGGTCGATCGAGGGGGCGCACAGCAGGAACACCGTCGAAGGCGGCGGCTCCTCGACGACCTTCAGCAGGGCGTTGCCCGCGCCCTCGGTGAGCCGGTCGGCGTCCTCGACCACCACGATCTGCCAGCGGCCGGTGCCGGGCCGGCGGGAGGCGGCCTGCACGATCGCCCGCATCTCGTCGACGCCGATGGACAGTCCCTCCGGCACCACCCGCCGCACGTCGGCGTGGGTGCCGGCCATCGTCGTGGTGCAGGCCCGGCACTGTCCGCAGCCGGGCCCGCCGTCGGATTCGTCGGCGGTGCACTGCAGCGCCGCGGCGAAACACACCGCCGCGATCGACCGGCCCGAACCGGGCGGGCCGGTGATCAGCCAGGCGTGGGTCATACCGCCGGCGGTCGTGCCACTGTGTGCTGAATCACGTCGCGATGCCCGCGCGGCAGCCAGCAGGTCGGCTTCGACCGACTGCTGGCCCACCAAACGCGCGAAAACCCCGGACATCATCGGTCACAGTAGTGGCTTGACCGGACATTCGGACTCGGGCTTTGTCGGCTGGCCCGATACGGTGTGCTGGTGAGCACCACGACCCTGGTCGGGCGGATCAACCGATTCGTCCGCTGGGTCGTGCGCACACCCTGGCCGGTTTTCACACTGAGCATGCTGCAGGCCGACATCATCGGTTCGCTGTTCGTGTTCGGTTTCCTGCGCTTCGGCCTGCCCGAGGAAGACCGGATCAACCTGCAGGACCTGCCGCGGCTGAACCTGGCGCTCTTCGCGATCGTGCTGCTGTGCCTGTTCGGCCTCGGGTTCTCGATCAGCACCGCCTTGCTGATGCCGGTGTTCCGCTGGCAGCGCCGGGAGGCGCTGCTCGCCGATCTCGAGACCAACGGCGACTCCGATCCCGCCGATACCGAGCTGGCCCGGTCCCGGGCGCTGCGGATGCCGTTCTACCGCTCCCTGATCAGCATCTGTTACTGGACGGTCGGCGGGGTGGTGTTCGTCGTCATCAGCTGGCAGGTGGTGCACGACGTGGTGCCGGTCGTGGTCACCGCCACCGCCCTGGGTGCCGCCGCCACCGCGATCATCGGCTACCTGCAGTCCGAGCGCGTGCTGCGGCCGGTCGCCGTTGCGGCCCTGCGCGACGGCACCCCCGAGAAGCTGCGGGCGCCCGGAGTGATCCTGCGCCAGCTGCTGACCTGGCTGCTGTCGACCGGGGTGCCGGTGCTGGCGATCGTGCTGTCGGTGCTGGCCGGCAAGGCGTCGTTGCTCAACGCCTCACCGGACAAGCTGTTCACCCCGATCCTGCTGATGGCGCTGGCCGCACTGGTCATCGGGCTGGCCGGCACCGTGCTGGTGTCGATGTCGATCGCCGACCCGCTGCGCCAGTTGCGCTGGGCGTTGGGCGAGGTGCAGCGCGGTAACTACAACGCGCACATGCAGATCTACGACGCCAGTGAGCTCGGCCTGCTTCAGGCCGGGTTCAACGACATGGTGCGTGACCTGGCCGAGCGGCAGCGGTTGCGCGACCTGTTCGGCCGCTACGTCGGCGAGGACGTAGCCCGGCGTGCACTGGAGCGCGGCACCGAGCTGGGCGGCCAGGAGCGCGACGTGGCGGTGCTCTTCATCGACTTGGTGGGTTCCACCCAACTGGCCGCGACACGGCCGCCCAGCGAGGTCGTCAACCTGCTCAACGAGTTCTTCCGGGTCGTGGTCGAGGCCGTCGGACGCCACGGCGGTTTCGTCAACAAATTCCAGGGTGACGCGGCGCTGGCCATCTTCGGTGCGCCCATCGAGCACCCGGACGCCTCGAGCGCGGCCTTGGCGGCGGCCCGCGAACTGCATGACGGCCTGCTTCCGGTGCTCGGTTCCGAAGAGTTCGGCATCGGGGTGTCGGCCGGGCGGGCCATCGCCGGCCACATCGGCGCCCGGGCCCGTTTCGAGTACACCGTGATCGGCGACCCGGTCAACGAGGCCGCCCGGCTGACCGAGCTGGCCAAGCTGGAGGACGGCCACGTGCTGGCTTCGGCGGTCGCGGTCAGCGGCGCGGTCGACGCCGAGGCGCTGTGCTGGGAAGTCGGCGAGATCGTCGAGCTGCGCGGGCGCGCCGCTCCCACTCAGCTGGCGCGGCCCCTGAATCTCGCAGCGCTGGAAGTGATCCCGGCCGAGGGCGCCGAGACCGCAGCCGCCGCGGACTGACTCAGCTCTTCGAAGCCTTCTTCGCGGCTGCCTTCTTTGCCGGTGCCTTTTTCGCGGGCGCCTTGCGGGCGGTCTTCTTGGCAGCCTTCTTCGCCGGTCCCCGCGCCCGCCGGTCGGCGAGCAGCTCGGCGGCACGCTCATCGGTGATCGTGGCCACCTCGTCGCCCTTGCGCAGGCTGGCGTTGGTCTCACCGTCGGTCACGTACGGACCGAACCGGCCGTCCTTGATCACCATGGGCTTGCCGCTCGCCGGGTCAGCACCCAGCTCCCGCAGCGCCGCAGTCGCAGCTGCTTGGCGGCCACGGCGTTTCGGCTCGGCGTAGATCTTCAGCGCCTCTTCGAGGGAGATCTCGAAGATCTGCTCTTCGGTGGCCAGCGACCGAGAATCGGTGCCGCGCTTCAGGTATGGCCCGTAGCGGCCGTTCTGAGCGGTGATCTCATCGCCGGACTCGGGGTCGACGCCGACCACCCGCGGCAACGACAACAGCTTCAGGGCGTCGTCGAGTGTCACGGTTTCCAGGCTCATGCTGCGCAGCAACGAACCGGTGCGGGGCTTGGGGCCGACCGGCTTCTTGCCCTTCTTGGCGGTGCTGCCGGACTCGTCGTCGGGCGGCGGCGGCAGAACTTCGGTGACATACGGGCCGTAGCGGCCGTCCTTGGCGACGATCTCGTGCCCGGTGGCCGGGTCGACACCGAGCGGTCGGCCCTCCTGCGGGGTGGCGAAGCGTTCCTCGGCCAACGCCAGAGTCAGCTCATCCGGCGGCAGCGAGTCATCCAGGTTGGCCCGCTGCGGGGTCGGCTCGCCGTCGTCACCGGTGACCATGCGCTCCAGGTAGGGCCCGTTCTTGCCCACCCGCACGTAGACCGGTCGTCCCTCGGCGTCGTCGAACAGCTTGATCGAGTTGATCTCGCGGGCGTCGATGCCCTCCAGGTTCACCCCGACCAGCTTCTTCAGGCCGCCGGCCCGAGAGATCGAGCCCTCCACCCCGTAGTCGCCGCCGAAGTAGAAGTTGTGCAGCCAGTCCGTGCGACGCTGGCGCCCGGCGGCGATCCCGTCAAGCTCGTCTTCCATCGCCGCGGTGAAGTCGTAGTCGACCAGGCGGCCGAAGTGCTGCTCGAGCAGGCCTATCACGGCGAACGCCACCCAGGTCGGGACCAGGGCGCTGCCCTTCTTGTAGACGTAGCCGCGGTCCTGGATGGTCTTGATGATCGAGGAGTACGTCGAGGGCCGTCCGATGCCCAACTCTTCGAGCGCCTTGACCAGCGAGGCCTCGGTGTAGCGCGCGGGCGGGTTGGTGGCGTGGCCATCCGGGTTCGCCTCGCTGGCGTCCACTCGCTGGCCCTGGGTCAGCTGCGGCAGCCGGCGCTCGGCATCGTCGGCTTCGCCGCCGGCCAACTCGTCGACGGTCTCCACGTAGGCCTTGAGGAAGCCGGGGAACGTGATGGTGCGGCCGCTGGCGGCGAACGTCACCTGCTCGCTGCCGGACTGCCCCCCGATCCGCAGACTGAGCGTGGTGCCGCGGGCGTCAGCCATCTGCGAGGCGACGGTGCGCTGCCAGATCAGCTCGTAAAGCCGGAACTCGTCGCTGCCCAGCTCGTTGCGCACCGCGTCGGGGGTCGCGAACGTCTCGCCGGCGGGCCGGATCGCCTCGTGGGCTTCCTGGGCGTTCTTGACCTTGCGGGTGTACTGCCGCGGCGACGGCGAGACGTACTCCTCGCCGTAGAGCTGGCGGGCCTGGTTCCGTGCAGCATCAATGGCCGACTGCGACAGCGTCGTCGAGTCGGTACGCATGTAGGTGATGTAGCCGTTCTCGTAGAGCCGCTGGGCGATACTCATCGTCCGCTCGGCGGAGAACCGCAGCTTGCGGCCGGCTTCCTGCTGCAACGTCGAGGTCATGAAGGGTGCGTAGGGCCGCCGGGTGTACGGCTTCTCCTCCGCGGACGTCACCGACAACGACGCGCCCTGCAGCCCTGCCGCCAGGGCGGTGGCCGCGGCTTCGTCGAGCACTCGGACCTCGGCGGGCTTCTTCAGTGCCCCCAGCGAGTCGAAGTCGCGTCCGCTGGCCACCCGCAGTTCGTCGACGGCGACCAGCCGGGCGGTGAAGTTGGGCGGGGACGCCGTCGGGTCGGAGACACTGGCGTCCAGTTGGGCGACCACGTCCCAATAGGAGGCACTGCGGAACGCCATCCGTTCGCGTTCACGCTGCACGATGATGCGGGTGGCGACCGATTGGACGCGGCCCGCCGAGAGCTTCGGCGCGACCTTCTTCCACAGCACGGGGCTGACCTCGTAGCCGTACAACCGGTCCAGGACGCGCCGGGTCTCCTGCGCGTCCACCAGGTCGATGTCCAGGTCACGGGGGTTCTCGGCGGCGTTGCGGATCGCCGGTTCGGTGATCTCGTGGAACACCATCCGTTTGACCGGGATGCGCGGCTTCAGGGTCTCCAGCAGGTGCCAGGCGATCGCCTCGCCCTCCCGGTCACCATCGGTGGCCAGATAGAGCTCGTCGACGTCCTTGAGCAGGCCCTTGAGCTCGGCAACGGTGCTCTTCTTGTCGGGGCTGACGATGTAGAGCGGTTCGAAGTCGGCGTCGACGTTGACGCCCAGGCGCGCCCACGCTTCGGTCTTGTACTTCGCCGGCACGTCGGCGGCGTTGCGCGGCAGGTCCCGGATGTGCCCTCGGGAGGACTCGACAACGTAGTTACGGCCCAGGTAACCCGCAATTTTCCGTGCCTTGGTGGGCGACTCGACAATGACGAGCCGCCGCACGGGTGTCTTATCGCCATTGCGGGCGCTCACCGTTTCAGAGTCAGCCACCTTGCGCTTACCACTCCACTTCTGTCCGCACCGCCGCGTCACGCCGCCAGTGGACACCTGACAATCTCGCACTCACGACCGCGCCGATGCAAACCGGCGTTCAGCAGTGCATTCTCTCAAAACCCGTCCGCATAGCCCGGGATCGTGGCTCCGACACGCGGCCATTGGCTCAACGCCTCGGGGTCCGCGGGTGATTCCCCGACGTTTTCTACCAGCCGCGACAACCTACGGCGGCCGGTGATCCGCAACGCCGGATGACCCCCGCGGGTGCCGATCAGGGTGGGCGCGATGCCCACCCGCATCATGGCCGAAGCCAGCGGCTCGAAGGTGTCCGGCGCGTGCGGGTCGAGCCCGAGCAGGTATCGGTCGCCTTCGGCGGAGCCGGCCGCCAGCGTCCACGCCCGCAGTTCACGCGGACCCGGCAGCCATTGCGGCGGGACGGTCTTGACCGCACCGCGGGTCCACGCCTGGGCCAGCACACGCAAGCGTGTGTCGACCGCGGTCCGCACCAGCGGGGTGTCCTCCTCGGTGCGGGTGACCTCGGACAACAGACCGGCCTGGCCGATCAGCTCGGCCAGCGCCACAGCTCGCCACTGGGCGTCGACCACGACCGACAGTCGCGCTCCATCGCCCGCCACGACGATCTGCCCCGGGCCAGCCAGCACCCCGGTGAGGTCGGCGACGCTGGGCGGCACCGACTCTGCCGAAAAGAAGGAAAGCTGGCTCACGTCACCGACAGTAAGCCGGTCCACCGTCCGGCGGCATCCGGGGAGGTCTTACCCGCCCGAAACGAAACCCCCCGGCTTAGCTCCGTTGGCGGGAGCTGCCCGGGGGGTGACGTCAAATTCCGTGGCTCAGACGGCGCGGACGCCCGTGGCCTGGGGGCCCTTGGGGCTCTGCCCGACCTCGAACTCCACCCGCTGGTTTTCCTCAAGGGTGCGAAAGCCGCTTCCCTGGATCTCCGTGTAGTGGACAAACACGTCTGCCGAGCCGTCCTCTGGTGCGATGAAGCCGAAGCCCTTTTCCGCGTTGAACCACTTCACAGTTCCCTGTGGCATTTGTCGATCTTTCCTTACTCTTCTTGCCCGGTGCGGTACGCACCGTTGTTCGGGGCACCGCATTTCGCTGCCCCGGGCCTGTTCCGACCGCCGTACCCTGGCGGTCGGCCGGTGCGGACACCGACACTCCCTCGCGGGCACTGCGGCCGCAACCACAGATCCTGCGAAGGCTTAACACGAACACAGAAGCTACGACCGCCCATCAGTCAACCATGTTCGTGGCCCTTAGGACAGACTGCGGTGCCTAAATGACCTGTCGAAGGTTTGAGGCAGGGTGAACAATACGGCGGCGGGCATTCGAGGCCGGCGGTTCAGCGAGACTCGACGTAGGAGAGGCGAAGCTGGGACCGCCGCATAAACCAGGCAATTGAGGACGGGGCCAATGACGGCGAGTTTCGGTGGTGAATTGCTGGCCGCCGCGCTCGCCGGGGTCGAGTCCGGTGAAGACCCGCTGCGTCACGTCGCCGATCTGCCGGCGTCAGCGGGCCGCACCAGCGCCTGGCCGGACTGGGCCGAGCCCGACGTGATCACTGCCTTCACCGAACGCGGGATCGAGGCGCCGTGGTCGCATCAGCTGGCCGCCGCCGAACTGGCGCACGCCGGGAGTCACGTGGTGATCAGCACCGGTACGGCGTCGGGGAAATCGCTGGCCTATCAGCTGCCGGTGCTGCAGGCGCTGGCAACCGATCCCCGCGCCCGGGTGCTGTATCTGTCGCCCACGAAGGCACTGGGGCACGATCAGCTGCGCGCAGCGCACACGCTGAGCACGGCGGTTCCGCGACTCGGTGGCGCAACCGGAGCGGTGGCCCCCACCGCCTATGACGGCGACAGCGCCGCCGAGATCCGCCGGTTCGCCCGGGAACGATCCCGCTGGGTGTTCTCCAACCCGGACATGATCCATCTGTCACTACTGCGTAACCACGCCCGCTGGGCGGCCTTCCTGCGCGGGCTGCGCTTCGTGATCGTCGACGAATGCCACTACTACCGGGGGATCTTCGGTTCGCACGTGGCGATGGTGCTGCGACGGCTGCTGCGACTGTGTGCGCGCTACTCGGCACCGGGGGCACCTGCCGGTCCCACCGTGATCTTCGCCAGTGCCACCACCGCATCGCCGGGAGCCAGCGCGTCGGCACTGATCGGACAACCCGTCGCGGAGGTCACCGAGGACGGCTCACCGCACGGGGCCCGAACGGTGGCCCTGTGGGAGCCGGCGCTGCGCACCGACCTGACCGGGGAGAACGGCGCACCGGTGCGTCGCGCCGCCGGCACCGAGGCGGCCCGCGTGATGGCCGATCTGATCGCCGAGGGCGCACGCACCCTGACCTTCGTGCGCTCGCGCCGAGGAGCGGAGCTCACCGCGCTGGCGGCCCGCACCCGGCTGGAATCGGTTGCCCCGGCCCTGGTCGAGAAGGTGGCCTCCTACCGGGCCGGATACCTGGCCGAGGATCGTCGCGCCCTGGAACGCGCGCTGGCCGACGGCCAGTTGTATGGCCTGGCCACCACGAACGCACTGGAACTCGGGGTGGACATCGCCGGGCTGGACGCGGTGGTGATGGCCGGCTTCCCCGGCACCGTGACCTCGTTCTGGCAGCAGGCCGGCCGGTCGGGACGACGGGGGCAGACGGCGCTGATCGTGCTGGTAGCCCGCGACGACCCGCTGGACACCTATCTGGTGCACCACCCCGCGGCGCTGCTGGACAAGCCGATCGAGCAGGTGGTGATCGACCCGGCCAACCCCTACGTACTGGGACCGCAGCTGCTGTGCGCGGCCGCCGAACTGCCGCTGACCGCCGCCGAGGTGGCGCAACTGGGCGCCGAGCAGGTGGCCGACACCCTTGTCGACGATGGATTGTTGCGACGGCGGTCCGACCGATATTTCCCGGCGCCCGGACTGGAACCGCACGCGACGGTAGAGATCCGCGGTTCGGCCGGCGGGCAGGTGGTGATCGTGGAGGCCGACACCGGCCGACTGCTGGGCAGCGTCGACGCCGGGCGGGCGCCGGCCACGGTGCACACCGGCGCGGTGTATTTGCATCAGGGCGAGAGTTATGTGGTCGACTCGCTGGACACCGAGCGCCAGATCGCGTTTGTGCACGCCGAGGATCCCGGCTACGCCACGTTCGCGCGCGAGATCACCGACATCGACGTGACGGGGGACGGTGAGCGTGCCTGGTTCGGCCCGGTCAGCCTGGGCCTGGTGCCGGTCACGGTGACCCGCCAGATCGTCGGCTACCTGCGACGGCTGCCGACCGGGGAGGTGCTGGACTTCATCGACCTGGACGTGCCGCCGGCGACGTTGCCCACCATGGCCGTGGTCTACACCATCACCGCCGACGCGCTGGCCGCCTGCGGAGTCGCCGAACCTGCGATCCCGGGGGCGCTACACGCCGCCGAACATGCGGCGATCGGGCTGCTGCCGCTGGTGGCCAGCTGCGATCGCGGCGACATCGGCGGGCTGTCCACCGCGGTGGGTCCCGAAGCGCTGGGCGCCTTGCCCAGCGTCTTCGTCTATGACGGCCACCCTGGCGGTGCCGGCTTCGCCGAGCGGGGATTCCGCGCGGCGGCCACCTGGCTGACCGCCACCGCGGAGGCGATCGAATCCTGCGAATGCCCGCACGGCTGTCCGTCGTGCGTGCAATCACCCAAGTGCGGCAACGGCAATGACCCGTTGGACAAGGAAGGCGCGGTGCGCGTGCTGCGATTGGTGCTGGGCAAGCTCGACGGCTGGCGCATCAGTGCGGAATGACTGCGGGAGTCGGCCGACCCCCCGAACGGCCGACTCCCCCGAGCCCTTACCCCGGTAACTGCGTCGCAGTGACGGGCGTCACCACGCGAAAAGGCGCGCGGGACCAGTAAGACGAACGGTCGAGAGATGCGATCCGTTCCCAACCCGATACATGATCGGATGCGGCCGTAAGTTACCGGCTGCACCGGATCCTCCGCAACTTGGCAGGGCGCCGGCCTGGGAGAAGCGCTCGTCGGATCCGGGAAATAATTCGCTGTTGACGCTGGTAGAAGCGCGGTGGCCGTAATATCGGTGGATTATGGCGCACGACTGGTTGCTGGTGGAGACCCTCGGGGGTGAACCGGTAGTCGTCGCCCAAGGCCGTCAGCTGAAGAACCTGGTGCCGCTCACCCAGTTCCTGCGACGCAGCCCACACCTCGCGGCGATTCAAACCGCGATCGCCGAATCGGTGCGGACCGGGCAGCCGCTGGCCAGCATCACACCCCGCCGCGATCGGGTGATCCGCACCGAACCCGTGGTGATGTCCGACGGCCGGCTGCACGGAGTGCACGTCTGGACCGGGCCGGCCGACATGGAGCCGTCCGAGCGCCCCATCCCGGGACCGCTGAAATGGGACCTGACCCAGGGAGTGGCCACCGACACCCGAGAGTCGCTGATCAACAGCGGCAAAGACCCGGAGGTGGAGGCCACCCACGGACGGGCGTTCGTCGAAGAGTTGCCCGCCCGCGAGTTCAGCCCCAACGAGAACAAGGTGCTGGCGCTGGCGATCCGGGCAGAACCCGGCCAGACCATCTGCAGCAGTTGGGATGTCACCGATTTCAATGGTGAGAACATTCGGGTGGGCTTCGTGGTCCGCACCGCCCGCGAGGCCGTCCCCGGCGGGCGTGAGCATCTGGTGACACGGGGGATGAACTGGCGCGGCCAGTTCGACGGCGCAGTGCAGCGCCCCGACTTCCTGGCGCAGCAGATCCTGCACGCGTTGGCCCAGCCGGGCGTGCACCGGGCCCTGGTCGATCTGGCCACCCGACGGCTGTTGAAGTGGCTCGACGACCCGTGCCCGTACTACGACTGGCGCGGTCCGGCGGACGTCTCGCGGGCCCATCCCGACGACCAGGTGCAGATCGCCCGCATGGAAAGCGACCTGGCCCGTTCCCAGGCCCCGGCAAGCGGAGTGCTGCGACTGCGCCAGGCGGACGGCGGTTGGGCGCCGGTGCACGTGACGGTCAACCGGGTGGATCTCGACGAGGGCACCGTCGCCGGACTGATCGCGCTGCGCCTGCCCACCGATGCCGAACTCGCCGAGGCGGGGTTGGGCCCCACCGATTCTGATCAAGCCGGTTTGGAACAGGCGCTCGAGGCTCCCTAGGCCGTCGCGATCGGCCCGGCGCGAGCCGCCGCCCGGGCTGGGCCGAGCCCCCAGCCTGGCACTGGCATCGCGACCGCGATCACCACATCGAGTCCGTCGACCGCGCAGGTGATTTCAGCGGCATGCATCCGCGAGCCCAGCATGGTGGCGTGCGCGCAGGCCGTCGCGGGCCCGGCGGGAATCCGGGCCGCACCGGCCAGAGCTGCCAGGTCGGCAATGGCCTGCGCGCGATGCCGGGCAATGACCGCGGCGCCGAGGATGAAGCCGCCGCCGGTGACGCTCAGCAGCACCGCGATCATCGCGGCGGCCGCCACGGTGGCCCCGCCCGATTCACCGCGGCGGCTCGGCTGCCGAGACCGCCTCGGCGGTGATCGCCATGCCGGGCAACAGAACCGGCCGAGCGGTGACGCGGGCAACCACCAGGTCGCCCTCGGAGCGCAACCGGACCGTCGCACCGTCGGGTGCGATTCGCCGCACCACCGCGGTGACCGCGGAAGCGTCTCCGCGCGCCGCAAGCCGGGCCGCTTCCCGGGCGGCGTCGACGCAGCGGATCTGGGCGGACACCGCGGCGATCCCGGCCAGGCACAGCACCAGCACCGAGACCAGGGCCGCCAGCGCGAACGCCGCCTCGACCGTGCTGGCGCCGGCATCCTCGGCAAGTGGCGCACGGCCGGTCGCCACCCGTCAGACCTTGGTGTTCAACGCGCGTCCGATGACGCGGTTCAGTGCCGACACGATCGAATCACCGGTGACCACGGTGTAGAGGATCGCGCCGAAGGCCGCAGCAGCTATCGTCCCGATGGCATATTCCACCGTGGACATCCCGGAATCATCGGATGCCAGCAGCACCATCTTCAGCGAGATGACACGAAACATGTTGCGCGCCTGAAATACCCGCGTTCTCATAAAGCCTCCCTCATCGGTAACCCTCTTCGGCCTTCGCGGCCTGTCCGCGAAGCTCGGCGATCACAGCAGCCCCGACCGCAGCACGTCGCCGGCCAACCCGGCCACCACCGGCACGATGCCCAGACACACGAATGCGGGCAGAAAGCACAGCCCGAGCGGCCCGGCGATCAGCACCCCGGCCCGCTCGGCAGCGGCCGTGGCCGTGTGCGCGGCCTCGTCACGGGACTGCGCGGCAAGTTCGCCGAGCCCGGCGGCCAGCGCAGCGCCGGATGACCCCGACCTTCGAGCCAGACGCAATACCGCGGTGGTGGTCGGGTCGAGTGCCCCGGCAGCCGGGCCCTTCGGCGCCGACCAGGCAATGGCCGGTTCGGCCCCCAGCGCCAGCAGGTCGGCGCCCCGGCTCAATGCCCCCGCCAGTGGCGGCGGCGCGTGCCGGGCGGTGGCCACGGCCGCACCGGAGACGGACATCCCCGCAGTCAGGCAGAGCGCGAACACATCCAGGTCGGCGGCCAGCGCCAGCGCGTCCCCGCCCGCGACGGGCCGACCGGGCGGCGGACTGACTGGCCGGGGCAGCCCGGCGCGGGTCCGCACCGTCGCCGGTCCGGCGGCGGCGAGCACCGCCACAGCCAGCAACATCGCGGCGGCAGTCATGTGACACCACCTGCCCGCGTGGTGATCCGGTCGGACCACAGCAGCCCGGCGCAGACCAGGCTCACCCCGATCAGGGACAGCACCCCACCCGTTCCGCCAAGTAGAAAGCCGAACGGCCGCGCGCCGATCAACTGCCCCAGCAACACACCGAGCAACGGCAGACAGGCCAAGAGCGTTGCCGAGGCGCGGGCGCCGGCCATACCGGCTTCGGCGCGCGCCGTGAACCTGTGCCGGGCGGTGATATCGCGTTGCGCGGCCTGCATCAGGGTGGCGATCGCCAAGCCGTGCTGTCCCCCGAGCTCCCAGTAGGCGGCAAGCCGCTCCCACTGCGAGGGCAGCGCCGAGGATCCGGCTGCATCACGCAGGCCGGTCGCCACGTCGGCGCCCAGGCGGGCCCTGGCGGCGACGCCGCCCAGGCCGGCGGCCACCGCGGGGTGGTCGGATTCTGCCGCCGCAACGGCGAACGCGCGCACCGGATGTGCTCCCACCCGCAGCTCCGCGGTCAAGACATCCAGGGCGGTTTCCAAGGCGCGCGATTCCGCGCCGGCCCGACGGCGGCGCAGACCGCGACGGTGGCGCACTGCGACAGTGGCCGCCAACACGACCCCGGCCAGCCACGTGCTCGGCGGCAGTGCCAGTGCGGCCAGCGCAGCGGCTCCGGCCGCCGCGCCGATCAGGCTCCACCGGCCGGCCCGGCCGACGATCGGAGCGCCGGGGCGGCGAACGATCGGTGCGATGCGGCCGCGCGGTGAAACACCGAGCAGCGTCGCCGCGGCCAAGGCCAGCGCTGCGGCCGCGGGGCCGCTCACGCGGGCATCCGATCGCGCAGCATGCCGCGGAATTCGACGGCGTGGTCGACCAGACCACGCCCGGCCTGCCATACCGGCGCGGCCTGCACCTGCCCGCCGGCGGCGCGGCGCAGCATCGAGATGTCGGTCAGTCGCCGCCTGCCATCGCGATCCCGCGCCACGTGCACCAGCACCTGGCGAACTTATCAGAGGTTTAACACGTTCTATTGGTCAATCAGCGTGTTTACCTGCACATTAATCATCGTATACATGTATCCTCTTAGGTATGGTTGGCCAAACATTTTCCAAGTTTGCACGGCGTGGCGCGCCGGCCGATGTGGGATACCGGGGTAAAAATTCACCCCATGGACCTACACGACAATCCACAACTGCTGGTGGAGAAGTTCGTCGAGCAGCATGCTCTCGTGTTGGGCGAAACGCATGGCGATCTGTGTGCGAGGTTGGCGGAGGTTCCGGACCGGTACGTCGATCAGGGGAACGATCCCCGAGGAATCACCGTGTCATGCACGCTGCTGGAGACGTTGCTGTTCTCGAGGTGGCGTCGCCAGACCGAGGACTCGACTTTGAAGGCGATCAAGGGCAACGGGTTTGGGATTGTTCTGGTCGACGGGAAGGGGTCTCGTATCGGGGTGCGCAAACATCCACGCAACTGGGACGGCAGCCTGCTCGAATCGGTGGAGTATGTGCCCGGCGAGCATCAGCTGAGTATCGAGGAGGAATTGGGGTACCCAATCGGCGGCGGGGATGGCATTCCGGAGCCTCCCGGGTATCGGCAATACGTACTGTGGTGGCCAGGCAATCTGGGCTTGGGTGGTGCGGTCTTGGCTGCGGGCATACTCACCGACAAGGTTCAGGTACTCTACGCCAGCACTCCGCTGCCGCCACCGATCATGGAGCAGCGTGCGAAAACGGCACCCACCATGGATCCGTTCACGCAGGCTACCGAGGTTGCAATGCCCGGAAAGCGGCGCCGGGACGAGGACTTCGCGGATGCCGACGGCGTCACCGAGGAGACACTGAACGAAGCGCCGCCGGAATCGTCGTAGCCCTCGTGCACACTGCTGGGTGCATGCGGGGCTCCCACTCGGGTGATGTTGAATCGAGCGCACGATGATCGAGGTTTTTGGTGCACGGGTCCGGCAGGCCCGGCTATTGCGGCGCATGACGGCAACTTCTGTGGTGGGCCTGGTTGGCTGGAGCAATGCCCGCCAGACGAAGATCGAGAAGTCTTCGACGATCATGTTGTCCGTTGATGAGGTTGCGGGGCTGTCGGAGTTGTTCCGCTTTCCTGCACGGTTTTTCAGCTCGGAACCGCAGTCTCGCGTATCGGCGGGTGAGTTGCTTTTCCGGGCGCCAAAGTCGATGACTGTTGGCGAGCAGGACTTCTTGGCGACGTTCGCTTCGCTCGCCGGCGATTTTCTCGGCGACCTGGATGAGCGGTCGAAATTGCCTCATGTGAAGGTCCCGTCGATCTGCGGCAAGGATCATCACCGGCCGAGCGCGGTCCAGGCCGCAGGGTGGCTGCGCGAGGCGATGGGGCTAGAACCTCATGAGCCACTGGATGATTTGATGTATGAAACTGAGCGATTGGGTGCACCGGTGATCGTCCGGCGGCGCACTCCGGGTGAGTGGGAGAGCGAGTTCGCGGCCACACCGGGGAGAGCGCGTGACGAGAAGCACTTGGGTTATTCGAGTTGGGTGGGACGACACCGGGATCGCCCGCTCGTAGTGTTGCGCGAATCCGAGTCGTGGGAACGGACCCGATTCACCGTTGCCCATGAGTTGGGGCATTTGGTGTTGCACAGCCGTGGGCACTGCTCGGTGAACTCGGGCGAGGAGTTGGAGGCCAACCGGTTCGCCACCGAGTTGTTGGCGCCCGTCGCCGCGCTGGCGCCGGAGTTGCCACAGGTGATGTCACTGTTGAACCTCAAACCGCTCAAGGACAAGTGGGGCTTGTCGTTGGGTTCGCTGATCATGCACATGCGTGACTCGGGATTGATCGACGCTGATCGCGCAAAAATGCTTACCACACAACTGTATTCACGGATCAATCCTGAGACTGGGCATACCTGGGGTATGACGGAACCCGGATGGAACGAACGTGACCCCGAGCGGCCCAGGCTGCTGCGCAAGTGGGTGGAACGCTGCTACGGGGATGCCTCGGTGCCGATGCTGGCCGCACGCGAGTCAATGATATTTCCATCGGATCTGCTCGAATGGTTCCTGGCTACGCAACGGCCTTCACCTGCATCTGACAGGCGCCCGATGGCTGCCGTCGGGATGCGCGGTGCTAGCGGATCAGCCCCGGAAGAGCGGCATCAAGTGGTCCGCCTCGACGATTTCCGTCGCGGTAAAACTCCATGAACGGCGCGAGAGGCTGCTGAACGTGGCGCGGGTGCAGCGGCTGTGTTTCCCGGACCGGCCTGATACCTACACGGTGGTCGGCGCCGATCGGCTACCCGTTGCACCTGCCCGAGAGTACTTGCGGTTCCTCGCAGATCAGGGCGCGTCTCCAAATACGGTGCGTGCCTACGCATACGGGCTATCGGCGTGGTGGACGGTGCTCGAACACACCGGCGCGGCCTGGGATGATTTTCCCACTAGCCTGTTTGGCGAGTTCCTGTGTTATCTGCGGACTGGGGATCTGCCGGGCATGGTCCGTATCGGTGAGCCCGGGCCTGGGATGGCCGAGTCGTCGTTGCAGCCGCGGGGGGCTGCGGTGTTGTCGATGTACCGGTACTTCGCCGACGCCCACGATTTGACCCGCCCGTACCGCCGCTTGTTTTCCTCCCACGCCCGATCCTCGCGGCGCCGCTATGCCCCCACCCTGGCTGGTGTCGGACCGCGACGTGATCAGGAGGTGCCTGTGCACCGCCGGCGTGCACCCAATCGCAGCGAGACGCCGGTGTTGTTGCCCGATCAAGTCAACGCCATCCTGGATGGCTGCAGTGTGCAGTCGCCGTCGGGTGAGTGGACCGGCAGCGAGGCGGGTTTGCGTGACCGGTTATTCTTCGCCGTCCTGGCCGAGACCGGAATGCGAATAGGTGAAGCATTATCTTTGCGCCACAATGATTTCCATATCACCGGGGGTGAGACTCCGTCGATTCTGGTGGCCGGCCGCGACGATCACCCCCATGGGGTACGAGCCAAGTCCGGTGCACGCCGGATCTACATCGGCGATGATCTGGTAGCCCTCTACAGCGAGTACGTGTGGCAGCTGATCGGGTGGGCCGCCGACGTCGCGGTTGCCGATCTGGCGTCGCACTTCGTGTTCGTCAATCTGGCACGCGGCCAGCGCTATGCACCGTTGCGCCCGGAAACCGTCTACGACAAGGTGGACACCCTCACGGCCGCCCATGCTGATGTGTTGCCGCAGGACTGGACTCCTCACTGGCTGCGCCACACCCACGCTACAGCTCTGCTGTTGTCTGGGGTGCCTGAACACGTGGTGATGCGCCGTCTCGGCCACGCCGATGTGCAGACCACGCTGTCGATCTACGGGTGGGTGACCGCCGACGCCGAGATGCGCACGGTCGCGCAGTGGAAGAGCTTCGTCGCCGGCTGGAAGGTGAGCCATGACTCAACCCCGTAACAGTCACGTCGATTCTGCAGGATCCGCGGCGGCCACCGTGTGGGATCGGCAATGGCAGCAGGTCCCTGAATCGTGGCGAACTTTGCACTACCGCATCGACGCTGCACCGTTCGACGCCGTGTTCGTGCGCAACCAGCGCTACCTGAACAATCCCGACGGCCACGACTTCACCCCCGCCGATGTCCCAGAACGCTTTCGCCAAGAAATGGCGTGGTGGGTGTGGTTGTGCGGCCACGAAGGAATCCGCAAGATCGAGCCGTTCCTGCTGAAGTGGACGGCCGTCGCCTTGACCGACGCCGCCGCCGAGCACCAGCAGCGGTATCACCGGCCTCCAGTGAGCATTGCAGACCTCGCGGCCGAGGATGTCGTACGTCACGCCGTGGTGCGCTTTGAGCGCCGCAACGCCCGCCTGCCCTCCGCGGGGGCTCGGCGCCAGGTCGTGGCCTTGATCGAGCACCTGCATCTTTACGTATCGGTGCGCTGCACCGATGCCCCGTGGTGGGCCCATGACATCTGGGATCTACGGGCTGATCCCCGCATACCACAGCGCGAACATGAACCCAGCCATGACCAAGTCGTCAAACTTGCCGCGATCCACCCGCCCTGGCTGCGTGAGGGCGTGCGGTTCTGGCTGCGCACCTCCATAACCGCGGAATTGCTGCGCTGGTCATCGGTAGCCGATCGTGCTCGCAACATGGCCAGGCACCTCGGCCCGTTCTTGGCCGCCCGCAACATCAGCACCCCACTGTTGGCCGATGACCGCGCCGCCCTGCGGTTGTTGTTCACCGAGTTCTCCAACTACCTGAAATCCCCATCCGCACAGTTCAAACCAGACCGGCCGTTGTCAGCATCCGCGGTGGACTCGACCCAGTCGCAGGCCCAGGTGTTCTACGCCTTCATGGTTGATCACGCCGAGGAAGCCGCTGCGGCGACCGGCGACCCCCGGTGGGCTCAGATCACCGACACCTACACGCGTCTGTGGGGCGCGGCGTTTCGAACGCGCCGCGCCAACCGGCAGCGGGAGCTGACGTGGTTCTCCACGTCGGAATTGCAGCAGATGCTGTGCTACCTCGATGTGCTGGCGGCCGATCGCGGTATGCCGGTGGCCATCACTCACCCTGATGCAACGATCTCGGTTGTCGCCGGCCTCGGAGACCCGCAAGCCGCGCGCGTCTGGCTGCTGCAGGCGCTGACCGGACGCCGAGCCTCGGAGATACTGATGCTCGACTTCGACCCTCTGACCGCTATTCCCGGCCCGGAACGCCCCACAGATTCCGATGACCCCAACGCATTCGTCGCCAAGTTGCGCTACCAGCAGACCAAGGTCGACGGGGTACTGCCGTCGATCCTGGTTGAGAAGGCGGTGGTCAACGTGATCACCGAACAGCAACAGTGGGTTCGCCGCCGCTACCCTGGGCTGAGCCCGAAGTACCTGTTCCTCGGACTGCGCCACCAGCATCAGGGCCACCGGGCCCGCACCTACCAGTCCTACGGTGTGGCACTGAACAAACTCGACAAGGTTCACGGCCTGGCCGACTCGGCCGGGCGTCCGCTGCGGTTCAGCCAGACCCATCGGCTGCGCCATACCCGGGCCACCGAGTTGCTAAACGACGGCGTTCCCATTCACGTGGTACAGCGATACCTTGGGCACGCATCCCCTGAGATGACCCTGCGCTACGCTGCGACGCTTGCTGCAACAGCTGAGTCAGAATTCCTGCGGCACAAGAAGGTCGGCGCACACGGCACCGATATCGCAATCAGTCCATCCGATATTTATGACATGACTCAACTGGCGGCCCGCACGGATCGGGTACTTCCCAACGGCGTGTGCCTGCTTCCTCCGCTGAAGAGCTGTGACAAAGGAAATGCTTGTCTGTCATGCGGGCATTTCGCCACCGACGCCACTCATCTCGACGAATTGATCGCGCAGCGCGCCAAGACCGTCAACTTGATCGAGGTCCGCCGCGAACAGTACCGGCGACGTAGCGGGCGGGAACTCACCGACGACAACGTGTGGATTCACGAACGGCGCCGGGAGATCGCCTCTCTGGACGCGATCATCGAGCGTCTGCACACCGACACCGAGGGCCTCGCGAACGGAGCCAGTGTGGGCGGTGCTGGTGCCTCAAACCGGTTGCCGCTGTTGAAGGTCAAGACCCGCGGCAGCCACGAATCTGTTCTACGCAAAGCCGACCCCAACGCACCCGGATGAGGCAACGCCCCCCTCCCCCTTCGGATAACGCCCGCCGCGCCCTGGCCGACTACCGTAAGAACATCTCCCAGACCAAGCGCCGGGATATCGAACGCGCCATCAAACACCTGCGCAAGACCAACGCCATCATCAACATATCCACCGTCGCTGCCCGCGCCGGCGTAGAACGCAAGACCGTCTACAAGCACCGCGACCTCGTCGCGATCATCGACGCCTACCGACGCCAGCCGCCTTCGCTCGACGCCGCGACGGGCCGCGAGAGCACCGTCGTAGCCGCCCTACGTGCCCAACTGGTCGCCAAGGACGGTGAGATCCGCGCACTGAGAACCAAGCTTGCCGAACAAGAATCGACAATCGCACTGCTCTACGGACAACTCGACGCCGGAAACGGTGCAGGGGGCGGCGGCTAATGGGTGCCATCGCAACAACGGCTTGGGGCACCGCCTGCACTTCACTCGCGATTCCAGCCATTGTGGCGCCGAAACCACGCACCCGTAGCCGTAATCCCCCAATCTGCGGCGGTTACAGGGTGCCTGTGTCGTAATACGGATCGCTCAGGCGGGCCTGACGGTGTGGAGGTGGGATAGAGCGCGGCGTGTTGGGCCACCAGCTGGCTTCGCGCAGGAGTGTGGCGATGGCGGGGACGGTGAGGGTGCGAACGAGGAATGTGTCGAGTAGGAGTCCGCAGCCGATGATGAGGCCGACTTGGATCATGATCGCGATGGAGCCGAACATCAGTCCGAACATGCTGGCGGCGAAGATGATTCCGGCCGAGGTGATGACCGAGCCGGTGCGGGCGACGGTGCGCAGTACCCCTACGCGAATGTTGTGTTTGGATTCCTCCCGCAGCCGTGAGACGAGCAGCATGTTGTAGTCGGCGCCGACGGCTACCAGGATGATGAAAGCCAGCAACGGGACGGGCCAGGCGATTTCGTAGCCGAGTCCCCATTGGAAGACCAGCACTCCGATGCCCAGTGAGGCCAGGTAGTTCAGCACGACCGTCCCCAGCAGGTATAGCGGGGCGAGCAGGGCGCGCAAGAGCAGGATGAGGATGAGTCCGACGATGACCAGGGTGCTGATGGCCAGTTGGGTGAAGTCAGCCGACAGGAGCCGTTGGATGTCGGAGTTGACGGCGGGGAACCCGGCAACGGCGATAGTGGCGTTGGCCAGGGTGGTGTTGGGGCGGGCGGTGTCGGCGGTCTCGACGATCTGGCGGGCGAGGGTGATCGCCTGCGCGCTGTAGGGGTCGTAGCTGGATTCGACGACAAAGCGGGCGGTTTTGCCATCGGGTGAGAGGAATTGTTTGGCAACGTCGGTGAATTGACGGTTATCGAAGGCACTGGCGGGCAGGTAGAAACCGCTCGCTGCGTCAGAGCCGGCGCTGGCGCGGGCCGAGTTCTGCAGTTGGGCGGCGACCTGGCCCATCCGAGCCAACATTTCGATGTTGCTGTCGGCCAGGGCGTGCACACCGGCGGCCAGCGCTTGCGCCCCGGAAGCGAGTTGGCCGACGCCCTCTTGGAGCCGGCCGATGTTGCCGGCCGGGTCCGCGGGATCACCCTGAGTTCCGAAGGCCTTGTCAAGTGCTGCGGCAGCGGCTTGTATGTCGGCAAGGGTGCCAGCAATGGTGGCGTCGGTGTCAGGGTTGTAGCGATCGCCGAGGGTGGCGACTTCGGTGAAGAATCCGTTATCGCGCAAACTCACCAGGATCCGGACCTGGTTACGGATTTGCGCGCATTGCGGCGTGGTGGCACACCACTCGGAAGTGTTCAGGCCATCGACGAGGGGGGCCAGCACGGCGAGGGCGGTTTCGGCTTGATCCGCCCGCGACCGCAGCCCGGGGCCGGATTGGATGGCTTGGTCGACGGTGGGTGCGGAGGCCGAAAGTTCTTGCAGCAACGGTCGAGATGACCACAGCAGGGTGTCACCGGATTGGGCTCGGGCCAGTACGCCCGACAGCGGGGTCAAGATCGCGTGCAGGGCGGCATCGAGCTGGGCCAGGCCGCCAGCGAGTTGATCGGCGCCGTCGGTGAGTTGAGTGAGGTCGCCTTTTCGTGCGTCGCCATCGGCGACGGCGTCGGCCATCTTGTCGCCGATCTGCCTGTTCTGCCAAGACAGTTGGGCTTGTTCGAGACGGGTGCCGGTGGGGCGGGTTATCCCGATGACTTTGGTGACCCCGGATACTTGGGCGACCCGGGAGGCCATCTCGTCGAGGTCGGCCAGACCTTTGCTGGTGCGCATGTCGTCGGGGTTCTCCACGACGAGAAATTCGGTGATGACGACGTCTTTGGGGAAGTGGCGATCCAGCAGTTGGTAACCCTGGTTGCTGGCGGTGGTGGCAGGCTGGCCTTTGCGGTCGTCGTAGCTGATCTTCATCGTGGTGGCGATGGCCGAGAGGGCCAGCAGGATCACCAGGCTCACGGCCAACAGTGGCACCGGCCGGCGGACCACCGCGACAGCGACACTGTTCCAGTAGCGGCGGGTTCGATCGGATTTCGGCTCGCCGATTCCACGGCGGGCGGCCAGCGCCAGCACCGGCGGCAACAGGGTCACGGTGGCCAGGAATCCGACCAGCACGGCGACCGCGCAGGCCGGGCCGAGCCCGGCGAAAACACTGAGGCGAGCGAAAACCATGGCAAAAAAGGCCAGCGCAACGGTGGCCGCCGAGGCCAGGATCACGCGCCCGATGCTGGCGGTGGCATGAATGACGGCCTGATCGGCGGGGACATGTGCGCGGCGCTGTTCGTGGTAGCGGCTGATCAAAAACACCGTGTAGTCGGTGCCCGCCCCGAGCAGGATCACGGTCATGAACGCCACGGTGAACTGCGAGACGGGCATGCCGCTCTCGCCGAGGACAGACAGCACACCACGGCCGACGGCCAGGCTGACCCCGATCACCAGCAGGGGCAGCAAGGCGGTGAACACCGACCGGTAGACAATCAGCAGGATCAGTGCGATCAGCGCGGCGGTGGCGATCGAGATCAGCAGCAGGTCGTGTTCGGCGGCAGCGATCTGGTCGTTGAAGGTGGCCGCCGGGCCCGTCACGTGCACGGTCGTCGGTGAACCGGCGAATAAACCGGCGGCGATGTCGCGCACGGCTTGGACGGATTCGGCGGCCTTGGGGTCACCCAGGGTGCCGGCCACACCCACCGGCAGATACCAGGCTTTGCCGTCATTGCTGGTCGCATGCGCCGCGGTGACCGGGTCGGCGAGCAGATCTTGAACCAGCAAGACGTGGTCGGTATCGGCGCGCAGCTGCACCACCAACTGCTCATAGCGGTTGCGCACCGGCGCGGTTAAGCCGTCGGGGTCTTCCATCGCCACGACCAGCATCGTTTTGGAGCCCTGTTCACCGAAGGCCGCGCTCATGCGGTCCACGGTTTGAAACGACGCGGCGTCGCGGGGGATCAGGTTCACCGATTGCTGCCGTACCACCGTTTCCAGCTGCGGGAACACCAGTGCAAGCAGCACGGCGACGGCGATCCAGCCGCCGATGACCAGTGCTTTATGACGCACCGTGAACCCGGCCAGTGTTGCTAACCGGCTGCTGTACTCACTGGATTGGCCCGGATCGGCCACCCCGTTGCGGGCCCGCACAGGCAGGGTTGCCGTGCCCGCACCGCCCGGGTTGTCCGCACTCACCGCGCCTGCGCCCACGAAAGACGCTGCCGCCGGTCACAATGACTCGGCTGCCGGCGATGACGAAGATCCTTAGTTGGGGGTCGTTGCACCGGCATTGTCGTCCTCGTCGTAGGGGATGTCATGGCGGACCACCTTGACCCTGCCGTGCGGCAGGCACGCCATGTAACCGTGGTGTTTGCCGTAGAGCTCCCAGGCGGTGGCGCGCTCGTTGGCGCTGACCTCGATGCGCAGGCCGTTGGAGAAGCTCAGGAGTAGCCGACCGGAATCGTCGTGGCATGCCTTCGTGCACACCGCACCCGCCAGATCCAGTAGCGGACGTTGGTGGGCGGCGACCTCGCGCGGGTCGATGAGCACTTCCTCGGCCGGAAACTCACCGCTAGCCGGCAGGGCAAGCCACAGCAGGCAACTGATGACTACCTCGTTGGCGTCATCAAAGCTCAACACCAGATCACCCTGCAACGACATCCGCTGCACGGTGCAACCTTCGATCCACGTGGTGTACATCGCGCACCTCCGTCGACGCCCAACCGGTCTGCACTGAAATGGTACGGCAAGTAGCGCTGCGCTACTAGTAATAGCGTTACGGGTTGCGGGTCAGGATTCCGGATCGCTCGGCGCCCCGTTGTCCCCGAGCCGCCGAAGAAGATGTTCGAACGCTGCTACGTCGCCATAGGCGGCGAAGTGATCGGCGGTGACCACGACGAACACCGCATTTGCGGTGAATCGGGTGGCCCCCTCGGGGTCGGTGCCGGTTGCGCCGATGTGCAGCACGCGGCCTTCCCGGGAGGCAATGTGCGCGGTGATGCGGTGGGATCGATGCAGCACGACCGGCTGGAGGTATTCGACGGTCAGGCTGCGTGTCACAGCGGGCGCGCCGGCAATCCACAGCGCGAACCCCAGCACGTCGTCGCAGGCGGCGGCGACCGCCCCGCCGTGCGCCAGACCGGGCGCGCCGACGTGGCGTTCGTCGAAAGTCACGTCCGCGTACACCGTGTCGCCGCTGCGGTAAACCACCAGCTGCAGACCGTGCGGATTCTGCGGTCCGCAACCCATACACGTCCGAGTATGTGCGGGCAGCAGCTCAGGCCGTGCCGCACCCGAGCGGCCGGACGCGACATCGTGATGCGGTGAGTGATCGGCCACCAACGACACCTTCGGTACACATAGTTTCGCTGCGCTACCGTTGGTACGGTACCCGTTACGGGCGGTGACGCGGGTAATTGGTCGGGAATCTGGAATGAGGCGAGGGGTGAGTGGGTGTGAGCAGCGAGCAGGTACCGCCGGTGCCCGATGACGACGATATTGACCCCCGCCGGACCCGGTCGCGCAACCGCTTGCTCGACGCCGCGACCGCGCTGCTCAGCAGCGGTGGCATCGAAGCCGTCACCATCGAGGCGGTCACCAAAGCTTCCAAGGTGGCCCGCACCACCCTCTACCGCCATTTCGGCAGCTCATCGCAGTTGCTCGCGGCCACCTTCGAGCGACTCTTACCTCAAGTAACCCCACCCGGGCCGGCCAGTGGGACATTGCGCGAACGACTCATCGAACTGCTCACCCGACAGTCTGCGCTGTTCGCCGACGCCCCAGCACACATCACCATGCTGGCCTGGCTCGCCCTGGGCCCGACCACAATCGATCACGCCAGCACCGAACATGCCCCGCAGGCGCTGCGAGCGCGGGTCATCAACCAATACCGGCAGCCCTTCGACGCCATCCTGCAAGACATTGAGGCCGCTGCTGAATTCGACGGCCTGGACCCGGATCTCGCACTGTGCCAACTCATCGGACCACTCGCGTTCGCACGAATGACCGGCCTGCGATCCATCACCGCACACGACTGCGCCCGCATCGTCGACGACTTCCTGGCCACTCACCGGACCCAGGAAGCCCAATCCGCAGTTCCACAGCCCGACGGTCAAAGGGGCACAGACGACAACCGCCCGGGGTGAGCCCTCTCCCGGGGCGCAATCAGTGCAACCGGGCAGGCGACAGGAGAAACGGGCCGGGATGGCAGCCGCGCAATCCCTAGGCGGGCACACCGTGCGATTCAATCGTTCCCGATTAGGCTGATCGGCACGGGACGCACCTAATCGGTAACAGTCATACACACATGCTCGCGACACCAGATAAGACGGCCGCCGCCAACTGGCTGTGCAGGCCCGCACGGTCCAGACCACCCAGTGCGGCAAGCGCTTCCAGGCGGGCCGGGACTTCAGCGGGGTTGTTGGCGTGCACGGTCCCGGCGCCGCCGTCGTGTCCGGTGTTCAATGCGGCGAGCAGGTCGACCACTTCTGCGCCCCGGACCTCGCCGACCACCAACCGATCCGGCCGCATCCGCAGCGCCTGCCGGACCAGCTCGCGCAACCCCACCTCGCCGGCGCCTTCAACGTTCGCCGCGCGGGCCACCAGCCGGACCAGATGCGGGTGGCGGGGTTGCAGTTCGGGGGCGTCCTCGACGCAGACCACACGCTCGCCTTCGTTGACCGCGCCGAGCAGGGCGGCCAGCAGGGTCGTCTTACCGGCGCCGGTACCGCCGGAGACCAGAAACGCCAGTCGTGCGGCGATGATGTCGGTCAGCAGCGCCGCTGCCGGCGGCGCAATGGCGCCCGCGGCGGTCAGTGCGGCGAGGTCTTGGGTGGCCGGGCGCAGCACCCGCAGCGACAGGCAGGTGCCGTCGGCAGCGACGGGCGGCAGGATCGCGTGCAGGCGCACGGTGAACTCGCCGGCGCCTCCGACGTTGAAGCCGTGCAGCTGCCCGTCGACCCAGGGTTGGGCGTCGTCGAGCCGGCGGCCCGCCGCCACTGCCAGTCGTTGAGCCAGCCGGCGCACGGCCGCTTCATCGGCGAACCGGATCTCGGTGCGCCGCAGGCCTCCCCCGTCGTCGACCCACACGGCATCGGGCGCGGTGACCAGGACGTCGGTGGTGCCCGACGCGCACAGCAGTGGTTCCAGCACCCCGGCGCCGGTCAGTTCGGTCTGCAACACTCGCAGGCTGGACAGCATCTCGGTATCCCCGAGCACCCCACCGGATTCGGCCCGGATCGCCGCGGCCACCGCCTGGGGGCGTAGCTCCGACGATCCCCCGGACTCCGACGCCAGCCGCTCCCGGACCCGGTCGATCAACGAATCCCTCATGATGCCAAAGCTTTCCGCTGGGGCAACATTTCGAGAACTCGTCCGGCCGCCGCCGCCAGTGCCGAACGCCGATGCAACTGCAGGCCGGCATGTTCGAGTCGCTCGGCCAGTCGCGGCTCGGCCCGCAATGCGGCCAGCAAGGGCAGTCCGACGATCTCGGCCACCTCCGCGGCTCGGAGTCCGCCGGGAGCCGGCCCCCGTACCACCAGGCCGACATTGGGGTTCAGCGCGCGAAGACGCGGTGCGATCGAGGCACCGGCCGCGCACGACCGCACGTCGCAGGGACTGATCACCACGACGAGATCGGCGGCGCTCAGCGCGGTCTCGACCGGATCGGCCCACGTCCGGGGCAGGTCGCAGATCACCGTCACCCCGCCTCGACGGCCGGCATCCACGACGGCATCGACGGGGCCGGTTTCGACTCCAGGGGACTCCTGGGCCGCGTCGCCCCGCCGAGCGCCGGACAGAACGCTCACCCCGTGGTGTCGGGGCAGGGCTCCGCGCAGCGCCGGCCAAGTCAGCCGCCCGCTGTGCTGCGTCAGGTCGCACCAGCGCAGTCCGGCGGCGTTCTCGGTACCGGCGAGCAGATCGATACCGCCGCCCCAAGCGTCCAGGTCGACCAACAGCGCATCACCGGCCTGCTGGGCCAGCGCCGTTGCCAGCAACGATGCGCCCGCTCCCCCACGTGCGCCGATCACCGCGATGACGTCGCCGCGGCGCGCCCCATCCCGCACCGACTCGGCGGCTTCGGCCAGCTCGGCCACCAGCTCGTCAGCTTCGGCGGGCAGCGCGAGGACCCGTTGCGCCCCGACGACCACGCCGGCTTGCCAGGCGACGGTGGTGGGCCGGCCGGTGGTGAGCACGACGACGTGGGGGCGGCGCGGCAGCCGGGCCGGGCCGCAGCGGGCGGCAGCCTGCTCGTCGAGTACTACGGCGGCAGCAGCGGACCAGGCCCTGCGGTTCGGTGTGGCGGCGCCCAGGTGAATCACGCGGACACCCACGGCCGCGGCCACCCGGTCCACTTCGTCGCGTAATGCCGGTTGGGTGACGAGGGCCAACAGGCCGGTGGCGGTGCTCACCGCCTCACCGTGGTGCGGCACACCCCGCGACGCCAGCCAATTCACGCCAAGTGTGGATGAAATTCCCGACTGTGGATAACTTGAAGTAATGCGTTATCGAAAAAACCAAACTAATGGTATGAGAAGCCGGATCTGTAACACGTTCCAGTCAGCGAGAGGGGGCTCCGGCGAACAAATTACCGGTTAAAAAAGACGACCCCCGCCAGGGGGGGAGGAGGCGGAGGTCGTCGCGTATCAACCCCGGGGGGTCGGGCCGATACACCCTCAGCATAAGCCGAGTGATGCCACTATACACACGACAGGGTGGTCCGGCGCAAGTGTTTGCGAGTGTTGCTATCGAATGGCGACTCAAATCTCGCACTACGTGTGAAGTGCTCTTTCTGCCGTAGCACCGGGTTGGTCGGCCTCCCGGACCTATGCTGTGGCGGTGTCCGCACCCACCCCGCAGCCGCAGTCACCGCCTACCTCACCTGCGGCATCTGGCGACCCTTCCGGGGCTCCACGAACCCGCACAGCCGCCTTCTTGGACCTCGATCAGACGGTGATCGCCAAGTCCAGCGCGCTGGCCTTCAGCAAACCCTTTATGGATCAGGGACTGATCAACCGTCGTACCGTGCTCAAGTCGAGTTACGCGCAATTCCTGATGCTGTTGTCCGGCGCCGACCACGATCAGATGGAGCGAATGCGCGCCCACCTGACCAACATGTGCACCGGCTGGAACGTGGAACAGATCAAGGCCATCGTCAACGAGACGATGCACGACATCGTCACGCCGCTGATCTTCGCGGAGGCGGCCGAGCTGATCGCCGATCACAAACTCTGCGGCCGCGACGTGGTGGTGGTCTCGGCCTCCGGGGAGGAGATCGTGGCGCCCATCGCCCGGGCGCTGGGCGCCACCCACGCCATGGCGACCCGGATGGTCGTCGCCGACGGCAAGTACACCGGCGAGATCGCGTTCTACTGCTACGGCGAAGGCAAGGTGCAGGCCATCCGCGAACTGGCCGCCCGCGAGGGCTACCCGCTGGAGCACTGCTACGCCTACTCGGACTCGATCACCGACCTACCGATGCTGCAGGTGGTCGGACACCCATCGGCGGTCAACCCCGACCGCGCGCTGCGCAAAGAGGCGATCGCCAACGGCTGGCCGGTGCTGACCTTCTCGCGGCCGGTGTCGCTGCGTGACCGCATCCCGGCGCCCTCCGGTGCCGCGCTGGCCACCACCGCCGCGGTCGGCGTCAGCGCACTGGCCGCCGGCGCGCTGACCTACTCCCTGCTGCGCCGACTGGTGCCCTGAACTCGCTTCCAGCAAACATCGCTGATCACAATCCGATGACACGACACACGCGGTATGCGATTGACCCTTGCTGTGTCGTGCGTCACGTAGTACAAAGGAAGCACGGAAGCCGGTAAGGCCAGGGTCGACCCGGAAGAGAAGGATCGACCTCCCGAACCGCACTTCCCAGTACGGAGAGCGGTACCCACGCGGAGCCACAGCCGCGAAGATGGCAGAAGTGTTGCGGGCCTGCGTAATTGCGGAACGTGATCGGTGTTGTCAGCCCTTTGGGTGGGGTTGCAGCCGAAGAACACCGCAGGAGCGCCGAGGCCACCCACGCAGCCCAAGTTGGACGCTTGGTAACCGTGTACCGTGCTAGCGGGCGGCGAGCCGAATCATTCGGCACGCCGCCCGCTTCGTTCGTTCTGCGTCCGCGTCCAGCGGCCCGAATCGGGGCCTAGCGACCCGCCTCAGCTATCCCCAGCGCATCGAGCGCACCGGTGCGCATCGCGCCGCAACACAGCAGCAGCCAGGCGGTGACACCCTCCGCCGAACCGCTCGCGAATTCCGTCGCCGCCCGTCGATAGTCACGGGCGTTGCGCATCCAGGTCACCTCGGGGACGCCCAGCCCGTGACGGTCCAATCCGCTGGCGATGGTGACCAGCCGGGCCGCGCCGCGGGCCACCACACCGTCGGCGCTGCCGAACGGCGCCAACGTCAGTAGTTCGCCGTGCACCACCGCGGCGAAGACCGGGGCGGCCACCGAGGTGCCGCCGGTGGCCAGGTCGGCCAGCATCTCCAGCCGGCGCCCGACGGCCGCGCCGCCTTCCGGCCGCCCGAGGCGCTCCTCCTCGACCAAGTCCGCGGCGGCCAGCACATGCAGCCGAGCCAAGGCCTGCAGCGGGGCACGCCGCCACACCTCGACCAGCGTGGTCTCGCCGCCTTCCAGAGCCTGGGCCACCCGCAGGGCACCGGCGAACACCGGATCGGAGGTTGAGGCGGCGTCCACCGCCGCAGGGCCCCCGTCGAGCACCGACGACGCCCGGGCCGCCCGCAGCGAAGCCTCCGCGGCGCTGACCGGCCAGCCCCGCATGTTGGTCTTGTGCCGGTGCACCCGAGCCAGCTCGTCGCGAACCTGCTCACTGGCCTCGGCGACACCGGGCAGCGCAGCTAACGGGGCCAGTGGATCCTCCGCAGTGGTCACGGGCTGTGACACTACCGGCGAGGTGATTAGGCTCCTGACCGTGACCGCAACACCCGCCGCTTCAGCGCCGTCGTACCCACCCGCCGCCGAGTTCGTCGCCCAGGCCAACGCGGGTCCCGAGTTGTACCGCGCAGCCGAATCCGATCGGCTCGCTTTCTGGGCCGAGCAGGCCAACCGGTTGAGCTGGGCAACGCCCTTCACCGAGGTGCTCGACTACTCAGACGCTCCGTTCGCACGCTGGTTCGCCGACGGCAAACTCAACGTCGCCTACAACTGCGTGGATCGCCATGTCGAAGCCGGCCACGGCGACCGGGTGGCGATCCACTGGGAGGGCGAGCCGGACGGCGACGCCCGCACCATCACCTATGCGGACCTGCTCGCCGAGGTCTCCCGGGCGGCCAACGCGCTGACCGGGCTCGGCTTGGTGGCCGGTGACCGGGTGGCGATCTACCTGCCGATGATCCCCGAGGCGGTCATCGCGATGCTGGCGTGCGCGCGGCTGGGCGTTTTGCACACGGTGGTGTTCGCCGGGTTCTCCGCGCACGCGCTGCGTTCCCGCATCGACGACGCGCAGGCGAAGGTGGTCATCACCTCCGACGGGCAGTTCCGCCGCGGCCAGCCGGCGCCGCTCAAACCTGCCGTCGACGAGGCTTTAGGCACAGCCCCGGAGAAAAGCAGTGTCGAGCACGTGCTGGTGGTGCGCCGCACCGGTGACGAAGTGGCCTGGGACCCCGACCGCGACCTGTGGTGGCACGAGGTGGTGGATCCGGCCGCACCGCAGCACACCCCCGACGCGTTCGAAGCCGAGCAGCCGCTGTTCCTGCTGTACACGTCGGGGACCACGGGCAAGCCCAAGGGCATCGTGCACACCAGTGGCGGTTATCTGACGCAGGCGGCCTACACCCACCACTACGTCTTCGACCTCAAGGCCGCCTCCGACGTCTTCTGGTGCACCGCCGACGTCGGCTGGGTCACCGGCCACACCTACTCGGTATACGGGCCGCTGGCCAACGGCGCCACCGAAGTAATCTACGAGGGGACCCCGGACTTCCCGGACCAGCACCGGCACTTCCAGATCATCGAAAAGTACGGCGTGACCATCTATTACACCGCGCCCACGTTGATCCGCACGTTCATGAAATGGGGCCGCGAGGTCCCCGACGCCCACGACCTGACCAGTCTGCGACTGTTGGGTTCAGTCGGTGAACCGATCAACCCGGAGGCCTGGCGCTGGTACCGACGTGTGATCGGCGCGGACGCCGTCCCGGTGGTCGACACCTGGTGGCAGACGGAGACCGGCGCTGCCATGATCACCCCGCTGCCCGGTGTGGCCGCGGCCAAGCCGGGTGCCGCGATGACCCCGCTGCCCGGGATTTCCGCTCGCATCGTCGACGATCACGGCGACCTGCTGTCTCCGGATGACGCTGCCGGGGAACCGGTTTCGGGCTACCTGGTCATCGATCAGCCGTGGCCGTCGATGACCCGCGGGATCTGGGGTGACTCGGAGCGTTTCATCGAGACCTACTGGTCACGCTTCGCCGAGCAGGGCTGGTACTTCGCCGGCGACGGCGCCCGCTACGACGCCGACGGCGACATCTGGGTGCTGGGCCGGATCGACGACGTGATGAACGTCTCCGGGCACCGCATCTCCACCGCCGAGGTGGAGTCCGCTCTGGTCGGTCACGAAGCGGTGGCCGAGGCCGCCGTCGTCGGCGCCATCGATGAGCAGACCGGCCAACGGATCTGCGCATTCGTGGTACTGGCGGCATCCCACAGCCACGTGGGCGGCACGATCGTGGACGACCTGCGCGAGCGGGTCACCGTGGAGATCTCCCCGATCGCCAAGCCCCGTAACGTCCACATCGTCCCGGAGCTGCCCAAGACCCGCAGCGGCAAGATCATGCGCCGGCTCCTGCGCGACATCGCCGACGGCCGCGAACTGGGCGATACCTCAACCCTGGTGGACCCCAGCGTGTTCGACGCGATCCGGGCGGCCGACTGAGCCGATAGGCGACCCGCCGCGCTTGCGATCGCCTAGCCGATCGGGACGAAGCCCGCGCCCGGCCGGTCGTTGGCGTTGATGTCGCCCAGCACGGCGTTGATCGACACCACGACCGCGGGTGTGTGCAACGGGATGTACTTGACCACGCACGTCGGCAACGCATCGCTGAACGCACCGTGGATCATGCCGACCAACATGTTGTTCACCACGACCGGCCCGCCGGAGTCACCAGGCCGCCCGCACACCTGCATCACAATGGTGCCCGGGTCTTGGCCCGGCCCCCAGGTGACGCCGCAGGAGTTGCCGGTGGTGCGGCCTTGCTTGCAGGCGATCTGACCGAACATGGGGTCCGGCCCGATGCCGCCGATCACGAAGCCGCCGAAGTTGGGCACCGGCGTCACCTTGTTGGGGTCGAACTCGATCACGGCGTAGTCCAGGCCGTCGTTGCCGGCGACCATGTGGCCGATCGTGCCGTTGCCCTCGGAGCCCTCGGCGGCCACCAGCGCGCCGGGCCCGCCGCAGTGTGCCGAGGTGAAACCGATCAGCGCACCGGTCTTGTCGTGGCCGATCGAGGTCAGGGTGCACAGCGTGTCCTCGTCGACCACGATGCCCGCGCCGCCGCCCATCACCACCTTGTCGTCGGCGGCTACCCGGCCCGCCGGTGCGGCGACTGTGAACAAGCCGGCACAGGTCACCCAGGCCAACAGCACCGTCGCGGCACGCAACGACCAGCGGTGTGCGATCTGCACAGCGGTTCTCCCGTCGATCAACTCCACCCCCGGTGGTAGAGAAACAGCCTAACGGCGGTAGGTGACGTGGCGGGGCTGGGCGCGCCGCGGGCCAGCGCCGTCGGGGGCGCGGTGGCTCGCGATCTGCCGCAGCTTTCCGGGGTCACTCGTCGGGTCGGCTACCGCATGGCAACATTAAGCCGCGACGACGGCGAACGGGAGGACAGCCAGTGAGCAAGGGCGACCGCAGGAATGCATCACGCGCCGCAGCTAGGGCGGACCGCAACGGCGTGCCCAACACCTTGGCGACCATCCCGCTGGCCGACCCGCACGCGCTGCCCGCCGACCCATCCCTGGGCGAGCTGGTCAAGGACGCCACGGCGCAGATGTCGACGCTGGTGCGCGCGGAGGTCGAGCTGGCCCGCGCCGAGATCACCCGGGACGTCAAGAAGGGCCTGACCGGCAGCATTTTCTTCATCGCGGCCCTGGTCGTGCTGTTCTACTCCACCTTCTTTTTCTTCTTCTTCGTCGCCGAGCTGCTCAACATGTGGCTGCAGGACTGGGCGGCCTACCTGATCGTGTTCGGGATCATGCTGGTGGTGACGGTGGCCCTGGCGCTGCTTGGCTTCCTACGGGTGCGCCGTATCCGCGGGCCGCGCCAAACGATCGAATCGGTGCGTGAGACCCGCGATGCGCTTCGCCCCGACCCGGACCGCCTGCACGGCTCGTCGGCGTCACCGGCGGGCTCGCCCGACGGCGGGCCGACCACCGATCCCTCGGGCTGGTAGTGCCGCCACCGGATCCGTCGATCACCCGCATCGACGGGCCGTGGCGACACTGGGACATCCACGCCAACGGCATTCGCTTCCATGTCGTCGAGGCGACAACGGTCGGCAAGGACACGGCCAACGCCGCCGACGCCCCGCCGACCTCACGGCCGCTGGTGATGCTGCTGCACGGGTTCGGCTCGTTCTGGTGGACCTGGCGTCATCAGTTGCGCGGGCTGAGCGACGATGCCCGGGTCGTCGCAGTCGACCTGCGCGGCTACGGGGGTAGCGACAAGCCTCCCCGCGGCTACGACGGCTGGACCCTCGCCGGTGACACGGCCGGGCTGATCCGCGCCCTGGGGCACTCCTCGGCGACCCTGGTCGGCCACGCCGACGGGGGCCTGGTGTGTTGGGCCACCGCGCTGCTGCACCCCCGCCTGGTGCGCGATATCGCCGTGGTCAGCTCACCGCATCCGGCGGCGTTGCGTCACTCGGCGCTGACCCATGCCGATCAGGGCCGAGCGCTGTTGCCGTGGTTGCTGCGCTACCAGGTGCCGTTCTGGCCGGAGCGCTCCCTGACCCGCCGAGGCGGAGCCGAGCTCGAGCGACTGGTGCGCAGTCGGGCCGGCGCGAGCTGGCAGGCGAGTCAGGATTTCGCCGAAACCATCGGGCACCTGCGCACCGCGGTACAGATTCCGTCGGCGGCGCACTGCGCGCTGGAGTACCAGCGCTGGGCGGTGCGCAGTCAGCTCCGCGCCGAGGGCCGGCGGTTCATGAAGGCGCTGGACCTGCGCACGCTGAACATTCCCCTGCTACACCTACGTGGTGCGAACGACCCCTATGTGCTGGCCGACCCGGTCAACAAGACCCGGCAGTACGCGCCCCACGGGCAGTACGTGTCGGTGCCCGGCGCGGGGCACTTCGCTCACGAAGAGGCGCCCGAGGTGGTCAACGAGCACCTGCTGCGGTTTCTCGCCTGATCACTCTCCCCCGACACAGGTCTGTGTCGAGACCGGCTGGGTGTCGCCGATGCGGGCGAGTTGACCCGCCACCTCCTCGGCGGTCATCACGAACCCGGTGTCGGCGTCGTCGACCGCGGCACCGAACACCACGCCGATCACCCGACCGTCCATATCGATCATGGGACCACCGGAATTGCCTTGCTGCACAGTGCCTCTGATGGTGTACACCCGGCGGGTGACGGTCGTGTTGCGGTAGATGTCGGGGCCCTCGAGATTGATCACGTCGCGGATTCGCGCCGGGGTGGCCTCGAAGACGCCGCCGCCGGGGTAGCCCAGCACCAGTGCGTCGGTGTCAGCCTGGGCGGGCGAGGAGGCGAACGCCAACGGCGGCAGCGGCAGATCGGGCACCGCCAGTATGGAGATGTCTTCCTTGGGGTCGAAGGAGATCACCGTGGCCTCGTACGACTTGGTGCCGCTTTCCACGGTGACGCTGTCCGAACCGGCCACCACGTGCGCGTTCGTCATCACCCGAGTAGGTGAGATGACGAATCCGGTGCCCTCCAACACTTTCTGGCAGTTGGGCGCCACGCCGCGGATCCGCAGCACACTCGGCGCAGTGGCTTCCACGACCGGGCTCGCAGCCAGTTCCGGGTCCGGCGCATCCACCGCAGCGATCGGGGCGCGATTGAAGGGCTCCAACACGGCGGGCAGCCCGGAGTCGTCGAGCACCGCCGATAGCCGCCGAGGCACGTTCTTGAGCCAACGCGGCGCGAGGTCGTCGACCTGACGCAGCACGCGTGAATCATTGACGGCAGCAGCCAGGTTCGGCTGATCGGACGCGGTCAGGGGGGTGGCCAGCAACCAGGCCGCGATCAGCACCACGCCCAGCTGCAACACCACGCCCACCACGGAGTCGACTCCCCGGACACCCGGGCTGCGGATCGCCCCGCGCACCGCCCGCCCCAGCACCACGCCGGCGACCTCACCGATGACGACCATGGCCAGGATCAGAAACAGTGCGGCGAACAGTTTCAGCCGAGCACCCGAGACGCTCTCGATCAGGTGCGGGGCCAGCAGCACGCCGGCCATGGCCCCCAACGCAACACCGACGAAAGAGAGCAGGGAGCCCAGCGCGCCGGAGCGCCAGCCAGACACTGCGGCAACGAAGGCGATCGCCAGGACGGCGATGTCCAGCCACTGCGACGACGTCATATCTCGCCTTCTCCTCCAACCTGCGCCATGGCCTCGTCCAGCCCAAGCACCTCGCTGGTGTCCCAGGGCTGTGCCCAGCCGGCCACATCCAGCATCGCCGAGATCACCTGGGCGGTGAATCCCCAGACCAGCATCTGATTGAGCCGGAACGCCGGCATGGCCCATCGCCGACTGCGCGCATCACGGTAAACCATCAACCGGTTCTCCGGGTTGATGAATGCCCGGACTGGAACGCGAGCGACGATAGCGGTCTCGCCGGGGTCCACCGCGGTCACCGGCCCAGGATCCTCGGAGTACGCCAGCACCGGCACCACCTGGAATCCCGAGGGGGCGATGAAGATCTTGTCCATCGTGACCAACGGATGCACCCGGACCGGGTCGATTCCGGTCTCCTCGTTGGCCTCCCGCAGCGCCGTGGCAACCGGCCCGTCGTCGCCGGGATCGACTGCCCCACCCGGAAACGCGGCCTGGCCGGCATGGTGGCGCAGCGTCGAGGCCCGCACCGTGACCAGCAGGTCAGCCGATTCCGATATCGCCTCCGGTGGGCCTCCCGGCGGCCCGGAGAACAGCACCAGTACGGCCGCGTCGCGCCCGCGACCGGTGACGCTGGCCTTGGCGTTGGCCGCCGTGATCATCGCGCGAACATCGGCGGGCAGCCGGTGCAGGTAGGCCGTCGGCACCTTCTCGACGTTGTCGACGAGCGGGCGGAGCCAAGACGGGGCGCGCGACGGGGCCCACGACTGGGACTCGCCAGCGCTCACCGCGCCTCCCTTGCGTGCCGGATCCTGATCGCCCCACATCAGCGGCCGCTGTTCTCGACGGCAGCGGCGATCTCTTCGGCATTGGCGAAGGGCTGCGGCAGGATGCGGGCAACGCTACCGTCCGCGGCCAGCACCACAGTCGCGGGCATCACATTGGGCACCCGCAGCGCCGCCGCAAGCTGCCGGCGGCCGTCTTGCAGGGTGGGCAGCCGCACGCCCAGTTCGGCCAGCAGGGCCAAGCCCGCCGCTTGGTTGTCGTCTTGGTGCACCGTCACCACCGTCACGGTCGGCCCGACCCGGCGCTGGTATTCGGCGAACGCCCGCAATTCGTCGCGGCAGGGCCCGCACCAGTACGCCCACAGATTGAGCACCACCTTGCGGCCGGCGAACATCGCAGCCACGTCGACGGGCGAACCGTCGGCGGCACACTCGACGGTCACGCCGCGCAGGGCGCTCGGCCCGGTGTCTCCCGGCCCCACCTGACAGGGCGGCAGGTCGGCGCGCTGCCGCAGCGAGGTCAGGTCCGCGCCGGCGGCCACGGCTGTGCTGGATCGATGCGGGTCGGCCCGCACGGCGGTCGGCTCACGGCGCAGTTCGGTCACCAGCCCAGTGAGCAGCGCGGCCACCACCGCCAGGACCGCTATCCCGGTCAGGGTCCATCCTCGCGACCCGCTCATCGGCGCCATCTGATCCAGGGACCCCTACAACCCGGCCAAAGCCAGCAGATGCTCGGTTTCGGGGCCTTTGACCAACGCAGCGGCCTCCATCGGGGCGGTAGGCCCGATCCCGAACGACGGGCAGTCCTTGGCCAGCACGCACACTCCGCAGGCCGGTTTGCGGGAGTGACAGACCCGTCGGCCGTGAAAAATCACCCGGTGGGACAGCAACGTCCATTCCTTGCGCTCGATGAGCTCACCAACCGCATGCTCGACCTTGACCGGGTCTTCCTCGCTGGTCCAGGCCCAGCGCCGCACCAGCCGGCCGAAGTGGGTGTCGACAGTGATGCCCGGGACCCCGAACGCATTGCCCAGAATCACGTTGGCGGTCTTGCGGCCCACTCCGGGCAGGCGCACCAGCTCTTCCATGGTGTCGGGCAGTTCCCCGTCGAAGCGTTCGACCAGCATCTGGCCGAGGTTGATCAGGGAAGACGCCTTGTTGCGGTAGAAGCCGGTGGGCCGAATGAGCTCTTCCAGCTCGGTGCGGTCGGCCTGGGCGTAGTCCAGCGCCGTCGGATACCGGGCGAACAACGCCGGCGTCGTCAGGTTCACCCGCACGTCCGTGCATTGGGCCGACAGCACCGTCGCGACGGCCAGCTCCAGCGGCGTGGTGAAGTCCAACTCGCAGTGGGCGTCGGGAAAGGCCTGCGCCAGAGTCCGATTCATCCGACGAGCACGCCGGACCAGTCCGGTCCGGGTCTCCGTCCGCGCCCCGCGGGAGGCTTTGTCCACTGTCACCTCCGACAGGGTACTAATTTGTGACCCCAACGAGATCTTGCCCATGTTTACTGACGACTTGTGTCCTGGTTGCTGATCACCGCCATCCCGACGCTGCTGATGCTGTCAGCAGTCGGGCTGGAACGCATCGAAACGGGGCTGAGCCAGGAGCAGAAGGCCAATCCGCAGTTTCCTCCGAATCGGCATGCCAACCGTGTATAGCGTTGTAATCTCGCTTGACGCGTGGCTCTAGACTCAGGTGGCTGGCCGGGTAGCGGCCCGCACTTACGATTTCAAACCTTCATCAAAAACATCTAAGGGGCATCGTGGACGAGATCCTGGCGAGGGCCGGAATCTTCCAGGGAGTTGAGCCCAGCGCCGTAGCCGCGCTGACCAAGCAGCTTCAGCCCGTGGACTTTCCGCGCGGACACACCGTGTTCGCCGAGGGAGAGCCCGGCGACCGGCTGTACATCATCGTCTCCGGGAAAGTGAAGATCGGCCGACGGTCTCCCGACGGCCGGGAGAACCTCCTGACCATCATGGGCCCCTCGGACATGTTCGGTGAGCTGTCGATCTTCGACCCGGGCCCCCGGACCTCGAGCGCGACCACCATCACCGAGGTGCGCGCGGTCTCGATGGACCGTGACGCCCTGCGGTCGTGGATCTCCGATCGGCCCGAGATCGCCGAGCAGCTGCTGCGGGTGCTGGCCCGCCGGTTGCGTCGCACCAACAACAACCTGGCCGATCTGATCTTCACCGACGTGCCTGGCCGGGTCGCCAAGCAGCTGCTGCAGCTGGCGCAACGGTTCGGCACCCAGGAAGGCGGGGCCCTGCGGGTCACCCACGACCTGACCCAGGAAGAGATCGCCCAGCTGGTCGGGGCCTCGCGGGAGACCGTGAACAAGGCACTGGCCGACTTCGCCCACCGCGGCTGGATCCGGCTCGAGGGCAAGAGCGTGCTGATCTCCGACTCCGAGCGGCTGGCCCGCCGGGCGCGCTAGGTACCTGCTCGCCGAGCCTGTAGTTAGCGTGGCCGCTGCTCGCACTTTCCCGCGTTAACTACAGGCTCGCGGCGGTGAGTCAGCCCCGCAGGTAGTCCAGCTGGGCCTGCACTGACCATTCGGCGGCACCCCACAGCTCTTCGTCGACGTCGGTGTAGACGTGTTCGACCACCTGACGGGCGGTCGCGTCCTCACCCAGCGCGGCCAGCGCCGAGCGCACCTGGTCGAGCCGCTGTTCGCGATGCTCCAAATAGCCGGTGGCCACCGCCTCGATGTTGGGCAGCTCCGGCCCATGCCCGGGCAGCACCGTGCGCCCACCCAAACCGCGGAGGCGCCGCAGCGAGTCCAGGTAGTGCGTCAGGTCGCCGTCTTCGGTATCGATGACGGTGGTGCCGCGGCCCAGCACGGTGTCGGCGGTCAGGACGGCGTCATCCAGCACGAACGACAGCGAGTCCGCGGTGTGGCCGGGGGTGGCGAAAACCTTGATGCGCAGTCCGGCTGCGTCGATCACCTGACCGTCGGCCAGGCCGCCGCCGAGCCGGCGCTGAAATCCGCTGCCCGCCGAGTGCACCGGCACACCGACCGCGTCGGCCAGCTTGTCGATGCCGTCGGTGTGATCGAAGTGCCGGTGACTGATCAGCACCAGGGCGATCTTGCCGACCTCGGCCAACCGGCCGATGTGCTGGTCGTCGTCGGGCCCCGGATCGACGATCACCACCTCGTCGCTGCCCGGGCCACGCAACACCCAGGTGTTGGTGCCCTCCAGCGTCATCAAGCCCGGGTTGTCGGCCAACAGCACCGACGCGGTCTGGGTGACCGGCCGCAACCGACCGTAGGCGGGGTGACTGGCGGACACCGCTCGACTACTCCGCCGCGGCCTTCAGCTCGACGATCAGTTCGACCTCCACCGGGGCATCCAGCGGCAGCTCGGAGACGCCGACCGCCGAGCGGGCATGCTTGCCGGCGTCGCCGAACACCTCACCCAGCAGCTCGGAGGCCCCGTTGATCACGGCGGGCTGCCCGTTGAAGTTCGGCGCCGACGCGACGAATCCGACCACCTTGACCACTCGGGCCACCGCGTCGAGCCCGACCAGGGCATCCACGGCGGCCAGCGCGTTGAGAGCGCAGATCCGCGCCAGCGCGTGGCCCTCCTCCGGGCTGACCTGCGCACCGACCTTGCCGGTGTGCGGCAACGCCCCGGACTGCATCGGCAGCTGACCGGAGGTGTAGACGAGGTTGCCGGTGCGAACTGCCGGCACGTAGGCCGCCAGCGGCGCCACCACGTCGGGCAGCTCGATCCCGAGCTCGGTCAGCCGGGCCCGCCAGCTCATTTCGGGCGCTTCAGGAAGGCGATGAGCTGCTCACCGGACGGCCCCGGCAGCACCGAGACCAGCTCCCAGCCGTCTTCGCCCCACTGGTCGAGGATCTGCTTGGTGGCGTGCGTGATCAAGGGGACCGTGGCGTACTCCCAGACCGTGCGTTCACTCATGGGAGCGAGCTTATCGCTAGGACGTCCAAGCGTTTGGTTAGCATGCAGTGGTGACAGCCACATCCAGCAGCGAGCCTGCTCTCGGCTGGCCTTCGCGATTGACGAAGGCCCGGCTGCATTTCGTGACCGGCAAGGGCGGTACCGGCAAATCGACCGTGGCCGCCGCGTTGGCGTTGTCGCTGGCGGCCGGCGGACGTCGGGTCCTACTGGTGGAAGTCGAAGAGCGCCAAGGCATTGCGCAGCTCTTCGACGTACCGCCGCTGCCTATCACCCCACTCAAGGTCGCGACCGCCGAGGGCGGTGGGCAGGTCGACGCGCTGGCGATGGACATCGAGGCCGCCTTCCTGGAATACCTCGACCTGTTCTACAACCTGGGGATCGCCGGGCGGGCGATGCGGCGCGTCGGGGCGGTCGAGTTCGCGACCACCATCGCGCCCGGCCTGCGCGACGTCATCCTCACCGGCAAGATCAAGTACCACGTGATCCAGACCGACAAGAACAACAAGCCGGTCTACGACGCGATCGTGGTGGACGCGCCGCCGACCGGCCGGATCTCCCGATTCCTCGACGTCACCAAGGCGGTGTCGCAGCTGGCCAAGGGCGGCCCGGTGCACTCCCAGGCCGACGGCGTGGTGAAGCTGCTGCACTCCGATCAGACGGCCATTCACCTGGTGACGCTGCTGGAGGCCCTGCCGATGCAGGAGACCCTGGAGGCCATCGACGAGCTGCGGGCGCTGGACCTGCCGATCGGCAGCGTGATCGTCAACCGCGACATCCCCGCACACCTGGATCCCGCCGATCTGGCCAAGGCAGCCGAAGGCGTCGTCGACGCCGACGCGCTTCGCAGCGGACTGGCCGCGGCGGGGATCACGCTGACCGACGACGACTTCGCCGGCCTGCTGACCGAAACCATCCAGCACGCCACCCGCATCAGCGCCCGGACCGAAACGGCCGAGCAGCTGCAGCAGTTGGACGTGCCGCGCCTGCATCTGCCGACGATCACCGACGGGGTCGACCTCGGCAGCCTCTATGAGCTCTCCGAAGTTCTCGGCCAACAGGGGGTTCGATGACACCCGATACGACCGGCAAGCCGCTGGCGCTGGACTTGGCGGCCATCCTGGCCGACACCTCCAACCGTGTGGTGGTGTGCTGCGGCGCCGGCGGCGTCGGCAAGACCACCACCGCCGCGTCGATGGCGCTGCGGGCCGCCGAATACGGCCGCACCGTGGTGGTGCTGACCATCGACCCGGCCCGCCGGCTGGCGCAGGCGCTGGGCATCGACGACCTGGGCAACAACCCGCAGCAGGTGACGCTGCCTGCGGAAGTACCTGGTCAGCTGTACGCGATGATGCTCGACATGCGCCGCACCTTCGACGAGATGGTGACGCAGTACTCCGGCCCGGAGCGGGCCGAGGCGATCCTGGGCAACCAGTTCTACCAAACGGTGGCCACCTCGCTCTCCGGCACGCAGGAGTACATGGCGATGGAGAAACTCGGCCAGTTGCTGAGCGAGGACCGCTGGGACCTGGTGGTCGTCGACACCCCGCCGTCGCGCAACGCCCTGGACTTCCTGGACGCACCCAAGCGGCTGGGCAGCTTCATGGACAGCCGGCTGTGGAAGCTGCTGCTGGGCCCCGGCCGGGGCATCGGCAAACTGGTCGCCGGCGCTGTCGGTCTGGCGATGAAAGCCCTGTCGACCGTGCTGGGTTCGCAAATGCTTTCCGACGCAGCGAATTTCGTGCAGTCCCTCGACGCCACCTTCGGCGGCTTCCGGGAGAAGGCCGACCGCACCTATGACCTGCTCAAGCGCCGCGGCACCCAGTTCGTAGTGGTGTCGGCGGCCGAACCTGACGCGTTGCGGGAGGCGTCGTTCTTCGTCGACCGGCTCTCCCAAGAGCACATGCCGCTGGCGGGGCTGATCCTCAACCGCACCCATCCGATGCTGTGCGACCTGCCCATCGAGCGCGCCATCGACGCGATCGAGACGCTGCAGGAGCCCGAGGTCAGCGCGTCGCTGCCCGAGGGGACGAAGTCGCTCACCACCGCGGCGCTGCAGATTCACGCCGAACGCGGCGCTACCGCCAAGCGTGAAATCCGACTGCTGTCGCGTTTCACCCGGGCCAACCCGCGGGTTCCCATCGTGGGGGTGCCGTCACTGCCGTTCGACGTCTCCGATCTGGAGGCGCTCGGCGCGATCGCCGATCAGCTGACGGCGAAGAAGTAGAAGTAGAAGCGAAGAGGGACTCAGCCGGGCGTCAGCCGGCGTCACGCTGCTTGCGCTGAGCTGCGAAGTACTCGCCCCAGGAGGTCACCTCGGGGTGCTGCTTGAGCAGTGCTCGGCGCTGCCGCTCGGTCATGCCGCCCCACACACCGAACTCGACCCGGTTGTCGAGGGCGTCGGCCAAACACTCGAGCACAACCGGGCAGTGCCGGCAGATCACTGCCGCTTTGCGTTGTGCCGCACCACGTACGAAGAGTTCGTCGGGATCCGCACCGCGGCATACGGCCTTGGAAACCCAGGCGATTCGCCCCTCGTCCTGCACGCCGCGCAGGACGGTTCGGGGGGGTTGGGATGAATCCGTTGGCATGCTGGCGTTATGAACCGCTGTCCCCGTAACAGACACTGACGATCCTCCGTCCCGGCCGCCCCGGCAGCCACCTATTCAACATCGACGCGATCCAACATTGCGATCTACGCCACATCGTGTCATCAGTGTTACCTGAATCGCACTTGATGTCCAAGTTAGGTGGTCAGGTGCTGTCTGCGCAACAGGTTGATCGGCACATTTTTGGGACAACCGTGCCGTCCGATCATGATCTGCGCCGCGGTCAGCAGCAAAGCCTTGCCTGAACACGACAGTTTTTGACGCCTATGTCAGTTAAATCGGCCCGGGGCGCCCACGGTGTTCGGCGTCTTCGGCGAGCGCCCGCCTGCCCCCGGGGCTGGGTTGACGGCGGTGGCCCGTCCCCCGCAAGCGGGAGCCGCCCCCATCGCCCGGCTCAGCCGCGCTTGCGACCACCGCTAGTGTGTAGCCATGTCGGAGCGCCCCCCGACCGGCCCTACTGTGCTCAAACTGGCCGGGTGTTGTCTGCTCGCCGCCGTACTGCTCGCGGCGCTGCTGTTCCCCGTCGCCGGCGGTGTCGGCCTGATGTCCAACCGCGCCTCCGACGTGGTGGCCAACGGATCGGCCCAGCTGGTCAGCGGTGACGTGCCCGCGGTGTCGACGATGGTCGACGCCAAGGGCAACACGATCGCGTGGCTGTACTCGCAGCGCCGGTTCGAGGTGCCCAGCGACAAGATCGCCGACACGATGAAGCTGGCGATCGTCTCCATCGAGGACAAGCGGTTCGCCGAGCACAGCGGGGTGGACTGGAAGGGGACGCTGACCGGGCTGGCCGGCTACGCCTCCGGGGACATCGACACTCGCGGCGGGTCGACACTGGAGCAGCAGTACATCAAGAACTACCAACTGCTGGTACTGGCCCAGACCGATGCCGAGAAGCGCGCCGCGATCGAGACCACCCCCGCGCGCAAGCTCCGCGAGATCCGGATGGCGCTCACCCTGGACCGGACCTTCACCAAGCCGCAGATCCTGACCCGCTACCTGAACCTGGTCTCGTTCGGCAACAACTCGTTCGGCATCCAGGACGCCGCCCAGACCTACTTCGGTGTCGACGCCATAGACCTCAACTGGCAGCAGTCGGCCCTGCTGGCCGGCATGGTGCAGTCGACCAGCACGCTGAACCCCTACACCAATCCCGAGGGCGCACTGGCGCGACGGAACCTGGTGCTGGACACGATGATCGAAAACATCCCCGGCGAGGCCGACGCACTGCGAGCGGCCAAGGCCGAGCCACTGGGCATCCTGCCGCAGCCCAACGAGCTGCCGCGGGGCTGCATCGCGGCCGGCGACCGGGCCTTCTTCTGCGACTACGTGCAGGAGTACCTGACGCGCGCGGGGATCAGCAAGGAGCAGGTAGCCCGCGGCGGCTACGTCATCCACACCACACTGGACCCCGACGTGCAGGCGCCGATCAAAGAGGCGATCGACAGCTTCGCCAACCCCAACGTGCAGGGCATCGCCAGCGTGATGAGCGTGATCAAGCCCGGCAGCGACGCACACCCGGTGCTGGCCATGGCCAGCAACCGTACCTACGGGCTCAACGCCGACCTCGGCGAAACCATGCGGCCGCAACCGTTCTCACTGGTCGGCGACGGCGCCGGATCCATCTTCAAGACGTTCACCGTGGCAGCGGCACTGGAGATGGGCATGGGGATCAGCGCCGATCTCGAAGTCCCCGGCCGGTTCCAGACCAAGGGCATGGGCTCCGGCGGCGCCAAGGGCTGCCCCAAGGAGACCTGGTGCGTGGTCAACGTCGCCCCCTATCGGTCGCCGATGAACGTCTCCACCGCGCTGGCGACCTCGCCCAACACCGCGTTCGCGAAGCTGATCTCCCAGGTCGGCGTCGGCCGCACCGTGGACATGGCGATCAAGCTGGGCCTGCGTTCCTACGCCGATCCGGGCACCGCCCGCGACTACGACCCGGACAGCAACGAGAGCCTGGCCGATTTCGTCAAGCGACAGAACCTGGGCTCGTTCACCCTGGGCCCGATCGAGGTCAACGCGCTGGAGCTGTCCAACGTTGCCGCCACCTTGGCCTCCGGCGGCGTCTGGTGCCCGCCGAACCCGATCGACAAGGTCTTCGACCGCAACGGCAACGAGGTGGCTGTGACCACCGAGACCTGTGAGCGCGTGGTTCCCGAAGGGCTCGCGAACACCATGGCCAACGCCTTGAGCAAGGACATCCAAGGCGGCGGCACCGCGGCGCCCGCCGCGGGTTCGGTGGGCTGGGATCTGCCGATGGCGGGCAAAACCGGCACCACCGAGGCGCACCGCTCGTCGGGTTTCCTGGGCTTCACCAACCGGTACGCCGCAGCCAACTACATCTTCGACGACTCCAGCTCACCGTCGGACCTGTGCTCGTTTCCGCTGCGGCACTGCGGAGACGGCGACCTCTACGGCGGCAACGAGCCGGCCCGGACCTGGTTTGCGGCAATGAAACCGATCGCCACCGACTTCGGCGACGTCATCATGCCGCCGACCGAACCCCGGTACGTCGACGGCGGCCCCAACTCACGGGTGCCCAGCGTCACCGGCCTGGACGTGGACGCCGCCCGGGCGCGACTCAAGGAAGTCGGGTTCCAGGTCGCCGACCAGCCGAACTGGGTCAACAGCAGCGCCCGTTCCGGTGCCGTCGTCGGTACGTCACCGAGTGGGCAGACCATTCCCGGTTCGATCATCACCATCGACGTCAGCAACGGCATCCCTCCGCCACCGCCACCGCCGCCGGACGGCCTGCCGCCGCTGGGCCCGGTCGGGTCGACGGTGGTGGAGATTCCCGGCTTGCCGCCGATCACCATTCCGCTGCTGCCGCCCCCTGCGCCGCCGCCGTAATCGCGGCCACACGGTCCGGGCGCAGTAGTCTGAACGCCATGGCTGCCTCACCTGCTCTGACCCGGTCCGTCGTCGCCGCTTCGGCGGCGCTCGGGCCGGCGGCCCTCGCTATCGGCTATGGCGCGATCATCGAACGCAACGCGTTCGTGGTGCGCGAGGCGACGATGCCGGTGCTGGCTCCCGGCTCCTCACCGCTGCGGGTACTGCACATCAGCGACATCCACATGCGTCCCGGCCAACGCCGCAAACAGGCCTGGCTGCGGGAGCTGGTGCGCCTGGAGCCGGACTTGGTGGTCAACACCGGCGACAACCTCGCGCATCCGAAGGCGGTGCCGGCGGTGGTGCAGGCCCTGGGTGATCTGCTGTCGGTGCCGGGAGTGTTCGTGTTCGGCAGCAACGACTACTTCGGACCGCGGCTGAAGAACCCGGCGAAGTACCTGACCAAGCCGACGCATCGGGTCCACGGCGTTCCGCTGCCGTGGCAGGACCTGCGCGCGGCTTTCACCGAGCGCGGCTGGCTGGACCTGACCCACAACCGTCGCGAATTCGACGTGGCCGGACACCGGATCGCCGCGGCCGGCGTCGACGACCCGCACATCGAGCGGGACCGTTACGACACCATCGCCGGTCCGTCCGACCTGACCGCCGATCTGCGCTTGGGGTTGACCCATTCGCCGGAGCCACGTGTGCTCGACCGATTCGCCGGCGACGGGTATCAGCTGGTGATGGCCGGTCACACCCACGGCGGCCAGCTGTGCGTGCCGTTCTACGGCGCACTGGTGACCAACTGCGGACTGGATCGCTCTCGGGTGAAGGGACCGTCGCAGTGGGGTGCGCACATGCGCCTGCACGTCTCGGCGGGCATCGGCACCTCGCCATTCGCGCCGGTGCGGTTCGCCTGCCGCCCCGAGGCGAGCCTGCTGACCCTGGTGGCCGCCCCGACCGGCGGTGACGATTCGCAGCTCATCCGCGGCTCGACCCAGCCCTCCGTGTCGGCCCGTTGACTGGGCGGATCGCCGACCACGGGCATCCACGGCGCTGGGCCGACAACGCGATCCGGCTGATCGAAGCCGACGCACGGCGCAGCGCCGACACCCATCTGCTGCGTTACCCGCTGCCCGCTGCGTGGGCCGCCGAAGCCGACGTAGCGCTGTACCTCAAAGACGAGACCACCCACATCACCGGCAGCCTCAAGCACCGGCTGGCCCGCTCACTGTTCCTCTATGGGCTGTGCAACGGCCGAATCGCCGAGGGCACCACGGTGGTCGAGGCGTCGTCGGGGTCCACCGCGGTGTCCGAGGCCTACTTCGCGGCCCTGCTGGGGCTACCGTTCGTCGCGGTCATGCCGTCCTCGACCAGTGCGTCGAAAGTGGCGCTGATCGAGGCGCAGGGCGGGCGCTGCCATTTCGTGGCGCATTCGGCCGACGTCTACGCCGAAGCGGAGCGGATCGCCGCCGATACCGGCGGGCACTACCTGGACCAGTTCACCAACGCCGAACGCGCCACCGACTGGCGCGGCAACAACAACATCGCGGAGTCGATGTACTCCCAGATGCGCGAGGAAGCCCACCCCATCCCGGAGTGGATCGTGGTGGGGGCCGGCACCGGCGGCACCAGCGCGACGATCGGCCGCTACATCCGGTATCGCCGGCACGCCACCCGGCTGTGCGTGGTCGACCCGGAGAACTCGGCCTTCTACCCGGCCTACTCACAGTGCCGCTACGACGTCGTGGTCGAGGAATCGTCGCGGATCGAAGGCATCGGCCGGCCGCGGGTGGAACCGTCGTTCCTGCCCGACGTGGTGGACCGGATGATGGCGGTGCTCGACGCCGCCTCGGTGGCCACTGCGCGGCACGTCAGCGCGGTCCTGGGCCGTCGGGTGGGTGCCTCGACCGGCACCAATGTCTGGGGTGCCTTTGCGCTACTGGCCGAGATGGTTTCCGACGGGCGCAGCGGGTCGGTGGTCACCGTGCTGGCCGACAGCGGCGACCGCTACGCCGACACCTATTACAACGACGACTGGCTGGCGCAGCAAGGGCTCGATCCGACGGGCCCGGCGGCCGTTCTGGCCGAGTTCGAGAGGTCCTGCCGGTTCGCGTTCGCCTGAGCCCGCTCTTCGGCTGCGTCGGGGTTGGTGGCTACCAGCCACACCGCAGCCAGAGCGAAGAAACCGGCATACACCGCTCCGCCTAACAGCGTCATGATTCGACTCCCTTTGCACTAAACCTTATTAGTCAGTCTGCCTAAGTCCGCCTATGTTTGCGAGCTCCACACGCCGGAATGTGGGGCGTTTCATGCTCTCGGTAGCTAGTGAGCTGGGCCTCGATGTTGGCTGAACTGGGCGTTTGGGTGACCGGCCGCGCGGTGCGATACGCTGTCGTGGCTTCACACGGGGTGTGGCGCAGCTTGGTAGCGTGCTTCGTTCGGGACGAAGAGGTCGTGGGTTCGAATCCCGCCACCCCGACTCAGGTTGTTGCAGGTAGAGGGCTCTGACTGGTCAATCCAGTCGGAGCCCTTTCTCGTCGGGGGCGACGTATGTCGCGGTGACCTGGGTTGGCCGTGATTTCATCCAGCCAGCCTTGGTCGCGTAGGTTCTTAGCGAATCAAATCCACGAACTTCACGCAGCATTCGACGAAGGCCATCATCTTGTCCGAGGATCCGAACACAGACGTTCCGCCGAATCAGCTCTCCATCGATCCGCGCAGCGCCTTCTATGACGAAGAGACTCTCCGCCGCGATGTCGGTATTCGCTTCAATGGCGTCGAGAGAACGAACGTGCACGAATACAACGTGGCCGAGGGTTGGGTGCGTGTGGAAGTCCCTACCGCCAAGGATCGCCGCGGAAATCCGATGGTCGTCAAGCTCAGCGGCACGGTTGAGCCCTACTTCCGCCAGGCGGAATAGCGGACGCCCTTCGGTTACTGGTTGTATCGAAACCAGTCCCCCAGCCTCCTTGGCCGTAGACAATGTCTGCTGTGGACTTCCCGATGCGCTATGACCGGTGGTATCGACCGCTGGCGACCGTGTTCGGCCTGGGGCCCGGGCGCGCCAGCATCCGGGTGGCCGACGGTCTGCTGCAAGTCCGCAGCGGATGGGCCTTCGCCATGGACATCGCCTTGGACAACATCGAATCCGCCCGGCCGGCACCGGAACGCATGTGGGGCTGGGGGGTCCATCAGGCGTGTAATGGCTGGCTGGTCAACGGATCCCGGCACGGCGTGGTCCAGATACGGCTGACCCACGCTGTCAAACCGAGCAAAGCGCCGACGGCCGGCTGGTTCAACAGGCCGGTCCGCGTTCTCTACGTCAGCGTTACCGACCCCGACAGCTTCATCGCCGCTCTGACGGGCTGGCAGCTGCCGGCAACCGGTTCCTAGAGCCGGTCGCGGACCGCGGCGACCGCGGTGGCGGCCTTCATCACCTGGCCCATGTGCTTCCACTCGGCCGCGCTACCGCCAGCCGAAACCGGCCTATGCTGGTGTGGTGATCGAAGCGGTACTCCCGTGGGCGCTTCCCATCATCGTCATTCTCGTCATCGTGACGATCCTGATTGCGCTTTCGGCACATTTCAACCACGACTGAGCGGTGTTGACGACTCGGCGACATCGATACCGAAATTCGGCCTCGATGGCGACCCGTCCGGGCTCGCGTGCTCCGTGCTGGTTACATCAATCACGGCTTGTGCCCCGAAAATGGTTTGAGCGCTACCGCCTTGATCGGCGCCGATGCCGCGGTCAATCGCTAGAGCCGGTCCCGGACCGCGGCCGACAGCCGCGAACCGTCGGCCTTGCCCGCGGCGATCGCGGTGGCGGCCTTCATCACCTGGCCCATGTGCTTCATGTGCGGCCGCTCCCCGATCGCCTCGGCGACCTGCGCCAGCGCGGTGTCGACGACGTCGGCCAGTTCGGCGTCGCTGAGCGGCGCAGGCAAGTACTCGTCGATGATCCGGGCCTCGGCGTGCTCTTCGGCGGCGAGGTCGCCCCGGCCGTTCTGGGTGTAGATGGTCGCGGACTCCGCACGTTTGCGGGCCTCGCGCGCCAGCACCTTCAAGACGTCCTCGTCGGTCAGTTCCCGGGCCTGTTTGCCGGCGACCTCTTCGGCTTGAATCGCGGCCAACAACATTCGCAGGGTTGCGGTGCGCAGCTTGTCCTGCGCCTTCATCGACGCCGTCAGATCGGTACGCAACTGGGATTTGAGTTCCGCCATGCCCCATAACGCTACGCTCAGCCACATGGTGAATCCGCCTCCGCCCGGCTACCCCGGACCCGGTTTTCCGCCTCCCGGCTACGGCCCGCCACCTCCGGGCTACGGCCCGCCACCTCCGGGCTACGGTCCGCCGCCCGGCTACGGCCCCCCGCCCGGCTACGGACCGTCAGCGCCGGGTTACGGCCCACCCCCGCCCGGCTACGGCCCACCGCCGGTCGGCTATGGTCCCCCGGCTCCGGGCTATGGCCCCCCACCCGGCTACGGGCCGCCGCCGGGATACGGCCCCCCGCAGGGCTATCCGCAGCCGGAACTCAAGCCCGGCATCATTCCCCTGCGCCCACTGAGCCTCACCGACATCTACAACGGCGCCGTCGGCTACATCCGGGCCAACCCCAAGACCGTGCTCGGGCTCACCGCCGTGGTCGTGGTGGCCACCCAGATCATCAGCGGGATCGCCCTGTTCGGCCTACTGTCGGCGCTCGGCCCGTCGGGCCCGGGAAGGTCGTCCTCGGAGCTGTCCGGCGGCGACGTGGCGGCGTGGCTGACCGGTTCTGTCGGCGCGGCCATCGTGACCGCCCTGGGCACCATCGTGCTGACCGGACTGCTGACCGTCGTGGTCGGTCGCGCGGTGTTCGGGTCGCCGATCACCATCGCCGAAGCCTGGGCGAGCGTGCGCGACCGCTTCGGTCCGCTGATCGGCCTGACCGCCCTGATCGGCCTGGCCGCGGCGGTGCTGTGTGGCTTCGCGGCCGCCTTGGTCACCTTCGCCGCCGGGGCCGGCGGCACCGGCGCCGCAGTGTTGATCGCTGTGCCGCTGGTACCGGCGCTGATCGCAGCATTGGCCTACGGCTACACCGTGCTGGTCTTCGCGCCAACAGTGATCGTGCTGGAGCGCCAACCCGTGTTCGAAGCGATGCGCCGCTCGTTCTACTTGGTACGCAACAGTTTCTGGCGGGTGCTGGGCATCATGGCGCTGACCGCGTTGATCGTCTCCCTGATCAGCAGCGCAGTGGCGTTTCCCTTCAACATCTTCGGGATGATCGTCACCCATGGCACCGACGCCCTGACCGGCGGTGCACAGTTGAGCCTGTTCTCCCGGATCGGAACGACGCTCGGTCAGATCATCGTGCTGCCGTTCAGCGCCGGGGTGTCGGTACTGCTGTACACCGACCGCCGTATCCGGGGCGAGGCGTTCGACCTGGTGCTGCGCACCGGCGCAACCGGTGGGCCGTACGGCGCCGGGTGGACCGACAACCTCTGGCTGACCCGGCCCCCGGGGTAAGGATTCTCCGGTGCCCACCGTCGACGTCGACCGCGAAGCCGCCCGCGAGGCGGCCGAACGCGAGCTGGCAAAACCGATGTACCCGCGGCCGTCACCCAAACAACAGTTCCTCGACTTCATCGAGACGCTGGTACGGCGGCTGGTGCTCAAGGGTGCGGAGTTGCCAGGCGGGTGGTTCACCATCAGCCTGTTGCTGATCGTCCTCGCGGCGGCCGTGGTGACTGCCGTCCACGTCAGCCGCCGGATGCTGCACGACGGCCGCCGCGGCGACCCGTTGTACGGCGCAACACAACTCAGCGCCGCCGAACACCGCGCCGCTGCGCAACGGCACGCCGCAGCGGGGGATTGGGTCGAGGCGATCCGGCACCGACTGCGGGCGGTGGCCCGCCAACTCGAGGAGACCGGCGTCTTGCATCCCGCCACGGGCCGTACCGCCACCGAGTTGGCCCGCGATGCCGGTACGGCGCTACCGGGCCTGGCCGGTGAGTTGTTCCGGGCCGCCGAGACATTCAACGACGTCAGCTACGGCGAGCTGCCCGCGACCCCGGAGGGATATCGGATCGTCGCAGACCTCGACGAACGGGTGCGGGCCACAACGCCGGCGCGGCAGTTCCGATGACAAGCCGGCGGCGGACGTGGCTGTGGGTCGCGGCGGCCTTGGCTGTGATCGTGGCGGTTTCGGCGGTGGGCGCCTACCTGACCACGCCGCGGCCGGGCGGCCGAATGGATCCCAATGCCACCGGGCCCGAGGGCGCGCACGCGTTGGTGGCGCTGCTGCGTCACCGCGGAGTGGAGGTTGTGCCCGCCGGAACCGTCGATGACGTCGCGCTGCAGGCGCGTCCCGACACGCTGGTGCTGGTGGCCCAGACCCCACGCATCGCCGGCAGTGAGCTGATGAACCGGCTGGCCGATCTGCCGGGCGACCTGCTACTGGTGGCACCCGATGCCCTGGCCCGCAAGGCCCTGGCACCCGGCATCCGGTCCGGGCCGGCCCGGGCATACACCCACCGGCCCGGTTGCAGCCTGCGCGAGGCGCAACGGGCCGGCGAAGTGGACCTGCGCACCACCGCGACCTACGCTGCGATCCAAGGTCATTCGGTGGACAGCTGCTATGACGGCGCCCTGGTGCGCTATCGGGACGGCAAGCGGACCATCACCGTGATCGGCAGTGAGACCTTCATGACCAACGCCGACCTGGCCCGCGCGGGCAACGCCGCACTGGCGATGAATCTTGCCGGCACCTCAAATCGCCTGATCTGGTATGCGCCCCAACATGTTCAAGGCGCAAAGTCGGGAAAGGCAGCGATTTCCGGCCTGATCCCGTCAAACGTGCGATGGCTGTTCTGGCAGTTGTGTGTGGCACTGGCACTGGCCGCCTTGTGGAAGGGCCGCCGACTGGGCCCGCTGGTCGCCGAGTCATTGCCCGTCGTCGTCCGCGCGTCGGAGACCGTCGAGGGGCTTGGCCGGCTCTACCGCTCCCACCGCGCCCGGGACCGAGCCGCCGCCGCGCTGCGTACTGCGGCGCTGCGCCGACTGGCTCCCCGACTGGGATTGGGCCCGGGGCCAGAGCCACCCGCGCTGATCGCCGCAGTGTCGGCGCGGATTGGCGCCCACCCGGACTGGCTGGGGCACTTACTGTTCGGACCACCTCCGGATTCCGACGAGGCCCTGGTCGCCCTGGCCCACGCACTCGACGACATCGAAAGGCAGGTCACCCACTCGTGACTCACACTCCCGCCGAGAATCCGGCTGCTGCCGCGGCCCGTCAGGCGTTGCTGGCGTTGCGCAGCGAAGTCGCCAAGGTTGTTGTCGGCCAGGACGCCGTGGTCAGCGGCCTGGTGATCGCGCTGTTATGCCGCGGCCACGTGCTGCTCGAAGGCGTCCCCGGCGTAGCGAAAACCCTGCTGGTCCGCACCCTGAGCGCCGCGTTGCAGCTGGACTTCAAACGGGTCCAGTTCACCCCGGACCTGATGCCCGGGGATATCACCGGCTCGCTGGTCTACGACACCCACACCGCGGAGTTCGTGTTCCGCCCCGGCCCGGTCTTCACCAATCTGCTGCTGGCCGACGAGATCAACCGGACGCCCCCCAAGACCCAGGCGGCGCTGTTGGAGGCGATGGAGGAAGGGCAGGTCAGCGTCGACGGTGCGGCCAGGCCGCTACCCGACCCGTTCATCGTCGCGGCCACCGCCAACCCCATCGAGTACGAGGGCACCTATCGGCTGCCGGAGGCCCAGCTCGACCGGTTCCTGCTCAAGTTGACCGTGCCGCTGCCGGTGCGCGAGGCCGAGATCGACATCTTGTCTCGGCATGCGCAGGGGTTTGACCCGCACGATCTGTCCGCGGTGGCCCAGGTGGCCGGCGCGCCGGACCTGGCGGCCGGTCGCGCCGCGGTGCGCCAGGTCCTGGTGGCAGACCAGGTGCTGGGCTACATCGTCGACGTGGTCGCGGCGACCCGGCACTCCCCCGCCCTGCAACTGGGTGTTTCACCGCGTGGTGCGACCGCGTTGCTGGCCACGGCGCGGTCGTGGGCGTGGCTGTCCGGGCGCAACTACGTGACGCCCGATGACGTCAAGGCGATGGCCCGCTCCACGCTGCGGCACCGGGTGATGTTGCGCCCGGAGGCCGACCTCGAGGGCGCCACCGCCGACGGCGTTCTCGATGCCATCCTGGCCTCGGTCCCGGTGCCCCGCTGGTGATTCTGACGGGCCGCACCGCGCTGATCGCACTGCTTTGCGCCGTGCCGATCACGGTGGCGCCCTGGCCGGCGGCGGCGTTTACGGTGCTGCTGGCCGGGCTCATCGCGGCAGTGGTGCTCGACGTCGCGTTGGCGACGGATCCCGCGACGTTGCACATCGAGCGGTCCATGGACAACGCGGTACGGCTCGGCCAGACGGTGCTGACGACGTTGTGGATCGGCAACGGTAGCAGCCGATTCCGCGGTCAGGTACGGGACTCCTGGCCGCCCAGCGCTTGTGCCACGCCGCGCTCCCATCCGCTGGAGCTGGCAGCCGGACAGCAATACCGGCTGCTCACCGAGCTTCGGCCGATCCGCCGCGGCGACCAACAGGCCGCCCGGGTCACCGTGCGCTCGATCGGACCACTGGGGCTGGCCGGACGCCAGCGATCCCGGCAGGTGCCCGGGAAGGTGCGGGTGCTCCCACCGTTCTTGTCGCGCCGGCACCTGCCGGCACGGTTGGCCCGGCTGCGCGAGATCGACGGGAATCTTCCGGCGCTGGTGCGCGGTCAGGGCAGCGAGTTCGACTCACTGCGCGAATACGTCGTCGGCGACGACGTGCGCTCGATCGACTGGCGGGCCACCGCGCGGCGTGCCGACGTCGTGGTGCGCACCTGGCGGCCCGAGCGTGACCGGCGGGTCGTCATCGTGCTCGACACCGGCCGGACCGCGGCGGGCCGGATCGGGGTCGACCCGACCGCGCGGGACCCCGCGGGCTGGCCGCGGCTGGATTGGTCGATGGACGCCGCACTGTTGTTGGCGGCATTGGCATTACGCGCCGGCGACCACGTCGATCTGCTCGCCCACGATCAGGTGACCCGGGCCGGGGTGTTCGGGGCGCCGAGAACCCGGTTGTTCGCCCAGTTGGTCGACGCGATGGCGCCGCTGCAGCCGGCGCTGGTCGAATCCGACGCCGCGGCGATGGTCGCCGCCTTGTCCCGGCGGGCGCGCCGACAGAACCTGGTGGTGCTGTTGACCGATCTCAACGCCTCCGCCCTGGAAGAAGGCTTGCTGCCGGTATTGCCGAAACTGACTGCGGCACACCAGGTGATCCTGGCCGCGGTCGCCGATCCGCGAGTGGAACGGCTGGCGCAAGGCCGCGGCGACGCCGCCGCTGTCTATGACGCCGGGGCCGCCGAGCGAGCCCGCAACGATCGCCGTGCGGTGGCGGCCCAGTTGCGCCGCAGCGGCGTGCAGGTCATCGACGCCCCACCGGAGGACCTGGCGCCGGCGCTGGCCGATGCCTATCTGGCGATGAAGGCCGCCGGGCGGCTCTGATCGCGGCCGCGAGCGTGCGCAGAATGCCATCATTTGCGGCGTGTCGCTGCGCAGACACGCACGTTCGCGCAGGGCCGGGGACCGCCGGCTCGCGCAAGGGCAGGGCCTAGCCGGTCGGGACGAAGTCGGGGGCATCGGCGATGTCACCGGTCTCGTCGGCGGCCACCGCCTTGCGCCCGAAGTACACCACGTAGGCCAGGAACGCCGCCTCGACCAGCACGCCGATGCCGACCCGCAGCCACGTCGGCAGCGGCGACGGGGTCACCACCGCCTCAAGCAGCCCGGCCACGGCGAACACCACGACCAGCCCCACCGCGACCGCGACGACGGCCCGGCCCTGCTCGGCGAGCACCTGTGTGCGGGGCCGATCGCCCGGGGCGATCACCGCCCAGCCCAGACGCATCCCCACCGCGCCGGCCAGGAACACCGCCGTCAACTCCAGCAGTCCGTGCGGGGCAAGCAGTCCCAGCATGAAACCGCCCCGACCGGCGTGGAACATCAGCCCGAGCGCCAAGCCGACGTTGGCCGCGTTGGCGAACAACAGCGCCGGAATCGGCAGGCCCAGCAGCACCGCGAACGCGATGGCGCGGGCGGCCACCCAGGCGTTGTTCACCCAGACCTGTAGCGCGAACGACCCTGCCGGGTGATCGCTGTAGTAGGCGGCGAAGTCATGGTTGACCAACCTGTCGATCTCGACGGGGGTGCCGATCACCGCCTGCACGTCGGGATTGCCGGCCACCCAGCAGGCGATCACCGCCGAGACCGCCAGGAACACCACGGCGGTGCCCAGCCACCACCGCCAGGCGCGGTAGGCGACAACCGGGAACGACACCGTCACGAACCGGACGAACTCCGAGGCCAGCGGCGCATGAGCACCGGTGACGGCGGCACGCGCCCGCGCCACCAGGGCGGAAAGTCGGCCGATGAGCGCCGCATCCGACGACGACGAGCGCACCACCGACAGGTGCGTGGACACGCGTTGATAGAGGTCGACCAGTTCGTCGACCTCGGCTCCGGTGAGCCGCCGCCGATTCTTGACCAGCGACTCCAGCCGATCCCAGGTCGGTCGATGGGTCAGCACGAAGGCGTCGACATCCACGTGGCCGAGCCTAGCGAGGACGGTGAGCTCCTCGCTGAAAGCGGTTCGGCGAGTAGCGTCTGAGCTATGGCGAATCGCGGCCCCGAGCTGGTGACCGGCGACGCCGTCGTTCTCGACATCGCGATCGCGCAGCTGCCGGTGCGCGCGGTCAGCGCGCTGATCGACATCACCGTCGTGATGGTGGGCTACCTCTGCGCGATCGTGCTGTGGGCCACCACCCTCGGCCGGTTCGACGACGCCTTGACCACGGCAGTCATGATCATCTTCGCCGTACTGCTCTTGGTCGGTTACCCCGTCATCATGGAGACCGTCACCCGGGGCCGCTCGCTGGGCAAGATGGCGATGGGCCTGCGGGTGGTTTCCGATGACGGCGGCCCGGAACGCTTCCGGCAGGCCCTCTTTCGGGCGCTGGCCTCGGTTATCGAGATCTGGGGACTCACCGGCAGCCCAGCGGTGATCTGCAGCCTGCTGTCGCCCCGCGGAAAGCGCCTGGGCGACATCTTCGCCGGCACCGTCGTGATCAGCGAACGCGCGCCGGCCTCGACCCCGCCGCCCATGATGCCGCCGGGGCTGGCCTGGTGGGCGTCGACATTGCAGTTGTCGGGCCTGCGTGCCGAATCCGCAGAACTGGCACGGCAATTCCTCGGCCGGGCCGCACAGCTCGACCCGCACACCCGCCAGATGATGGCCTACCGGATCTCCGGTGACGTACTCGCGCACATCTCACCGCCACCGCCCCCGGACGCCCCGCCCGAGCTGGTACTGGCTGCGGTACTGGCCGAACGCCATCAACGCGAACTGGCGCGGTTTGCGGCTCACGCGCCCGGACCGTATTTCCCGCCGCCTCCGGCGCCGTGGCCGCCACCGAATGCGGGCGGCTTCTTTCCCCCGAGCTAGCAAGCCGAGCTCGTGTTCCCTGGCGGTCGATGCGACCGCCAAGTCTTCCGCCAGAGATGGCGCCGCCCCCACCCGTTCCCGCTCGGGATTGTCTCGATCGTTCTTGGCCGGATCGACGCTACCGTTGCATCTCGATAGTTCCCGATATATCGTCAACGTATCGGGAGCGAATCGCGCTCCCCCTTCTAGAGCAATGAGGTACGCAATGAACAACCCCTTCGGTCCGCCCGGCGGACCCTTCCCAGACGATGCCGAACACCAGGTCGGATTCGGCTTCGGCTTCGGTTCTGCGTCGCCACATCAGCGCCGCGCCGCACACATCGCGCGCCGGCAGGCCCGGCGCGAGTTTCGCCGGCAGCTGCGCGACCAAGCCGCCGACCACTGCGCTCCGTTGGGTTTCGGTCCCGGCCACGAGGCCCCCGGCCCCGGATTCGGCCCGGATTTCCGGCACGGATTCGGTCCGGGTTTCGGGCCGGGCTTCGGTCCCGGCGGTCCGGGTTTCGGCTTCGGCTTCGGTCCGGGCGGGCACCGTGGACACCGGCGCGGCAATCGTGGCCGACGCGGCGACGTGCGGCTCGCCATCCTGGCCCTGCTGGCCGAGGGCCCGATGCACGGCTACGAGATCATCCAGCAGATCGCCGAGCGCAGCCAAGGACTGTGGCGCCCCAGTCCGGGCTCGGTCTACCCGACCTTGCAGATGTTGGTCGATGAGGGCCTGATCAGCGGCACCGAAACCGACGGCAAAAAACGCCTTTTCGAATTGACCGAAGAAGGCCGCGGGGTCGCCGAGACGATCGAGACACCACCGTGGGAGCAGATCGCCGACGGCGCCGACCCGGGGCAGATCAATCTGCGCACCGCGACCGGCCAGCTGTTCGGTGCCGTCGCGCAGGCCGGCCAGGCAGCCACACCCGAACAGCAGCAGCGCATCGTCGACATCATCAACAGCGCCCGCAAGGAGATCTACGGCATCCTCGGGGAAACCGACTGATCTCGACCGTCAACAGTGGCGAAGGGCCCGATGCATCGCGGTCTTCTCGTTCGATGAAACCCACAGTCCGTAAGCGGTTTTGACCGTGATCTGACGGGCTACGAATTCGCATTCGAACGCGGCGTTCGCCGGCAGCCAGCCGGCGGCGTCGCGGAATGCTTTGTCAAAGTTGGCTTGGGCGCTGACCGCGAGCAGGTTGCGCGGGTCGTTGGCGAAATCGCGGCGGCGCCGGTCGTCCCAAGACCGCGCTCCCTTGTACCAGGCGTCGGCCAACGACACGAGATGGTCGACCTGCACGGCGTCGGAGGTCTCCGGGCCACGGACGAAGGCGATGGTCTCGCCGGAGTACGGGTCGTGCAGGACGCCGCGCTGCACCAGGCAGGTGCCCCGTCGCAGTTCGATCTGCGCCAAGTCGCGGCGCAAGATGTCGTCGCGGGTGTTGCAGCCGTTGTGGCCGAATTCGACGTCCACGTCATCGCTCCACCGCTCGCCGAACCGGTAGCGCTTGAAGTCCTGCGCTCGATCCCAGCCCTTGACCGGTAGGGCTTCAAGCATGCGGCGGGCATCGTCATAGCCCGGGTCGAGCGGCGCCGCGCTCGGCGTCGGCGGCGTCGGAGTCGGAGTCGGCGAAGGACCCGAGCGCTGCGAAAATCCGTCGTGCTGCCACCACGCCCAGCCGACGGCTGCCACCACCACCAGCGCGACGAGCGCACCGGGCAGCACCCGCCGTTTGCGTGCGGCCATCCTCAGGGCAGCTCGACCCAGTCCAGCGTGCGCTGCACGGCCTTTCGCCACCCGGCATAGCCTTCGGCGCGTTGATCATCCGACCAGTTCGGGGTCCAGCGCCGGTCTTCGCGCCAATTGGCACGAAGTTCGTCGGGCCCCTTCCAGAACCCGACGCCCAGGCCTGCCGCATAGGCCGCGCCCAGCGCGGTGGTTTCGGGCACTACCGGCTTGACCACGTCGACGCCGAGCACGTCCGCTTGAATCTGCATACACAGGTCGTTGGCGGTGATACCACCGTCGACCTTCAAAACACCCAGGTGCACACCGGAATCGGCCTCCATCGCCTCGGCCACATCCCGGCTCTGGTAGCAGATCGCCTCCAGCGTGGCCCGCGCCAGATGTGCGTTGGTGTTAAAGCGGGACAGCCCGACGATCGCACCGCGCGCATCCGAACGCCAGTACGGCGCAAACAGTCCGGAGAACGCCGGCACGAAGTACATCCCGCCGTTGTCGGCGACCTGGCGGGCCAGGGACTCGACCTGGGTGGCGCCGCTGATGATGCCCAGCTGGTCACGCAGCCACTGCACCGCGGAGCCGGTGACCGCGATCGAGCCCTCCAACGCATAGACCGGCTTGGCGTCACCGAACTGGTAACAGACCGTGGTCAACAATCCGTTGTCGGAGCGGACGATCTGCTCACCGGTGTTGAGCAGCAAGAAGTTTCCGGTGCCGTAAGTGTTCTTCGCCTCACCCGCCGACAAGCACACCTGGCCGACCATGGCGCTCTGCTGATCGCCCAGGATGCCGGCGATCGGCACCTCGCCGCGCAACGGCCCGGTGCTCGCGGTGACCGCGTGCCGGCGCCGCGTCGACGACGCCGTGATGCGCGGCAGCATCGACCGCGGGATCGAGAACAACGCCAGCAGTTCGTCGTCCCAGTCCAGGGTTTCGAGGTTCATCAGCATGGTGCGGCTGGCGTTGGTGACGTCGGTCAGGTGCACCCCGCCGCGCGGCCCGCCGGTCAGGTTCCACAGCACCCAGCTGTCGCAGGTTCCGAACAGCGCGTCGCCCCGTTCGGCGTCGGCGCGCACACCCTCGACGTTGTCCAGAATCCACTGCAGCTTGCCGCCGGAGAAATAGGTGGCCGGCGGCAGGCCCGCCTTGCGCCGGATCACCTCGCCGTGGCCGTCCCGCTCCAGAGCCGCCGCGATGGCGTCGGTCCGGGTGTCTTGCCAGACGATCGCATTGTGGTAGGGCTGGCCGGTGTTCTTGTTCCACACCACCGTCGTCTCGCGCTGGTTGGCGATGCCCAGCGCCGCCAGGTCCGAAGCGTGCAGCTTGGTGGTGTTGAGGGCCGAAACCAGCACCGCCGCGGTGTGGTTCCACAATTCGAACGGATCGTGTTCCACCCAGCCGGCTCGGGGCAGGATCTGTTCGTGTTCGAGTTGATGCCGGCCCACCTCCGCACCGTCATGGTCGAAGATGATGCAGCGGGTGCTGGTGGTGCCCTGGTCGATCGACGCGACAAAATCGGCCAAGTCTGACTCCTGTCCATACCGGTGCCCGTCGGTGCCGCGTCCATCATGGCTCACCTGGCCCGATCGGGTGGCGCTACGCGGCAGGATCGCGACGCTCGGCAGCGTCGGTCCACAAAATTAGACATTCTTCACGAACCCATCAGACGCTATTTATTCACTCAGACGCATATTTCGATGTATTGCGAGTAGATCTCGTGATGGTGAACAAACGGTGTCGGAACGCCGCCGATGTCTGTGCCCCCCAGAAGCCGCCGTGGCCGACCGCGTGCAGGTCAGAATTGAATCGGAGAAGACATGGACGTCGTCCTCGGTGTGGCACTTGCGTCGAGCACACCCGCCACCATCCACACCGTGCTGGTCTGCGGAGAACGCGGGGACGGGGTCACGCTGGAAGAGCTCAGCATTGACGTGCCCACCGACGAGTTCGCCGAATTCGCCGCCGTCGACGCGTTGATCGCGGCGATCCTGCGAGCGCGCGACGCCGCGGACTCAGCCGGTCTTCACCTGGTCTCGACCGGGGTGACCGTGACCGATCCACTCGACGCGGCCGCCCTGAGTTCGCGGCTTGCCAGCGGCGCCCTCGAAGGCTTGGACAACGTGGCTCTGGTCTCGCCGGTGCTTGCGGCGGCAAGCCTGACCCACAACCTGGGACAGACCGTCGGCTGCGACCAGATGGGGCTGCTGTCCGTCGAGGCGTCGACCGCGACACTGGCCATGGTCGACTGCACCCACGGCACCATCACCCGGATCTTTCGCCAAGCCCTCGATGACGGCGACGCCACCGCCGCGGTCGACACGGTCGCCGATCGGCTCAACGCCGCCCAGACCTGCCCGGACGGCCTGTTCCTGATCTGCCCCGAGGGTGATTCGACGGCGCTTCGGCCGCGACTGGAGGCGACGGTCGACCACGAGGTGTGCGAACCCGCGGAACCGCGTGCGGCCCTGGCCCGCGGAGCGGCACTGGCATCCGCCCGCCTGGTCGGTGTCGAGGCGCAGTCCGCAGCGCTGGCCTACACGCAAGAACCCGGGTCCGGTGCTGTCGGCCCCTGCTACTACGACATCCCCGATCTGGGAGCCGACGATCTGGCCTACAGCGCGGTGCCCGACGACGAAGCCGAAGCAGCCACCGAGATCTTCGCTCCCGCGGGTCCGCCGGCCCGGCGCCCGCTGCTGGTGGCCGGTGCGGCGCTGGCCTCGGCCGCATTCGCTGCGGCGTCGGCGCTGATGGTGGCCATGACGCTGGACATCACCCCCAACCTCGTCGCGTTGCGGCCGGATCTGGGTCGAGCGCTGACCATTCCGCACCGGGCGCCGAATCTTCAGGTGCCCGCCACCGAGCCGTTCGGGGGGCAACCGCCGGTGATGGGGCAGGCTCCAACGGACTCGATACCGCTGCCGCCGTTGAACCTCCCCTCGGCGCCCGACCTCCCGGCGGCGGTGCCGCTGGATGCCCCGGCGCCCGGCCTGCCGGCACCAATGCCGGTGGCGGCCGGGGCAAGCAGCGGGCCGTTGTTTGTTCCCGCACCGATATTCGGTCCGCCGTTGCCCATGCAGCCGCCGGCGACGCACCCCCTGTCGCCCTTCGTCGTGGCGCCGCTTCCACGGCCGGCCCCCCACCGGCCCGTCCTTTCGGGGATGCCAGACCTGTCATTCCTGTGGGGGCTGCCCGCGAAGAAGCCGACGGCCCCAGTCCCGCCGGTGGTCAAGCCCCAACCGCCCGAGGTCAAGCCCGAACCCCCGGTCGAGCTCCCCACTCCGCCGGTGGTCAAGCCCGATCCTCCGGTCGTGAAGCCCCACCCGCCGATCGAGCTCCCCACTCCCCCGGTCGTGAAGCCGAACCCGCCGGTCGAGCTCCCCGATCCTCCGGTCGTGAAGCCCAATCCGCCGGTGATCAAACCGATTCCGCCGGTGATCAAGCCGAATCCCCCGGTGGTCAAGCCCGATCCCCCGGTGGTCAACCCCGAAATCCCAGTGGTCAACCCGAACCCACCGGTGGTCAAACCCGAGATCCCGGTGATCAAACCGAACCCGCCGGTGGTGAAACTGCCGGATCCGCCGGTTCAGGTCCCGGACCTTCCCGCGGTCAACCCCAACCCGGGCATTCAGCTGCCCGAGCTGCCGGTCAAGGTTCCCGACGCACCCGCGGTCAACCCGGCCCCCGGAATCCAACTGCCGAATCTGCCGATCCAGCTGCCGAATTCAGGACCCCCGGCAGGGCTGCCCGCACCTCAGGCGCCCTCGCTGCCGTCGCTACCGGCGCCGCAGGCGCCCTGGCTGCCGTCGCTACCGGCGCCCAAGGCCCCGTCGCTGCCGTCGCTGCCCGCACCGCAGGCGCCCTCGCTCCCGGCGCTACCGGCGCCCAAGGCCCCGTCGCTGCCATCGATTCCCGCACCGAGCGCGCCCTCGATGCCCAACCTGGGTGGTGGCATGTTCGGCGGAGGCGGCAAGCCCGGCGGAATCTTCGGCGGCGGCGGCAAGCCCGGCGGTGGGCTGTTCGGCGGTGGCGGCGGTGGCGGCCTGTTCGGCGGCGGAGGGTCCCGCGGTGGTGGGCTGTTCGGCGGTGGGGGCGGCGGCCTGTTCGGCGGAGGTCACGGCGGCGGCCTGTTCGGTCATTAGCGTTCGCCGAGAGCGGCCTTCATCGGCCTTGCGGTGCATCGGCTAACGCCGTAGCGAGCACCTGCACGTCGGCCTCGGTGGTGTCGACGTGCGGTGAGATCCGCAGCACGGGCATGGTCAGCTCCAGCGGTGCCCGCTCGACTCCGGCTGCGGTGGTGACGATCCTGCGCTCGGCGATCAGCCACGCCCGCACCGCCACCGGATCAAGGCCAGCCGGCGGGGCCAAGGTGGTGATGGCGCTCGGCTCGTCGAGCGGTTCGACCACCCGCCAGCCGGACAACTGAGCCAACACCCGCCGGCTCCGGGCACCTACACCGGCCAGCGCGGCCCGCACCGCCGCCGGCCCGGCCACCAGATGCTCCCCCAACGCGACGGAGAACCCCACCTGCGCAGCCACATTGACGTCACCGGCCTCCGGGCCCGGCGACGCCAACTCTGCCAACGCCGGCCGCACCGCCAGCGCCCCGACACCGCGCGGTCCGGCAAGCCACTTGCGTGACGACGAATAGACGGCGTCGGCGCCGACGGCACAGTCGATCTGGCCCAGGGCCTGCGCCGCGTCGACCACCAGCGGAACGCCGACGGCCCGGCAGATATCCGCCAGCTGCGCCAGGGGCTGCACCAGCCCGCGGTGACTGCCGACCGGGGTCAGGTGCACCAGGCCGGGCGGGTCGGCGGTAAGTACCGCTGCCGCCTCGTCGAGCACCAGGCGGCCGGTGTCATCCACCGGCAGCGTTCGCCAGCTGAATCCGTGTGCGGCCATCACCGCCAGGTTCGGGCCGTATTCGCCGGGCAGGCAGGCCAGGGTGCGCTGCGGCCCCGGCCACCGGGACAGCAGAAGGTTCAGCGCATTTCGCGACCCGGTGGTGAACACCACGTCGGCGTCGGCCATGCCGGTCAATGCGGCGAAAGCCGCCCGCCCGGCATCCAGCACCGGCGCGGCCGCCTCGGCGGCGACGTAGCCACCGACCTCGGCCTCAAGGCGGGCGTGGCGGGCCGCGGCGTCCAACGCCGCGTAGCTCTGCCGTGAGCAGGCCGCACTGTCCAGGTGCAGCCCGGCGACCGGAGGGCGCGCCGCGCGCCAACGGTCGGCCAGGCTCATTTGATGGCGAGCGACAGGCCGAAATCGCCTGCCGCATCGGTCCACCACCGTCGACGGCGCAGTCCCGCGGCGGCCAGTTCGTCGGCCACCTGCTCCGGCCGGAACTTGCAGGACACCTCGGTCAGCATCTCTTCACCGGCGACGAAATCGACAGCCAGGTCCAGCGCTTTGACCACGACATGCTGGGCACGGCGGGCGCGCAACCACATCTCGATGCGCTGTTCCGCCGCATTCCAGTGCGCCACATGGGCGAACTCATCGAGGTCGAAGTCGGCATAAAGTTCACGGTTCACCACCGCGAGCACGTTGCGGTTGAACGCCGCGGTCACCCCGGCCGCATCGTCGTAGGCACGCACCAGCCTGCCGGTGTCTTTGACCAGATCGGTGCCCAGCAACAGGCCGTCACCGTCGTGCATGATTGCGGCCAGGCCGGCCAAGAAGTCGGCACGTGGGCCCGGTGTCAGATTGCCGATGGTCGACCCCAGGAACACGAACAGCCTTATGCCACCATCGGGGATCTGTGTCAGGTGGTGCTCGAAGTCGCCGCAAACACCTTGGACTCGCACGCCGGGAAAGTCACGGGCGATCGCCTCCCCCGCCGTCTCCAGCACTCCGGCGTCGACGTCGAACGGGATGAACCGGCGCAGGGCCCCGGCGTCCCGCAGCGCATCGAGCAGCATCCGGGTCTTCTCCGAGGTGCCGCTGCCCAGTTCCACCAGGGTGTCCGCACCCGACAGGACCGCCACCTCGGCCGACCGTGCTCGCAGGATCTCCGCCTCGGCGCGGGTGGGGTAATACTCGGGCAGCCGGGTGATCTGGTCGAACAGATCGCTGCCGACGTCGTCGTAGAACCACTTGGGCGGCAAAGACTTCGGACGCTGCGCCAGGCCGTGGCGGACATCGGCCCGCAGTGCGGTGCGGGCCGCGTCGGCGGCCAGGTGATTGGCGATGGTGACCCCCGTCATCGGGACACGCCCAAGGCGGTGACACAGACCTCGCCGTCGTGCGCGTCCACCAGGTGCCGGTCGGGGATATCCACCCAGCGCGGGTCGTCGTCGTAGGGTTCGCTGGCCAGTACCACGCCGTCGGATCCGTGCAACATCGACAAGGTGTCTCCCCAGGTCGTCGCCAACATCCGGGAACCGTTGGCAGCCAGTATGTTCAGTCGCGCATGCGGGTCGGCCGCGCCGATATCGACGATCACCTCGCCCAACGCTTCCACTCCACGATCGAAGATCGACGCGGCCAGGATCGCACTGTCACAGACCGATTCGGCACCATCGGCGGTTTTCAGAACCCCGCGGTCCACCACGCCGTTGTGCGACAGCAGCCAACTGCCGTCGGTGAACGGAGCCGTGGCGCTGGCTTCGATGGGCATCCCGACGGTGGCTGAACGCACTGCGGCCACCACGCAGTGACTGGCGAGCGCCGGAGCGACCGAGGCGAACGACACGTCGCCCCACAGCGGTGCCGCACTGCGCCAACGTCGCGGCACGTCGCCGTCGAAAAATCCAGCGCCCCAACCGTCGGCGTTGAGCAACCCGTGCTGCTGCCGGCGCGGTGCATAGGACTGCACCCGCAAGCCCTGAGGCGGTTCGAGAATCAGCTCGGCCAGTGAACGCGGCTTGCCCAGCCAGCCCAGGTGCCGGCACATCAGATGTCCCAGGCCAGTCGCACACCGGCGAAGATCTGCCGCCGATAGGGATGGTCCCAATTCCGAAAGCTCGGCCGCAGGATCTCGCGGGCGACCGCCCAGGACCCACCGCGCAGCACCCGATAGTCTCCGCCGAAGAACGGCTCCGAATAGCGTTGGTAGATCATCGGAGAAAAGCCCGGCCACGGTCGCAGCGGCGAACTCGTCCACTCCCAGACATCGCCGAGCAGTTGTTGCGCGCCATAGGCCGATGCCCCCTGCGGGTAGGCCCCGACCGGAGCCGGGCGCAGCGCCGCGCCGTCCAGATTGGCCAACTCGGCCGACGGATCGGCGCCGCCCCACGGATAGCGCCGTCGCGCCTGGGTGACCGGGTCCCAGGCGCAGGCCTTCTCCCATTCGATCTCGGTGGGCAGCCTGGCCCCGGCCCACGCCGCGTATGCCTGCGCCTCGAAGTAGCTCACATGCTGTACCGGCTCGTCGTCAGGCAGGTCCTCGACGTGGCCGAACCGCTCCCGGGATCGGTGATCGGGGCCCCAGAACTCCGGCGCCGTCAACCGGGCCTGCACACAGTGGCGCCAGCCCCGTTCGCTCCACCACCGAGGTTGCCGGTAGCCACCGTCGGCGATGAAGGCCCGCCATTCACGGTTGGTCACCGGCACCCGGCCGATCCGGAACGCCGGCACGTCGACGCGGTGCGCGGGGCGCTCGTTGTCGAGCGAGAAGGGCTCCTCGGCTGCGTCGACGCCGAGCACGAATTCACCGCCCGGCACCAGCACCGAGGTTCCCGCCAGGTCGGGCCGCCCGGCGGGCAGAACAGCGCCGGCACCGAGCAGGGGTGGGCCGGCACGCAGGTTCAGCGCCTGCAGCATGGTCTCGTCGTGCTGGTGTTCATGGCTGAGCACCAGGCCGAACGCGAACCCGTCCGAGAAGTCGCCGGCATGGCCCGCGCCAGCGGGCAGCGCCTCCAGCTTTTCGAAAACCTTCGAACGCACGGTGGCGCAATACTTCCGGGCCTGTTCGGGTGCCAACAGCGGAAGGTCGACGCGACTGGCTCGCGGGTGGGTGAAGGCGTCGTAGAGGCCTTCGACGTCCGCCGGCAGCATGCCGGGCCGGGCCGGGTCTCCGTCGCGCAGCAGCCACAGCTCCTCCTGCTGACCGATATGGGCCAGATCCCACACCAGCGGGCTCATCAGCGGGTCGTATTGGCGGTGCAGCTCGGCGTCGTCGAAATCGACGAGCGCCAGCGTGCGTCTCCGCGCCCGGGTCAGGTCGCGGGCCAGGGTTTCCGATGGGGTCATGACTGTCTGCGCGCCATTCGGGTGACCATCGCCGTGGTGCCGGTCCGGGTCACTTCGTCGGTGATGTCGTCGGCCGGGCAGCGGCCCCGTTCGACCATGCCGGCCAGCCGGTCCATCCCGTTGCGCAGGGATGCCGGCGCCCGGTCAACGACCAGGCGAACGCAGCGTCTGGCGGCCGCATGCAGCCGCGGGTCGGCCAGGCCGATCCGGGCGGCGACGTCCCAGGCGGTGGCGACGGGCGCGACGGCTTCGGCTGCGCTGTCGGTGGCGGCCGGGTCATCGAGCAGGGTGGCCAGAGTGAATACCAGTGCCGGCCAAAGGTTGTCGTCAACGCTGTCGAGGTAGCGGATCTCCAGCCATCCGCGCGGGCGCACCGGAGGAAACAGCGTGGTCAGGTGGTAGTCGAGGTCTTCGATGCCGGCGCGGCGGCCACCGAGCCGCACCCGTCCGTCGGCCCAGTCGGCAAACGGCACGTAGCGGCTGACCGGAATCGCTTCGGGAGTGTGCACCAGCATGACGGGCGCCTTGAGCGCATACCGCGCCCAGTCGGTGGCGGGGTCGGTGCCGTCCAGGCCGAGGACGGGACCGCAACGCGCCGAGTCCAGCCGGCTCCAGACCCGCTGCCGGGTGGAACGCCAGCCGGAGAGCTCGCCGGCCAGCAGCGGGGAGTTGGCGGAGATCGCGACCATCGTCGGGCCCAGCGCGTGGGCCAGCCGGACCCGATCGGCCCAACCGGAACGCGCACCGGCATCCAGATTGAGCTGGACCGAGGCCGTCGCCGTCATCATCGCCGCGCCGGCCGAACCGGTGTGGCTGGCGGCGAAGAACTGTTCCATCGCGGCGTAACGCTCGCCGGGGTTGACCCGCTCGGTGGGCCGGAGCGGGTCGGCACCCAGCTGCACCAGCCCCAGTCCGGCGTCGGCGAAAGCCGCCCGCAGCACCGCCTGATCGGCGGTCATCGCTTCGATCGCGGCGAGCGCATCGGCCAGCGGAGGGCCGGAGAGCTCCACTGCGCCGCCGGGCTCGACCGTGACGACACTGCCGCCCGGCAACTCCGGCAGGGACCGCAGCACATCGCCGATCTCGGCCCAGCCCGGGCGACGGTGCGGGTCGGTCGGGTCGAAGCAGTGTGCCTCGATCTCCAGTCCCACCCGGCCGTGCGGGGCATCGGTGAGGCAACGCTGCGTGATGTAGTCGGCGGCCTCGGCGGCACCAGACAGCTCGGGGCCGCCCAGGCAAGACTGATCTCCGCGGGACAGTTGCGTCGCCGCGGCGAACCCCATATCAACCCCTCCGCCCGTTGATCTTCCCGACGCTACCGGAGAGGGCCGACAAGAGGACCGGTGATTACTGACCCAGGGAGTTCTGCATCGCTCCTGCCAGCACGTTCACCGCCGGGCCGGCGTTACCGGACTGACAGACCTTGGCTTGCAGCACGACGTTGGCCCGCAACCGGGTCTGGTTGAAACAGCGCCGATCGGTGCCGGCCTCCTGCTTGCTCCAGGCCGCATCCGTTGCCGTGGCCGGCCCGCCGCCGAACGCCCAGACCTGCGTGGCTCCGTTCTCCAGATGCATCGCGGTGGTGCGGCCCGAGCAGCCGACGGTCCGGTCGACGACACGATGGAACGCCGCGGCGGCAGCATCGTTGGTGGCGAACACCCCCACCGCCTGCTTGACGAAGTGCCCCTGATCGGTGGCCGAGGTCTGGGTGACCGCGCTGTTGTAGGACGCCAGGTCGGGATCGTTGTAGACCTCGGGCAGGCCGATGTCGGCCCAGTTGTTGCATGCCGGGTCGTCGACCCAGAAGGCCTGGAACGGTTCGCCGGAGACGGCTTCGTAGCCCATCGGGGCGCCGACGATGTTGCCGACCGATCCCTTCGGCAACACCGCATAGGAGACCACGCCCGGTTCGGAGGGGCCCGCGCCGGCGACCGGAGCGGCCACTGCGCCGGCAGCGGCCAACCCCAGTCCCGCCAGCAGGGTTGCGGCGGCCCGCCGGCCGTCAGGCAAGGTTGGCCCGCACCCCGGCCTCCACCGCGCGACCCAGATCGGGATCGACGTTGCGCCAGTATTCGAACACCCGGGACAGCACCGGCTCGGTGACGCCGGCCGATACGTGCCCAATAATATTGGCGGCCAACCGTTTCCGTGCATCGTCATCGAGAACGTCGCGGACCAGTGTCCGAGCCTGGCTGAAGTCGTCATCGTCGGGGCGCAGCGTGTAGGCGGCACGCACCATGTCCCCATCGGCGTGCCAGCGCACTTCGGCGGCACGGGCCGGGTCGGCCTTGGGGCCGCCCATCGAGTTCGGCGCATACACCGGGTCCGTCGCGTTGACGAACCGCATGGCGCCGTCCTTGGAATAGCTGTGCACCTCGGATTTCGGTGCATTGACCGGCAATTGGCTGTAGTTCGTCCCGATCCGGGCGCGGTGCGCGTCGGCGTAGGAGAAGCCTCGGGCCAGCAGCATCTTGTCCGGGCTCAAACCTGTCCCGGGCACCATGTTGTTGGGCTGGAACGCCGCCTGCTCGATCTCACTGTGATAGTCGCTGACGTTGCGGTCCAGGGTCAGCTTGCCGACGTCGATCAGCGGGTAGTCGGCGTGCGGCCATACCTTGGTGAGATCAAACGGGTTGTAGCGGTAGGTCTTTGCCTCCTCGAACGGCATGATCTGCATCTTGAGTGTCCAACTCGGATATTCACCACGCTCGATCGCCTCATACAGGTCGCGCTGGTGATAGTCGGCGTCGACGCCGGCCAACCGGTCGGCCTCCTCCTGGGTGAGGGACTCCACGCCCTGGTCACTGATGAAGTGGTACTTGACCCAGAAGATCTCTCCGGCGGCGTTGATCCAGCTGTAGGTGTGACTGGAGTAGCCGTTCATGTGGCGCCAGTTCTTCGGAATGCCCCGGTCCCCCATCAACCAGGTGACCTGGTGCGCCGACTCCGGCGTGAGGCTCCAGAAGTCCCATTGCATGTTGTGGTCGCGCAGGTTGCTGGCCGCGCGACGCTTCTGGGAGCGGATGAAGTGTTGGAACTTCAGCGGGTCACGCATGAAGAAGACCGGGGTGTTGTTGCCGACCAGGTCGAAGTTGCCCTCAGACGTGTAGAACTTCGTCGCGAAACCGCGGGGGTCGCGCCAGGTGTCTGGGCTGCCCCGCTCGCCCGCGACGGTGGAGAACCGCGTCAGTGTCTGCGTCTTGGCCCCCGGCGCGAACACCGCGGCCCGGGTGTACTTGGTGACGTCCGCGGTGACCTCGAAGTGCCCGAAAGCCCCACCACCCTTGGCGTGCGGCTGACGTTCCGGGGTGCGTTCCCGGTTGAACATCGCCATCTGTTCGATCAGGTAGTGGTCCTGCAACAGGATGGGACCATCCGGGCCGATCGTCAGCGATTCGCCGTCACTGGGTGCCGGGATTCCGGCATCGGTGGTGGTGTGGTGCTCGGTCATCTGCCTGTCTCCTCTTGTGGTCAAGACCTTGTGACTCAACGCGTTCCGGGGAGTGTGCGGTTACCTACGCCCGGCATGACCAGTCGCGCAGGAGACCGCACACTCAGCAGCCCTTTGCAGGGTCAGCGGTGCGGTGGAGCCGACGGCGGTGGTGGCGGAGCGGGTGGGCCACCGGGACCACCGGGCCCATTACCCGGGCCGGCCGGCCGGAAGCCCGGCCATTCCGGTTCCTCACCGGGACCTGCGGGCCCGAAGCCGGGGCCGAATCCGGGGCCCATCGGCGGGCCGTGATGCATCATGCCTGGGCCGTGGTGGTGATGGTGCCAGCACCCACCGTTGCCGCTGAGGTAGACACCGGTGCCGAAGATGACGGCCGCGACGAAGACCGTTCCGGCGACGATCACCACCCAGGCCGCGGCTTGGTAGAGCCGGTTCGGCGGTGGTGGCGGAGGCGGCGGTGGCGTGGGGGCTGGCGACTCGCTCATACCGATCAATCATGCCCGAGAACGACGCCGGCCGCCGCCCTTCGGGAGGGGCGGCGGCCGGTTGCTCGTAGCCGGACCGGGTTACCGGCCGGGTGGTGACGGCGGAGACTGGGTGCTCACCGATGGCGGCAGCTCGCCGGGTCCCCGCTGGTCCGGGCCGGGTCCCATCGGCCCCGGTCCGCGGTGGTGGTGGCCCTTGTGGAACATCGCGTGTTGGCCGTGATGCCCGTGATGACCATGGCAGTGGTGTCCGCCCGGGCCGCCGCGGCTGACCCAGACGCCGGCGAAGAAGATCGACGACACGATGAAGACGATTCCGGCGACGATGGCGACCCAGGCAGCCAGCCGGTAGACCCAGTAGGGCTTGGGCTCACCCGGCGGTGCGGGTGGGGTGGTTGTGGTGACAGGTGTTTCGCTCATGTAATGCATCTTGCCGGGGGCAACACCGGGCACCGCTAGGTCTCGGCTATGCATCCGCTATGAGCCGCCGCGCCCGGCCAGGCAGTCCGCCGGATGGCCCGAAGAGCCCGGGGTCACCCTATAAACAGGGTCAGAAAATCCAGGGAAAACCCTGTATCCCCGCCACGCCGCTCGCTCCTAGCATCGCTCTCAACACCAGCCAACAGGGCGGGGAGCAGCAGGGGAAGGCAGAAAAATGGGGAATCTGAAACGTGTGAGCAGCCTTAGCGTATTGGCCGCTGGGCTGGGCATCGGCGCCGCTCTGGCGGCTACGCCGGCCGCTTCGGCCGGGACGAACTCGGTGGACGGCGGAGCCGGTGCGCTGGGCGTCGTGGCCGCCTTTGCGGCCGCAGACATCGGTGACGCGGTCGCCGGGATCGGTGCGGCGGGCTCGATTACCCCGCCGACCGTCCCCACCGATTACGCCAACTTTGCGATCTCGTTCAGCGGGATCCCGTTGTATCAGTCGGGTACCGCGTTTGCCGTGTCGGATTTCGGCAACTTCGCGATCGCCCACGGCGACGGTGCCGTCGCCACCGCCTGGCACGGCCTGTTCAACTACGCCTCGGCCACCGGTGACAACAGTGTGGCCGACGCCGGCTACGGCGGTGGATCGTTCAACACCGCCACCGTGGTGGGCGAGAACAGTGCCGCCTATGCGGGGTGGGTCAACGGAATCACCGCCAACGGCAATGTCGCCAGCGTCACCGGTGACTTCTCCACGGCCTACGCGGGAGTCCCCAACGGGGGGATTGCGGGCGGCAGCTTCAACTCGTCCACGGTTGAAGGCGCGCACTCCTTCGCCACCACCGGCCTTGACGGCAGCAGTGGCAACGTGGCCAGCGCGATCGGGGACTACACCACGGACGTCGTCCCCGCCTCGAGCGTCGCGGACGCGAACCTCCTCGGTGACGGTGGCGGGGACTTCTGGGCCGACCTGTGGCAGCTGTTCAGCTGACCGACCAGGGCTTGAACGGGTTCACCGCGAACTGGATCACCCGATAGGGCGCGCGGTCACGCGGCTGGGTGTTCCATTGGCTGACGAACACGCGCAGCTCATCGAGGGTCGATCCCGGCGAGATGTAGCCGCCGTAGGGCTGGGCCAGCCGGTTGTCGTAGGGCGACGGCAGGGTCTCGACGGGCACCGGCGGATCCGGCCACTCGGCGTGCTGCACCACCGTGGTCACCGGGGCGGTGCCCAACCCGGTCGGCTCGTAGGCCACCCGAACTTCCATGTTCCCGGTGGTGCCGTTGAAGTAGGACAGCACCGGCCTGCCGTCGATCTGGCGCAAGCTGAGCTCGCCGATCTGGTCGTTCCACAGCGGCGTGGGCGCATGGCCCCAGCCTGCGGTGGCCGACCAGCCCTGCCAGGCCGACCGGTCGGTGAACGCGCCCGGAGCGACCCGATACAGCGTCACCGCCGCACTGCGGTCGAAGTTGTTGGCCACGATGTACACCCAGCCGGTGGCCGAGTCCGGGGTCGGAATCGGGTCGTAGTAGCCGCTGATCTGGGACTGCCCGTGATCCTGGTAGGAGGCGGGCCGCACCGATCCCGGCACCGTCTGCCAACCCGGTTGCGCCGGATCGGCTTTCACCAACCGTGTGCTTTGGGGAACCAGCATCTTGGCGGTGGTCACCAGCAGATAGTTGGTCCGGTTGATCGAGACGATCCCGGCCGGCAGCTGCGTACTGCCCGCCGGCGCCGGGTCGGCCAACAGCGGCCTGTCCACCCCGATCACCCCGGTGTAGCGCACCCCGTCGGAGTCAACGACCGAATCGGGGTCGGCGCGCAGCGCGATCGGCGAATACCAGCCGCCATACCCCACGCCCTGGCCTGCGAAGCTGTCCCCGCAGATCTGCAGCACCGCGGTGGGGAACTCCATGAACTCGCACAGGTCGGTGGCGCCGATACCGTAATCCCCGGTGGGCGTTCCGGTTCCGGCACTGGGGCCGATCCGCACCACTTGGCCTTCGGCCAGCGGCCACAGCACCGGACGCGGGATGGGCGCGGGCGGCTCGGCGTGCGCCACCCCGGGCAGAGCCAACAGCAGTGCCATCAATACCGACCCCGCCGAGCGTGCACTCAGCCCGAAAAATCGCGGAGAATTTCGCGCTGAGTGCACGTTCGGCGCCTTGGCAGGGCCGCGTCAGGACCCGGAAGATGCAGCCAGCAGCTCGGCGATCTGAATCGTGTTGAGCGCCGCGCCTTTACGTAGGTTGTCCCCGGAGACGAACAGCGCCAGGCCACGCCCGTCGGGAGCACCCGGGTCGACCCGGATTCGGCCCACCAGCGAGTCGTCGGCGCCGGCGGCGGCCAGCGGCGTCGGCACGTCGGTGAGCGTGACGCCCGGGGCATCCGCCAGCAGCTCGGCGGCCCGTTGCGGAGACAGCGGCCGGGCGAACTCGGCGTTGATCGACAGTGAGTGACCGGTGAACACCGGCACCCGGACACAGGTGCCGCTCACCAAGAGCTCTGGGATGCCGAGGATCTTGCGGCTCTCGAACCGCAGCTTCTGGTCTTCGTCGGTCTCGCCCGAGCCGTCGTCGACCAGCGAGCCCGCCAGCGCGACCACGTTGAACGCGATGGGCGCGACGTACTTGTCCGGCGCCGGGAAGTCGACCGCGCCGCCGTCGTGCACCAATTGCTCGGCACCGTCCACGACCGCACGCACCTGCGTCGCCAGCTCCTGCACGCCGGCCAGCCCGCTGCCCGAGACCGCCTGGTAGGTCGAGACGATCAGCCGGGTCAGACCGGCCTCGTCGTGCAGCGGCTTGAGCACCGGCATCGCCGCCATGGTGGTGCAGTTCGGGTTGGCGATGATGCCCTTGGCCAACTGCTTCCCGCGCACCTCGCGGTCGAAGTTCACCTCGGAGACCACCAGCGGCACATCGGGATCCTTGCGCCAGGCCGACGAGTTGTCGATCACCGTGACACCGGCCGCGGCGAACCGCGGCGCCTGCACCCGCGACATGGTCGCCCCGGCGGAGAACAGCGCGATGTCCAGCCCGGACGGGTCGGCGGTCTCGGAGTCTTCGACCTCGATCTCGGCGCCGCGGAATGCCAGCTTGCGTCCGGCCGAGCGCGCCGAGGCGAAGAACCGCACCTCGTCTGCCGGGAAGTTGCGCTGCTCCAGCAGAGCGCGCATCACCTGGCCGACCTGGCCGGTAGCACCGACCACACCGATGGAAACCATTTAGCGCCCCGTCCCGCCGTAGACCGTGGCCGCCTCGTCGGTGCCGAGGCCGAACGCCTCATGCAGCGAAACGACAGCCTTGTCCAGATCATCTTCGGCGCACAGCACCGAGATGCGGATCTCGGAGGTGGAGATCAGGTCGATGTTGACCCCGTTGTCGGCCAGCGTCTCGCAGAACGTGGCCGTCACACCCGGGTGGCTGCGCATCCCGGCGCCGATCAGCGACACCTTGCCCACCTTGGCGTCGTAGAGCACCTCGGTGAAGCCGATCTCGCCCTTGAGCGACTCGAGCTTGGCCACCGCGGCCGGCCCGTTGTCACGCGGGCAGGTGAAGGTGATGTCGGTCTTGCCGTCCTCGACCTTCGAGACGTTCTGCAACACCATGTCGATGTTGATGTCGGCGTCGGCGACGGCACGGAAGATCTTGGCCGCGTAGCCGGGCAGGTCGGGGATACCGACCACGGTCACCTTGGCTTCGCTGCGGTCGTGCGCGACTCCGGTCAGGATGGCGTCTTCCATGGGGATGTCCTTGATCGATCCGGAAACGATGGTGCCCGGCTTGTCCGAGTAGGACGACCGAACGTGGATGGGCAGGTGGTAGCGGCGGGCGTACTCCACGCAGCGCAGCATGAGCACCTTGGCGCCGCACGCGGCCAGCTCGAGCATCTCCTCGAAGGTGACGGTGTCCAGGCGCTTGGCGTTGGGCACGATGCGCGGGTCGGCGCTGAAGATGCCGTCGACGTCGGTGTAGATCTCGCAGACGTCGGCGTTCAGCGCCGCAGCCAGCGCTACCGCGGTGGTGTCGCTGCCGCCACGCCCCAAGGTGGTGACGTCCTTGGTGTCCTGGCTGACGCCCTGGAACCCGGCGACCAGCACCACCTGGTCTTCGCCGAGCGCGGCCTGCAGCCGGCCCGGGGTGACGTCGATGATCTTGGCCTTGCCGTGCGCGCCGGTGGTGATGACGCCGGCCTGCGACCCGGTGAACGAGCGGGCGTTGCAGCCCAGCTCCTCGACGGCCATCGCGACCAGGGCATTGGAGATCCGCTCCCCGGCGGTCAGCAGCATGTCCAGCTCACGGGCCGGCGGTGCGGAGCAGACCTGCTGTGCCAGGTCCAGGAGGTCATCGGTGGTGTCGCCCATCGCGGAGCACACCACTACGACCTCGTTACCAGCTCGTTTGGTCTCGACGATGCGCTCGGCCACCCGGCGGACCCGGTCGGCGTCGGCCACCGACGATCCGCCGTATTTCTGCACGACGAGCGCCACGGTCGTCCTTTCCGCCGATTTGACTGATCGGGCCTCTACAAGAACCTCAACAAGGATAGGGGAAGGACTTCGCCGGTTCACTCGGCCTCCAGCGCGGCAACGTGCCAGGACATCGCGGTGCGGCCGCCGGATCGGCGTGTAAGCTTCTTCACGTGCAGCGCGCGCTCCTGCTCGGTCGCCGCGACGGGGTCTGACCAGGACCGGCTCCCCGTCGCGGGTTTCGCCGATGCGCCGGTTCTCCAGTCCACTGGACAAGTCCCCTTGACAAGCCGGAGCGAAAATCGTGACTACCTATTCCAGCCCTTCTCACCCGGACGCCTTCACGTCCACCCGCGCCATCACCAAACCCGCGGGACCACCCAACCCCGGCCAGCCCGCTTGGAACCCGCAGCGCGGCTCGGCAATGCCGGTCAACCGGTACCGCAGCTTCGCCGATGAGGTCGAGGCCATCAGGCTGCCGGATCGCACCTGGCCCGACCGCGTCATCGAGCGCGCCCCGCTGTGGTGTGCGGTCGACCTGCGCGACGGCAATCAGGCGCTGATCGACCCGATGAGCCCGGCCCGCAAGCGCCGGATGTTCGACCTGCTGGTGGCCATGGGCTACAAGGAGATCGAGGTCGGGTTCCCGTCGGCCAGCCAGACCGATTTCGACTTCGTCCGCGAGATCATCACCGAGGGCGCCGTTCCCGACGACGTCACCCTGCAGGTGCTGACCCAGTGTCGTGACGAGCTGATCGAGCGCACCTTCGAGGCCTGCGCGGGCGCATCGAGCGTGATCGTGCACTTCTACAACTCGACCTCGGTCCTGCAGCGCCGGGTGGTGTTCCGCGCCGATCAGGCTGCGGTGCAGGCCATTGCGGTGGCCGGGGCGCGCAAGTGCCTCCAGGAGCAGGCCAAGCACCCGGGGACCCGCTGGCGCTACGAGTACTCGCCGGAGTCCTACACCGGAACCGAACTGGAGTACGCCAAGGCGGTCTGCGACGCGGTGGGCGACGTCATCGAGCCGACGCCGGACAACCCGATCATCTTCAACCTGCCGGCCACCGTGGAGATGGCGACCCCGAACGTCTACGCCGACTCGATCGAGTGGATGAGCCGCAACCTGAAGCGACGCGACTGCGTGATCCTGAGCCTGCACCCGCACAACGACCGCGGCACCGCCGTGGCCGCCGCGGAGCTGGGCTATGCGGCCGGGGCCGACCGGATCGAGGGCTGCCTGTTCGGCAACGGCGAACGCACCGGCAATGTCTGCCTGGTGACGCTGGGCCTGAACCTGTTCTCGCGTGGCGTGGACCCGCAGATCGACTTCTCCAACATCGACGAGATCCGCCGCACCGTCGAGTACTGCAACCAGCTGGGTGTGCCCGAGCGTCACCCCTACGGCGGCGACCTGGTCTATACGGCCTTCTCCGGCAGTCACCAGGACGCCATCAACAAGGGCCTGGACCAGATGAAGATCGACGCGGACGCGGCCGACTCCGACGTCGACGACATGCTCTGGCAGGTGCCCTACCTGCCGATCGACCCACGCGACGTGGGCCGTACCTACGAAGCGGTGATCCGGGTCAACTCGCAGTCCGGCAAGGGCGGCGTGGCCTATGTGATGAAGACCGATCACGGCCTGGTGCTGCCGCGCCGGCTGCAGATCGAATTCTCGCGTGTGATCCAACAACTGACCGACGGTGAGGGCGGCGAGGTCACCCCCAAACAGATGTGGGACGCCTTCGCCGACGAGTACCTGAACCCGATCCGGCCGCTGGAGCGCATGCACCAGAAGCTGCTCGCCGCCGAGACCGACGACGGCACCGACCGCATCGAAGCCGTCGTCAAGATCGACGGAACCGAGACCGAGATCGCCGGGTCCGGCAACGGCCCGCTGGCCGCGTTCGTCGACGCGCTGAGCCAGGTCGGTGTACAGGTCCACGTGCTGGACTATTCGGAGCACGCGATGAGCGCCGGTGAGGAGGCTCAGGCCGCGGCGTACGTGGAGGCTCAGATCGGTGACCACACCGTCTGGGGCGTCGGGATCGCACCGTCGATCACCACCGCGTCGCTGCGGGCGGTGGTCTCCGCGGTGAACAGGGCGGCCCGGCTCGGCTGACGCGACCTACGGGGGGCAGGTATGACGCGAGTGACGCGATGTCCGGGGATGACAACCCGCTGCTGAGGGCTGCCGCCGACCGGATGGCATTCCTGGAGTTCGGCAGGCCAAGCGTCGCGGGAGTCTCCGACCTGGTTGTCGCTTCGTGGGAGCGCAGCCGGGATGCCGGGGTGGATGTCGTCCGCCCGATCAGCACGTTCACCGATGAGATCGACACCGACTCGCTGCTGGCGCGCTGCGCGCGACCCGTGCTGAAGCAGTTGGGCGACGACACCTCCCCCGCCGACCTGCCGCTGGCCATCGGCCTGACCGACCGCAGGGTGCGCGTCGTCGAACGGATCGACACCTCGGCGACGGCCACGCGCCTGTTCGATCGAGTCCAGTACGCCCCCGGATTCGACTTCTCGGAGGCAGCCGTGGGCACCAACGGGGCCGGAACCGTCTTCGAGTCGGGCCAGCCCGCCAGCATCGTCGGACCGGAGCATTACAGCGAGAGCCTGGAGAACTTTGCCGCCTGTGGCGCTCCGATCCTCGACCCCGTCACCGGCCGCGTCGAGGGCGTGGTGGCAATCGCCACGCTGACCCAGGCGTGGAACCCCATGATGCACGTTCTGATCAAGAACGCCGCGAAAGAGATCAGCCGCAACCTGCTGCTCGACCGCAGCCAGACGCAACAGGCCGTCTTCGACGCCTACCTACGCGTCACGGCCCGGTCGGCCCGGGCGGCGGTCTTCGCCTTCGGTGCCGCACTGTTGATCGCCAGCCCCGCCGCCCAGCAGATGTTCGACGCCGGCGAACAGCAGGTGCTCCGCGACCACGCGACCTTCCTGCTGGCCCACAAGGAACGCGCCAGCGACACAGTCGTGCTGCCGAGCAGTCAACGCCTGGTGCGCATTCGCGGAACCCGGGTCTTCGCCGGCACCGAGGTCGCCGGCCTGTTGGTGATCGCCGAACCGGCGAGCGCTGGGCGCGCCGGGTCGGCGGTGGCGTCCGCTGAGCCCGGCGTACTCCCGCCCGGGGTGAGCACGTTGTTCGGCTCGCAGAAATCCCTGGCCGGCGGTCGCTCGCCGGCGTGGGTGCGAGCAACCGACGACCTACGGCAGGCGCTGGAGAACACCGTGCCGGTACTGCTGGTCGGCGAACCCGGGGTAGGCAAGTTCACCCTGGCGACGCAGCTTTTTCAGTCCGTCTACCCCGGCGCTCGCAGCATCACCGTCGACGCCGAACAGCTTGCGGCGCACGGCGCGGCCGGCCCGCCGCCCAACGGTCCGGGCGGACCCGCGTTGCACATCGCGCGTGATATCGATCAGGCAGGACCGGCCGGTACCGCGGCGCTGAACGCCTACTTCGCAGCGGTCGAATCGCTCGATCTACCCGGATGGGTGGTCGCCACGGTGTCGCAGGAACCGTCCGGCTCGACGCCCGAGCTCGGTGAGCTCTTGAGCCATTTTCATGCCGCGATCACCGTGCCGCCGCTGCGATACCGCACCGATGATCTGCCCGGCATCACCGGCGCCCTGCTGCGCGGGATCGCACCGGAACGCAAAGTACGGCTCAGTCCGGCGGCGCACCGGCTGATCAGCCGATATTCCTGGCCCGGCAACATCGCTCAGCTGCGGGAGGCGTTGGTGCATGCCCTTCGCCAACGCCAGATCGGCGAGATCGCCGACACCGACCTGCCCGGCTACTGCCAGAGCGTGGCCCGTCGCGCCTTGACTCAGCTGGAAGTCATCGAACGAGATGCGATCGTCGCGGCGCTACGACAGGCAGACGGCAATCGGGCCGCCGCCGCGATGCAACTGGGGATGTCTCGGTCGAGCCTGTACCGGAAGCTGAAGACCTACGGGATCACCACGTAATCGTCGATCCCGTCCGGAACTGCCATCCAATCGGTCACATCACGGATGTACTGGCCGATCTGGCGCAACGAGCGGACAGCCTCCGGCACCATCGGACCGGCGATCTGGAACACGTGCATCTGGCCCGGCCACACCCGCAGCTCGACCGGAACGCCAACCTCGGCCAAGCTGTGCGCAACCAGCCGGGCGTCCTGCAGCATGGCCTCGGAGCCGGACACATGGATCAGGGTGGGGCACATCCCGGATTCGATGTGGTCCAGCGGTTCGAAGACCTCTTCCGGGACGCCGCCTGTGCTGCGGCGGTCGGCGGCGTGGGTGACCAGGTCGATCAACGCGTCGAACGCCTTGGCCGGGAACATCGCATCGCTGCCGCTGTTGGGGTGCGTACGCCGCGAGGTCTTGGCGATCTGGGTCAGCGGCGACATGCAGACCAGAGCCGCGGGTTGTTCGGCCTCGTCGAGAAGCCGTTGGGCCAGCGCCAGAGCCAGGTAGCCGCCGGCGGAGTCACCGGCCACCACGATCTGGTCCGGCGCGTAGCCCTGGCTACGCAGCCACTGGTAGCCCTCGTAACAGTCGTCGACCGCGGCGCCTACCGAGTGTTTGGGGATCTTCCGGTAGTTCACCGCCAATGCGGGGCTGTCCGCGTACTTCGACAACATGGTGATCAGCCGGTCATGGGTGTTGACGCCGCACGTCAAGAAGGCGCCGCCGTGCAGGTAGAGCACGACGCGCCCGGCACCGTCCGCCGGCCGCACGCCGGCGGCGCGGACCAGCCGTGCCGTGCAGCGCGACAACCGAACCGTGTGGCGAACGCTGCCCGGGGCGGAGGGGACGACCCGGGCAGCGTGGTCTACCAGGCCCCAGGGCCATGGCGCCTTCGGCAGCTGACTGCCGATCGCCAGGATGGGCCGGATGCTCAGACGGGCGGCGAGCCCGACCAGTTGGCCGGCGAGGCTGGGACCGTTCTCCACGACCTCGTCCGGCATCGAAGAATCCCGCAGGCGAGCCGGGGTCGACGCGCCTCGGCGAGCCCGGCCTAGCAGCGGGGTCACGCCGGCGGTTGCCCGGTCTTCGCGTACAGCGGTGGTCATCGCCGCAGCGCCGATGACCGCAAATGTTTCGTCACGGTTAACAGCATGGCGTTATCCGTTCACCTGTGGATGTCCCAAATTGGGACACTCCCCGCCTCGGGAAGGCACTAAAACAGCGAGATCTGGTCGCCGGCGACCCCGGTGTCGACGAATTCTTCGATGCCGGTGCCTCCGACGACGCCGCCGATCCCGCCCACGCACGCCATGAAGTCGCGGTCCGAGACCGTCGGCACCCCCAGCTCGCGCGCCAGGTAGCCCTTGCCCTGTTCGGGGCGGTCCTCGTTGCAGATCACCAGCGACGTGTGGGCGTCGACGACGTCGCTGTAGGCCAGCCCGGCGTGCAGGATGCGCTCGACGAGTTCCTCATGCGTGCGGGTGCATTCCGCGGACAACGCCACCCGCATGCCCTGCACCAACGGGCGGCCCCGCACGTAGCGGCCCGGATTGAGGTACGCGCACGGCATCCGCGACGCCAGCGCCTTCAGCGGCCGCAGTTCCTCATGGGTGATCCGGCCGTTGGGCCAGCGGCGCCGAGTCACCGGCCGCACCGGCAACCACACGTCACGCTCCCGGGCGCGCTGCAGGGCGGGCTCCAGCACGCCGGCCAGCACCCGGGCGTCATCGAGTGCGTCGTGCGCCCGAGTCTGGACGACGCCCCAATGCGCGGCCAGCGTCTGCAACCGCAGGTTGGGCAGGCCCAGGTCCAACCGTCGCGCAAGCTCGAGCGTGCACATCACCGAATCGACGGGCAGCACGGCCCCGGCCATCTCCGCTTCGGCAGCCAGGAACGTGTAGTCGAACGCCACGTTGTGGGCCACCAGGGTCCGCCCCGCCAGCAGGGCGACCACCTCGCCGACGACGTCGGCGAACTGCGGCTGGCCGGCCAGCATCTCCGCGGTCAGCCCGTGCACGTGCGTGGGCCCCGGGTCGGTGCCCGGGTTGACCAGGTGCGACACCGATTGCTCTACCCGACCGTCGACATCGAGCGCCAGCGCGGCGACGCTGAGCACCCGGGCCTGTCCCGGCCGAAACCCCGACGTCTCGACGTCGACAACGACCCAGCCGTCGCCGGGTTCGCGGGCCGGACGGCCCCACCGAGCACTCATGTGACGAGGATGGCATGCGGGTCGGACGATGCCGGCCGGCGATGGCCCGTGTCGGGGCACTTTAAACTCACCGGATGATCACCACCCGCGGACGCCTGGCGCTGGCCGCCGGCGCCAGTGCGCGCTGGGCGTCGCGGGTGAGCGGCCGCGGCGCCGGCGCGATGATCGGCGGTCTGATCGCGATGACCCTCGACCGATCGATCCTGCGTCAGCTCGGCGACGGGCGACGCACCGCGATCGTCACCGGCACCAACGGCAAGTCGACCACCACCCGCATGCTGGCCGCCGCGCTGGGCGACCTGGGCGCGGTGGCCACCAACTCCGAGGGCGCCAACATGGACGCCGGGCTGGTTGCGGCGCTGGCCGCCGACCGGACCGCACAGCTGGCGGCACTCGAGGTCGACGAGATGCATGTGCCCCACGTGGCCGATGCGGTGTCGCCGGCCGTGGTGGTACTGCTCAACCTGTCCCGCGATCAGCTGGACCGGGTCGGGGAGATCAACGCCGTGGAGCGCGCGCTGCGCACCGGCCTGGCCCGTCATCCGCAGACGGTGGTCGTCGCCAACTGCGATGACGTGCTGATGACCTCGGCCGCCTACGACTCCCCCAACGTGGTCTGGGTCGCCGCGCGCGCCGGCTGGTCGGCCGACTCGGTCAGCTGCCCACGCAGCGGCGAGGTGATCGACCGCCACGAGGACCACTGGCGCTCCACTGGCAGCGAGTTCAGCCGGCCCACCCCGCAGTGGTGGTTCGACGACGACTCGCTGTACGGGCCGGACGGTCTGGTGCTGCCGATGCGGCTGGCCCTGCCCGGCACCGTCAACCGCGGCAACGCCGCCCAGGCCGTCGCGGCCGCCGTCGCCCTGGGCGCCGATCCGGCCAAAGCGGTGGCCGCGGTGTCCGCGGTCGACGAGGTGGCCGGGCGCTACCGCCGCGTGCAGGTCGGCGACCACACGGTGCGGATGCTGCTGGCCAAGAACCCCGCCGGCTGGCAGGAAGCACTGGCGATGGTCGACAAACATGCCGCAGGCGTGGTGATCGCAGTCAACGGTCAGGTGCCCGACGGTGAAGACCTGTCCTGGCTGTGGGATGTGCGCTTCGAGCACTTCGAGGACACCACGGTGGTGGCGGCCGGCGAGCGCGGAACCGACCTGGCGGTGCGGCTGGGCTACGCCGGTGTGCAACACACCCTGGTGCACGACACCCTCGCCGCGATCGCGTCCTGCCCACCCGGGCCGGTCGAGGTGGTGGCCAACTACACCGCGTTCCTGCAATTGCAGCGGAGGTTGGGTGATGGCTGACGGCACCGTGCGGATCGGGCTGGTGCTGCCCGACGTGATGGGCACCTACGGTGACGGCGGCAACGCGGTGGTGCTGCGGCAGCGACTGCTGCTGCGCGGGATTCCCGCCGAGATCGTCGAGATCACCCTGGCCGAGCCGGTGCCCGAGTCGTTGGACCTCTACACCCTGGGCGGCGCCGAGGACTACGCGCAACGACTGGCCACCCGGCATCTGATCACCCACCCGGGCCTGCAGCGCGCGGCGGAGCGCGGAGCGCCCGTGCTGGCGATCTGCGCGGCCATCCAGGTGCTGGGGCACTGGTATGAGACCTCGGCCGGCGAGCGGGTCGAAGGGGTCGGGTTGCTGGATGTGACCACCTCTCCGCAGGAGTCGCGCACCATCGGCGAGGTGGTCGCCACGCCGCTGCTGGCGGGGTTGTCGGCGCCCCTGACCGGCTTCGAGAACCATCGCGGCGGCACCGTGCTGGGGCCGGACGCCTCGCCGCTGAGCGCGGTCACCAAGGGCGCCGGCAACAAGGCCGGCGACGGCTACGACGGCGCGGTGCAGGGCAGCGTCGTCGCCACCTATCTGCACGGGCCATGCCTGGCCCGCAACCCCGAACTGGCCGATCTGCTGCTGGCGAAGGTGGTCGGCGAGCTGGCACCCCTGGAGTTGCCGGAAGTGGACGTGCTGCGCCGCGAACGACTAGCCGCGCCCCGGCGGGTCTGACTACGTTTGCGACCATGACCGATCAGAGCACCATTGCGCAGGCCGCGATCGGCGTCTCGGAACGGCTCTACGATCGACTCGCCGACACCACCCAGGTGATCGAGGATCTGGTGGCCAGCCAATCGCCGGAGCTGACCGGGGACCCGTCCCTGCTGGGGCTGCTGCACGGCACCGTCGCCGCCAATGTCGACACCTACTTCACCGCGATCCGGCACAACATCCCGGTGGCCGAGATCGCCGCGCCCGCCGTGGCACTCGAACACGCCCGCCGGCTGGCTCAGCGCGGAGTGCCGGTGAACGCGCTGGTGCGCGGCTACCGACTGGGCCACTCGATTGCGCTACAACTGGTGCTCGAAGAGATCCGCGCCGCCCAGCTGGAACCCGACCTGAGCCTGAGCGTGCTCGGACAGATGTCGACGCTGATGTTCGGCTACATCGACGAGATGTCACAGCAGGTGGTCGCCGTCTACCAGGTCGAACGGGAACGCTGGTTGGAGAGCCGAAACGCGGTGCGCGCGTTACGGGTCCGCGAAATCCTGTCCGGCGACGACTTGGACGTCGATGCGATGACGACCGCGATACGCTACCCGCTGCGTCGAACCCACGTCGCGATCGTGGTGTGGTACCCCGAGTCGGGCGGCGACAGGCTTTCGGCCGCAGAGGGTTTCACCAAGCACCTCGCCGAAACACTTGCGGTGCATGGGGCGCCGTTATTCATTCCGGCCGACAACACCACCGGATGGGCGTGGATTCCACTGCCATCTGCCGACGCCCCCGACGTGGTGGAGCAGATCCGCGCCTACGCCCAAGCCGCCAGCGACGAACCCTGGGTCGCGATCGGTGATCCGATGCCGGGCGTCCAGGGCTTCCGCCGGTCGCACCAGCAGGCGCTGGCCGCACACGGCCTGGCAGTCGCCTCCGGCTCGGCCCGGGTCAGCGCGGCGGGCGATCCGGGGCTGTCCGCCGCGGCACTGCTCGGCGGCGACAACCTGCCCGCCGCCCGGGCCTGGGTCGGCGAGGTGCTCGGCCCGTTGGCCTGCGCCACCGAGGCCGACGAGCGGCTGCGCGAAACCCTGCGGGTGTTCCTGCGGACCGGATCGAGCTTCAAGGCGGCCGGCGAGCAACTCCATTTCCACGTCAACACCGTGAAGTACCGGGTGCAGCGCGCGGTCGAGCGGCGCGGTCGCCCGATCGCCGACGATCGCCTGGACGTCGAGATCGCCCTGCTGCTGTGCCAGTGGTACGGCGCTGCGGTGTTGTCTTCGCAGGACGAATAGCCGGCCGAATTCCGGCCGCGCGGGACGAGCGGCGAGGCTGCGGCGCTACCTAACGTCAGGCACATCCGAAAACACGTGGTGTGACCAAGGCGAGGGATGAATGCGATGAGCACCGAGATGGCCAGCGAACCGAAGCTCTGGCAGGACAAGAAGCGTCACCTGTGGCTGTTGGGCCTGGTGGTGCCCACCATGCTGTTCTTGATGCTGCCGCTGGTCTGGGCGCTGAACCAAGCCGGCCTGCACACCGCGGCGCAACTGCCGTTGTACATCGGGCCGATCCTGCTCTACGTGCTGCTGCCGGCGCTGGACCTCTGGATCGGTGCCGACGGGCAGAACCCGCCGGACGAGGTGATGGCGGCGCTGGAGAACGACAAGTACTACCGCTACGCCACCTACGCCTACATCCCCTTCCAGTACGCCAGCGCCATCTTCGGCGCCTACCTGTTCACCGCCTCGGACCTGGGCTGGCTCGGCTTCGACGGGTCGCTGGGCGCCCTGGGCAAGATCGGGGTGGCGCTGACCACCGCGACCGTGGCCGGGGTCGGCATCAACACCGCCCACGAGCTGGGCCACAAGCGCGAGTCGCTGGAGCGGTGGCTGGCCAAGATCACCCTGGCCCAGGTCTGCTACGGCCACTTCTACGTCGAGCACAACCGCGGCCACCACGTCCGGGTGGCCACCCCCGAAGACCCGGCGTCGGCCCGCTTCGGTGAGACGTTCTGGGAGTTCCTGCCGCGCAGCACTTTCGGCGGCATCCGGTCTGCGTGGGAGCTGGAGGCCCAACGGGTGCGCCGGACCGGCAAGAGCCCGTGGAACCCGCGGACCTGGGCGGACAACGACGTGGTCAACGCGCTGGCGATGTCGGTGCTGTTCTGGGGCGTGCTGATCGCGGTGTTCGGCGTCGCGCTGCTGCCCTATGTGCTGATCAACGCCATCTACGGGTCGTCGCTGCTGGAGTCGGTGAACTACCTGGAGCACTACGGACTGGTGCGCCAGAAGCAGGCCAGCGGCCGCTACGAGCGCTGCACACCGCAGCACAGCTGGAACTCCGACCACATGGTCACCAACCTGTTCCTCTACCACCTGCAGCGGCACAGCGACCACCACGCCAACCCGACCCGGCGCTACCAGACGCTGCGCAGCTTCGACGACTCGCCGAACCTGCCGGCCGGCTACGGGGCGCTCATTGGGGTGACCTACTTCCCGACGGTGTGGCGCAAGCTGATGGACCACCGGGTGCTCGAGCACTACGCCGGTGACATCACCCGGGCCAACATCTCGCCGCGGCGCCGGGAGAAGATCCTGGCTCGCTACGGGGCGGTCGCCTGATGGCCGGGTACGGATGCCCGGGCTGCGGGTACGTATACGACGAGGCGGCCGGGGAACCCCGAGAGGGGTTTCCCGCCGGGACTCCCTGGCAGCAGATCCCCGACGACTGGACCTGCCCGGACTGTGCGGTACGCGAAAAGCTGGATTTCGAACCGATCGGAGTGAACTCATGAGCGACTACAAACTGTTCCGGTGCCTGCAGTGCGGCTTCGAGTACGACGAGGCGCTGGGTTGGCCGGAGGACGGCATCGAGCCCGGTACCCGCTGGGCCGACATCCCAGAAGACTGGAGCTGCCCGGACTGCGGTGCGGCCAAGGCCGACTTCGAGATGGTGGAAGTGGTCCGGCCATGAGCGGGGTGGTCATCGTCGGGGCCGGCCTGGCCGCGGTTCGCACCGCCGAACAGCTTCGACGCAACGGCTGTGGCGGCCCGATCACGATCGTCGGCGCCGAAGAGCACCCGCCGTATGACCGACCACCGCTGTCCAAGCAGATGCTGCGCGGCGAAGTCGACGACGTGGCTTTGAAGCCGGCCGAGTTCTACGAGGACAACGGGATCAGGTTGCGTCTCGGCTGCCCGGCAGTTGCCGTCGACGCCGCGGCGCACACCGTGACGCTGGCCGACGGTCAGGTGCTCGGCTACGACCACCTGGTGCTCGCCACCGGCCTGGTGCCCAACCGCATCGCGGCGTTCGGCGACCTGGACGGCATCTGTGTGCTGCGCTCGCTCGACGACTGCGTCGCGCTGCAGCACCGGGCTGCTGATGCGCGGCGCGCCGTGGTGATCGGCGCCGGCTTCATCGGCTGCGAGGTCGCGGCCAGCCTGCGCGGTCTGGGAGTGCAGGTGACGCTGGTGGAGCCGCAGCCCGCGCCGCTGGCCGGCGTGCTGGGTGAGCAGGCCGGGGCACTGATCGCCCGGCTGCACCACGATGAGGGCGTCGACGTGCGCACCGGTGTGACGGTGGAGGCCGTCTTGGGCATCGACGACGTCGAGTCGGTGACGCTGTCCGACGGGTCGGTCATCGAGGCCGACCTCGTGGTGGTCGGCGTCGGGTCGCGCCCGGCCATCGACTGGCTGACCGGCAGCGATGTCGAGGTGGCCGACGGCGTGGTCTGCGACGCGGTCGGGCGTACCAGCGCCCCGGATGTCTGGGCGATCGGCGATGTGGCGTCCTGGCGGGACGCCACCGGCGCGCAGATCCGCGTCGAGCACTGGAGCAATGTCGCCGATCAGGCCAAGATCCTGGTGGCGGCGATGCTGAACTCCGAAGCGGTGGTGAGTCCTGGCGTGCCCTACTTCTGGAGCGACCAGTACGACGTCAAGATCCAGTGCCTGGGCCGGCCCCGAGCCGGCGACACCGTGCACCTGGTCTCCGATGACGGCCGCCGGTTCCTGGCCTACTACGAGCGCGACGGGGTGCTGGTCGCCGTGGTGGGCGCGGGCGTCCCGGAGAAGGTGCGGACCGCCCGTGCCGGGATCGCCGCCGGTGTGGCGATCTGCGAGGTGCTGCAGCCGGTCTAGGGGCTTTAGGGTCGCCAGCCGCGAGACTGCAGGGCCGCGCGCACCCGGGTTGTCACGTCACGGGGATGGTCTTCATTGATCACCCGGATATTGATCCAGCCCACGGCTTCCAGCCGGCGCTGACGCTGGTGGTCCTTGACGTACTGCGGACGGTCGGTGCGGTGCTGATCCCCGTCGTACTCGGCGGCCACCCGGTACTTCTCCCAGCCCAGGTCGAGGTAGGCGAACGGCGCATAGCTGCGGTCGCACACCGGGATCTGGGTGGTCGGAGTCGGCAGCCCCGCATCGACGAGGAGTAGCCGCAGCCAGGTCTCCTTGGGTGAGGCGGCGCCGGCGTCGACGAGCGGCAGCACCGTGCGCAGCCGGCGTAGACCCCGTGCGCCTTTGTGATGCTTGGCGATCAACAGCACGTCCTCGGTACTGAACGGGGTGGCCCGGGCCAGGGCATCGAGCCGGGCGAGCGCCCTGCCGCGGGGCAGGTGGCGGGCCAGGTCGTAGGCGGTGCGGGCCGAGGTGGTGACCCGCAATCCCCCGGCGTGGGTGATCTCGTCGTCACGCAGCGTCTCGTCGCGCACGATCAGGCCGGTTTGCGGGCGGATATCGGTCGCGATGAGCTCGACAGCGATGTTGTGGTCGACCCATTGGGCGCCATGCAGGGCAGACGCCGCGACCCCGGCGATCACTCCTTTGCGCCCGGCACTTAACCAAGCCGCCATCGTGCGGTCACGCAGCGTAGGAGTCGCGTCTTTGCTCAGGTAGGTCCCGCGGTAGAGGCGGCGATACCAACGCTGCAATTCGTGGCGGGTCAGGCGGCCGTCGGCGATCGCCTCGCTGGCGACAAAGACCTCTCCCATGGCGAGATGGTGCCAGCCCTCACCGACACGTCACCGAGACCGACGTTTTGCAGGGAAAGTGCGAGTAGAGATCTGCAAAACGTCGATTTCGCGGCATTAGGGGCTAGGCCATGGCGCGGCGGCCGGTGAAGGCCCGGCCCAAGGTCAGCTCGTCGGCGAACTCCAGGTCACCGCCCATCGGCAAACCGGACGCCAAACGCGTCACGCTGAGTCCGGGAATGTCGCGCAGCACCCGCACGAGGTAGGTGGCGGTGGCCTCGCCCTCGGTGTTGGGGTCGGTGGCGATGATCACCTCGCTGACGTCAACCCCGTCAATCCGTTCCCCGACCCGATTCAGCAGCTCACGCACCCGCAGTTGCTCGGGGCCGATCCCCGACAAGGGATCCAGCGCCCCGCCGAGCACGTGGTAGCGGCCCCGGAACTCCCGGGTGCGTTCGATGGCCGCGACGTCCTTGGGCTCCTCGACGACGCAGATCTGGGCGAAGTCGCGGCGCGGATCCCCGCAGATCCGGCAGCGTTGCGCGTCGGCGACGTTTCCGCACACCTCACAGAACTGCACCCCGTCGCGGACCTTGGTGAGCACCGCGGTGAGCCGGTCGATCTCCGGCGGCTCCACCGACAGCAGGTGAAACGCGATCCGCTGGGCGCTCTTGGGGCCGATGCCCGGCAGCTTGCCCAGCTCGTCGATCAGGTCCTGAACCGGACCCTCGAACACCTAGGCTCCCGGCATGCCGAGCGCACCGCCCATGCCGCCGGCCAGCGGCGAGAGCCGCTGCTGGGCCAGCGTGTGCGCCTTCTTCGAGGCGTCGGCGAGCGCTCCCACGAGCAGGTCCTGCAGGGTCTCGATGTCCTCGGGGTCGACGACCTTGGGGTCGATGTGCACCGCGAGCACCTCGCCGCTGCCGTTGGAGGTGACCTTGACCAGGCCTCCACCGGCCTCGCCGTGCACCTCGGTGACGGCCAGCTCCTGCTGCGCCTGCAGCAGTCGCTGCTGCATCTGCTGAGCCTGGGCCAGCAGCGCCGACATGTCGGGCGGGCCTCCTGGTTGCATGACACTCCCCTTGCGTTGTCGTGTGCGTGGTCTCGACTGGGTTGCGGCTTGGTTTCAGCTGCGAGACCCGGTGCGTGTGAGATTTCCAGCGTAGTCGGCCCCGGCCTACCTTGGCGGCGTGCGCGTACCAGTTCTTGTCCGTGTCGGTATCGCGATCACCACCGGCCTGGTGGTGGCCGCCGCGATACCGAGCGCCCCGCTGTCCTTCGCCGCCCCCACCAACATCGCCGGCATGATCGTGTTCCTCGACCCCGGACACAGCGGCGGGGGCGACCCCGCCGCGCTGTCACGCCAGGTGCCCAACGGCCGGGGCGGCACCAAGAACTGCCAGACCAGCGGCACCGCGACCAATTCCGGCTACCCCGAGCACAGCTTCACCTGGGACACCACACTGCGGATCCGCCAAGCCCTCAACTCCGCCGGGGTCCGCACCGCGATGTCGCGGGGTGACGACAACGGGCCGGCCCCGTGCATCGACGCACGCGCCGCGGCGGCCAATGCGCTGCACCCCAATGCCATCGTGTCCATCCACGCCGACGGCGGGCAGCCCGCCGGCCGCGGATTCCACGTCAACTACTCCGCACCGCCACTGAACCCGGCCCAAGAGGGCCCGGCAGTACGGTTCGCCCAGATCATGCGCAGCCAGTTGCAGGCCGCGGGCATTCCCCCGGCCAACTACATCGGCACCGACGGCTTGAAAGGGCGGGCCGACCTGGCCGGGCTGAACCTGGCCGAATACCCGTCGATCCTGGTCGAGCTGGGCAACATGAAAAACGCCACCGATGCGGGCCTGATGGAGAGTCCGGCGGGCCGCCAGCGCTACGCGGATGCGGTGGCGCGCGGCATCGCCAGTTTCCTGAGTAGTCAGACTCAGCTGCCCTGACCCGCTGCGCGGTGCGTGCAGATCCGCCGATCCGCCGTTAGCGTGGGAGGTGATGTCCGTTCGGCCGGCCGATACACCGACATCCCACGCGCGGGGGGTGCAGCTCCTGCTGGACAGCTACCGGAACATCCCCGCCGACGAATCGGTCCGGTTGGCCAAGCCCACCTCCAACCTGTTTCGGGCGCGCGCGAAGCGCCAGGCACCCGGTCTGGACACCTCGGGCCTGGTCAGCGTCATCGCCGTCGACCCGGAGAACCGCACCGCCGACGTCGACGGCATGTGCACTTACGAGGATCTGGTCGCCGCCACCCTCCCGTACGGCCTGGCGCCGTTGGTGGTCCCGCAGCTCAAGACGATCACGGTGGGCGGCGCGGTCAGTGGCCTGGGAATCGAGTCGGCATCGTTCCGCAATGGGCTTCCGCACGAGTCGGTGCTGGAGATGGACGTGCTCACCGGCAGCGGCGAACTGCTGACGGTATCGCGCGACCGGCATGAAGACCTGTTTCATGCGTTTCCGAATTCCTATGGCACGCTGGGATATTCGACGCGACTGCGGATCGAGCTGGAAGCCGTCAAGCCGTTCGTCGCGTTGCGGCACATCCGATTCGATTCCCTCGACGAGCTGGTGTCGGCGATGGATCGCATCATCGACACCGGCGGGCTCGAGGGCGTTCCGGTGGATTACCTCGACGGGGTGGTGTTCAGCCCCCGGGAGAGCTACCTGTGTGTCGGTATCGCGACCGATTCTCCCGGTGCCGTCAGCGACTACACCGGCCAGCAGATCTACTACCGCTCGATCCGGCATGCGCACGGGATCAAAGACGACCGGCTGACCATCCACGATTACCTGTGGCGCTGGGACACCGACTGGTTCTGGTGCTCGCGCGCGTTCGGGGCACAGCGCCCCCTGGTGCGACGGTGGTGGCCGCGGCGCTACCGGCGCAGCAGTGTCTATTCGAAGCTGATCGCCTACGACCAGCGCTTCGCGATCGCCGACCGGATCGAGAAACGGAATCACCGCCCGCCACGTGAGCGCGTGGTGCAAGACATCGAAGTCCCGCTGGAGCACTGCCGGCAGTTCCTGGACTGGTTCTTCGCCCACGTGCCGATCGAGCCGGTGTGGTTATGCCCGCTGCGGCTGCGCGGTGACGAGGAGTGGCCGCTGTACCCGATCCGGTCCAACCGCACCTACGTCAACGTCGGGTTCTGGTCGTCGGTCCCGGCCGGAGCCACCGAGGGGGCCACCAATCGCCTGATCGAGGCCAAGGCGAGCGAGCTGAATGGCCACAAGTCGCTGTACTCCGACTCTTACTACACCGCCGCGGAGTTTGACGAGCTCTACGGCGGTGAAACCTATCGGCGGATCAAGAAGATTTACGACCCCGACTCGCGGCTACTGGACCTCTACGCCAAGGCGGTGCGACGACGATGACGATCGACAGCGCGCAGGTACGCACTCCGACCGGCAGGATGAGCCTGGCCCAGGTGCTGGAGACCCTGTCCACCGACGGACACCTGCCGCTGCGCTTCACCGCCTACGACGGCAGCAGCACCGGACCCGACGACGCGCCCCTGGGCCTGGACCTGCTGACCCCGCGCGGCACCACCTATCTGGCCACCGCTCCGGGCGACTTGGGGATGGCCCGCGCCTACATCGCCGGCGACCTGGGGCTGCACGGCGTGCACCCCGGGGATCCCTATCTGCTGCTCAAGGCCCTCGCCGACGAGCTGCACTTCAAGCGGCCCTCGCCGAGAGTGCTGGCCAACATCGTGCGCTCGATCGGGATCGAACATCTGGTGCCGATCGCCCCGCCACCCCAAGAGGCACTGCCCCGGTGGCGGCGGATCGCGGAAGGCTTACGGCACAGCAAGTCTCGGGATGCCGAGGCGATTCACCACCACTACGACGTGTCCAACGACTTCTACGAATGGGTGCTGGGGCCGTCGATGACCTACACCTGCGCGGTCTACCCGTCGCCGGATGCGACGCTGGAGCAGGCCCAGGAGAACAAGTACCGGCTGATCTTCGACAAGCTGCGGCTGCGCCCCGGCGACCTGCTGCTCGACGTGGGCTGCGGCTGGGGTGGCATGGTGCGCTACGCGGCGCGGCACGGGGTGCGCGCCATCGGTGCGACACTGTCGGCCGAGCAGGCCCAGTGGGCACAGCGCGCGATCGCCGACGCCGGCCTGGCCGACCGGGCCGAGGTGCGGCACTGCGATTACCGCGACGTCGGCGAATCCGGATTCGACGCGGTCTCCTCGATCGGGATGACCGAACACATCGGCGTGGCCAACTACCCCGCCTATTTCGAGTTCCTCAAGTCCAAGCTGCGGCCCGGCGGCCTCCTGCTCAACCACTGCATCACCCGGGCGGACAACAAATCCAGTGCGACCGCCGGCGATTTCATCGACCGCTACGTGTTCCCCGACGGGGAGCTGGCCGGATCAGGCCGCATCATCAGCGAGATCCAGGACGCCGGCCTGGAGGTGCTGCACACCGAGAACTTGCGCAACCACTACGAGCTGACGCTGCGCGATTGGTGTGCCAATCTGGTAGCGCGCTGGGACGACGCCGTCGCCGAAGTCGGGCTGGCCACCGCCAAGGTGTGGGGTCTGTACATGGCAGGTTCCCGGCTGGGCTTCGAGCACAACGTGATTCAGCTTCATCACGCGCTGGCGACCAACGGCGGCGACGGTGCCGGTCTGCCGCTGCGGCCGTGGTGGCGGGCCTAACGGCGGGCGAAGGCCGGGGCACGCTCGGGGCGCACCCCCACACCGACCAGGTAGGCCGGAATCGCCGAGAGCCAGGGCAACCTGGCGAACAACGTGCCCGCACTCGCCGGCGGGCTCAGGTTCTCGCCGCGCAGGATCGGGTTGAGCGCCCGGTGCGCCGCCCGCTGCACCGATTGGGTGACGACGGTGGGCAGCTCCCGACGTCGCTGTACGGCGGCCAGATCCCGGCGGGTCACCCGCCCTTGCCGTAGCGGCTCGGCCAGGATGGTCGCGGCGGCCACCGCATCCTGCACCGCCAGATTGATGCCCACACCACCCACCGGCGACATGGCATGCGCTGCGTCGCCGATGCACAGCAGCCCGTCAATACTCCAGTGCCGCAACCGATTCACCCGCACGTCAAGATGTTTGACGTCGTCCAGCGTCCGGAGCGCCTCCACCGAATCCGCGGCCTCGGGAATGAGCTCGACCACGTCGCGGCGGAACGCCTCGATACCGCGCGCCCGCTTGTCCGCGTCGGTGCCTTTGCGCCCCAGGTAGGCGACCTGGAAGTAACTGTCGCGCGGAATCATGATCGCGGCCCGGCCCGGCCCGAGCCGGGGCAACAGGGTGGGCTGGGCGGCGCGGTCGTTCGGCAGCCGGAACCACCACACATCGAAGTTCACCGGAAACTCGCGCGAGTGCAAGCCGGCCTCGTGCCGTGCGACAGACCAGCGCCCGTCACAGGCGACCGTGAGGTCGGCGCGCAGTTCACCGGTGCCGTCGGCGTCGCGGTAGCGCACTCCGGCCACCCGACCGTCTTCGTGCAGCAGCCCGGTGACCTCGGTCTGCATCCGCAAGCTGAACGTCGGCTCGGTCTGCGCGGACTCGGCGAGCAGGTTGAGCAGGTCCCACTGCGGCACCATCGCGACGTAGGGGTGCGGCTGGCGGCGCAACCGGCCGAAGTCGACCACCGTGACGTCGTGCCCGGCCACGTCCAGGCTGACCTGGTGGATCTCGCTGTGCGCCAGCGTCGTAAAGCGCTCCCAGAGCCCGAGCTCGTCGAGGAGTCGCAAGGTGGTGGGATGCACAGTGTCGCCACGGAAGTCACGCAGGAAGTCGGCGTGCTTCTCCAGCAGCGTCACCTGCACACCGGCCCGGGCCAGCAATAACCCGAGAACCATGCCTGCCGGTCCACCACCGACGATCGCGCAGGTGGTTGTTTCGGTCATCTCGCCCATTGCGGTGCAACGTTACGCGTGTTTGAGGTGGCGCCCGGGCGGTTATCCGCATCTCGACAAGGGGGGTTTCATCATGACGGCCAAAACACTCATCAGAAGCACGAACACCACCGCGAACGGCAAGCTGGGGCTGGCCGAGATTCTGGTGCTACTGGCCGGCGGGGGGCAGCCGCCGCTGAAGATCTCCGCCTACGACGGCAGCACTGCCGGCCCCGATGACGCAGAACTGGGAGTCGATCTGCTGAATCCGCGCGCCACCGCGTATCTGGCCACCTCACTGGGCCAACTCGGCATAGCCCGGGCCTACGTGTCGGGTGACCTGGAACTGCGTGGTGTCCATCCGGGAAATCCCTACGAGGTGCTCAACGCCATGGCGGACCTCGAGTTCAAGCACCCGTCGCCGCGCGATATGGCCAACATCGTCCGCTCCATCGGACTGAGGAATCTCAAGCCGATCGCGCCGCCTCCGGAGGAGGCGCCACCCAAATGGCGACGCACCGCCAGCGGGCTGCGGCACAGCAAGTCTCGGGACGCGGACGCGATTCATCACCACTACGACGTGTCGAACACCTTCTACGAGTGGGTGCTGGGCCCGTCGATGACCTACACCTGTGCGATCTACCCGACCGCCGACGCGACGCTGGAAGAAGCCCAGGAGAACAAATACCGGCTGATCTTCGACAAGCTGCGCCTCAAGCCCGGAGATCGCCTGCTTGACGTCGGCTGCGGCTGGGGCGGCATGGTGCGCTACGCCGCGCGCCGCGGGGTGCACGCGCTCGGAGCCACCCTGGCGGCCGAGCAGGTCGCCTGGGCGCAGCAGGCGATCGCCGATGAAGGGCTCTCCGAGTTCGCCGAAGTCCGGCACTGCGACTACCGGGACGTGCGGGAGACCGAGTTCGACGCCGTCTCGTCGATCGGAATGACTGAGCACATCGGGGTGAAGAACTACCCGTCCTACTTCCGTTTCCTCAAATCGAAACTGCGCACCGGTGGTCTGCTGCTCAACCACTGCATCACAACGGCGGACAATTCGATCTACAAGGGCGATCCATTCACCGACCGATACGTCTTCCCCGACGGGGAGATCACCGGCGTGGGAACCATCACCGCCGAGATCCAGCAGACCGGTCTCGAGGTCCTGCACGAGGAGGACTTCCGGCTCCACTACGCCAAGACGCTGCGCGGCTGGTGCCAGAACCTGGTGGACCACTGGGACGAGGCCGTCGCCGAAGTCGGCCTGGGCCGCGCCAAGGTGTGGGGTCTGTACATGGCGGCGGCGGTAATCGGCTTCGAGCGCAACCAATGTCAGTTACACCACGTGCTGGCCGGCAACGTCGACAAGCAGGGTGGCGATGGGGGCCTGCCGCTGCGGCCCTGGTGGACCCCCTAGAAAAACCAGCCTTCAGTCGCCTCTGATCGGGCGGGCGCCCAGCTCGTTCTGCAACAACTCCAGGGCCACTTCTTCGGGGTCGCGGCGGGGTGGGGCGTCAGAACCGGCGTCCACAGCAGCCTCGGCCAGCATGGCCTCCTCGTCGGCACGCCGCGCCGATTCCACATCGACGGCAGCGGGCGCAGCCGAGGGGCCCGCTTCCGGGGCGGGTCCGCCGGCCTCGCAGCGCACCCGCCAGTTCACCCCGAGGGCATCCTTGAGCGCCTCGACGATGACGTCGGCGTTGCGTTGCTCCGAAAGCCGCCGGGCCAGCGGGGCCGACTCGTGACTGAGCACCAGGGTGTTGCCGTCCACGGTGCGCACCGTGGCGCCGGCCAGCATCACCTCGGTGGTGCGGCTGCGCTGACGAACCTTGTCGCGCACCGTGGTCCACATCGCGCGCACGGCGGCGGCATCGGGCTCGCCCGGGGTCACCGCCGCAGCGGGTGCGGGCGGCGCCGGCGGCACGGGTTCAGGCTCGGGTTGCGGCGTCGGCGCCGGCACGGGTGGCGCAGCGAGCTCGGGTTCGGGCACTGCCACCGCGGGTGCCGGCACCGGCTCGGGAGTGGGGGCCGCGGCGGGCACCGGCGCAGGCTCGGGCGCGGGCGCGGGCTCAGCTGCCCGGGCAGAGCGGCGGGTGAACTGCTTGCCGGCTGACGCGGCGGGTGCCGCTGGGGCGGCTGCTGGGACGGCAGCGGCCGGAGCCGGCGAGCTCGCGGTGGGAGCGGCGCCGGTTCGCGCGGGCGCCGACGGGATCGACATGTCGAGCCGGCCCTCAATGCGCTCAATCCGTTGCAGCAGTGCGGCTTCGGTGTCGGCGGCCGAGGGCAACAGCAGCCGGGCGCACACCACCTCCAGCAGCAGCCGCGGCGCGGTAGCACCACGCATCTCACCGAGGCCGGCATGCACCACCTCGGCATAGCGGGCCAGGGTGGCCGGACCCAGCCGGGCGGCCTGGTCATGCATCCGCTCCAGCATGTCCTCCGGCGCGTCGACCACACCCTTGGCGACCGCGTCCGGGACCGCCTGCAGCACGATCAGGTCCCGGAACCGCTCCAGCAGGTCGATGGCGAACCGGCGCGGGTCATGGCCGGCGTCGACGACTGCCTCGACCGCACCGAACAGCGATGCGGCGTCCCCAGCTGCCAGGGCGTCGACCGCCTCATCGATCAGGGCAACATCGGTGGCCCCCAACAGGCCCAGCGCCCGCTGATAGTGGACGTGGTCAATGCCGGTGTCGTCCTTCTCCGAGCCGGCCAGCAACTGGTCGAGCACCGAGAGGGTGTCGCGCGGCGAGCCGCCACCTGCCCGGATCACCAGCGGATAGACCGCGTCGTCGACGGCGACATGCTCCTGCTCGCAGATCCGGCCGATCAACTCCCGCATGGTCCGCGGGGCAAGCAGGCGGAACGGATAGTGGTGGGTGCGCGACCGGATGGTCGGCAGCACCTTCTCCGGCTCGGTGGTGGCGAACACGAAGATCAGGTGGTCGGGCGGCTCCTCGACGATCTTGAGCAGCGCGTTGAAGCCCGCGGTGGTCACCATGTGCGCCTCGTCGATGATGAAGATCCGGTAGCGCGACTGGGCGGGGGCGTAGAAGGCGCGATCGCGCAGATCGCGGGTGTCGTCGACGCCGCCGTGACTGGCCGCGTCGAGTTCGACGACGTCGATGCTGCCCGGACCGTTGGGGGCCAATGCCACGCACGAGTCGCACGTTCCGCACGGCGTCGGGGTGGGCCCCTGCGCACAGTTCAGCGACCTGGCCAGGATGCGCGCCGACGACGTCTTGCCGCAGCCGCGTGGCCCGGAGAACAGGTAGGCGTGGTTGATCCGGTTCGCCGACAAGGCGGTGCACAGGGGTTCGGTGACGTGCTCCTGCCCCACCACTTCGGCGAAGGTTGCCGGTCGGTATTTGCGGTAGAGCGCCACGCAAGGGAGGTTACTTGCTCGGCCCGACGACGGTGCAGGCCCGCCAGGACAAGCGCTACGGCTTCGGGCGCAGATACCCCAGCGTGTTCCACATCGGGCTGAAGTCACGCTGGTTGAGCGTGACGAACAACCGGCCGCCGGCGTTCTGGTCGGCGGTCTGATAGCTCAGCAGCGGGCCGTGGCCGCGGACGTCGGTGACGACCGCGGCGTGCCCGTGCTCACTGACGTAACCGCCGGGGTCGTAGACCACGATGTCGCCGACCCGCGGCTCGTTCAGGCCGCCGTCGAACGGCACCTGGTCGAAGTACCGGCTCAGGCCGTTGGTGGGGAAATGGTGGTAGAGGTCGGAGACGTTGCCGCTGGGATCGGTGTTGCGCCACCAGCCCAGCGACTGAATGTAGTGCTCGACGAGCGGGTAGCACTGGCCGTCGCCGTAGACCACCGGATTGCCCAGTGCGGCCTCGGCGGCGTCGTGCCGGAAGAGGTCGAGCTCCTCAGCCGCCCTGGGCGGCAAGGCCTCGACTTGCTCGGGCGCGGCAGCTGGAGCCGGCACCGGCTTCGGGTCGACGGGCGGACCCGGCAGTGCGAACGCTGCCGGTACCGGGCCCAGCACCACGAAAGCTGCCGCCACCACCGCGCAGCCCCAGACTCTGGACATCTCAGCCCAGCAGCTGCTCGGCAGCGGCCAGCAGCGCACAGGTGGCCAGTCCGTCGACGGCGTCGCGCAGGTCCTCGGTGGACGGGAACGACGGGGCGATCCGGATGTTCTTGTCCTCGGGGTCCTTGCGGTACGGGAACGACGCACCGGCCTCGGTGACCGCGATGCCGGCGTCCTTGGCCAGCGCGACGGTGCGACGCGCGGTACCCGGCCAGACATCCAGGCTGATGAAGTAGCCGCCCTTGGGGTCGGTCCACGACGCGATCTTGGAGTCCCCGAGGCGACGCTCCAGGATTTCGGCGGCCAGCTCGAACTTGGGCGCCAAGATCTCCTGATGACGGCGCATGTGCAGCCGCACCCCGTCGGCGTCGCCGAAGAACCGCAGGTGACGCAGCTGGTTGACCTTGTCCGGGCCGATCGAGCGCTTCCCGGCGTACTGCAGGTACCAGGCGATGTTGCCCAGCGAGCCGCCGAAGAAGCTGACACCCGCACCGGCGAAGGTGATCTTCGAGGTCGAGGCGAACACGTACGGCCGGTTCGGATTGCCCGCGGCCGCGGCCAGCCCCAGCACGTCGATCTGGTGGGGGAACTCGGTGGTCAGGGTGTGCACCGCGTAGGCGTTGTCCCAGAACAGCCGGAAGTCGGGAGCGGCGGTCTTCATCTGCACCAGCCGGCGCACGGTCTCCCAGGAGTAGGTGATGCCGGTCGGGTTGCCGAACACCGGCACGGTCCACATGCCCTTGATGGCCGGGTCGGCGGCGACGAGCTCTTCGATCAGGTCGACGTCCGGACCGTCCTCGCGCATCGGGACACCGATCATCTCGATGCCCAGGGTCTCGGTGATCGCGAAGTGCCGGTCATAGCCGGGCACCGGGCACAGGAACTTGACGGCCGGCTCCTGGCTCCAGGGCCGCGGTGAGTCCACGCCGCCGTGCAGCATCGAGTAGACGACGACGTCGTGCATGAACTCGAGGCTGGCGTTGTTGCCGGCGATCAGGTTGGGCACCGCGATGCCGAGGAGCTCCCCGAAGATGGACCGCAGCTCGGGCAGACCGTGCAGGCCGCCGTAGTTGCGGGTGTCGGTGCCGTCGTCGGCGCGGTAGTCGTCGGGGCCGGGCAGGGCCAGCAGGCCGTTGGCCAGGTCGAGCTGCTCGGGCGCCGGCTTGCCGCGGGTCAGGTCCAGTGACAGTTTCTTGGCCTGCAGCTCGGCGTAGTCCCGCTGGTAGCGCTCATATTGCGCGGTCAGGTCGGCACGGTTGAGGGTATGCAGCGACACGACGACCCTTTCAAGTCCCTTATCAAGCGCGATCCGCCGGCGAAGGCCCGACATATAAGGGGACCCCGCGCACCCGCCAGAGCCCATTGACCCTTGCTGCCTTCCGGCCCTGGGGGAGTTCACAGGATGGACGCCGCGCGGGGTCCAGGGGCAAGTCTAGCGGTCCAGCAGAGCGCGGCGACGCGGGGCGGGAACCCGACTGGAAGAGCAGTGCGCAGGCCCGCCGAGGGACTCAGTTACCATTGCCGACGGAGGATTCGCCTAGTGGCCTATGGCGCTCGCCTGGAACGCGGGTTGGGTTAATAGCCCTCAGGGGTTCAAATCCCCTATCCTCCGCACCCGATTCAGGTGCGGCCGGACCGAAAGATCGAGGTCCGGTCGCACCTGAATCACTAGCTGACGAGCATGGGAGGTGGCGTGAGTCGTACCGTCGCCACGATTTGGCACGCGTCGCTCTCGACCCTCGCCGCCATTCTGTATTTCCTCTTTGTCCTGCCGCGATGGTGGGAGCTGACCGGCTTCAGTCCGCATGTGCTGGGCACCGTGATGCGAGTCATCCTCGGACTGCTGGTCGGGGCAACGGCCCTGCCGGTGGCGGCGGTCTTGAAGCAGGCCCGCAAGCCCGAGTACGGCACCCCGCAGCTGGCGCTGTCGCTGTTGACCGGCTCGATCGTGGCGCACCTGGTGGCCGGAGCGTTGATCGCGGGCACCGCGGTCAGCGAGATCTGGTTGTCGCTGGACAGCTTCGGAATGTGGCTGTTCGGGATTTACGGGGCCGCGGCCGCGATCGCCCTGTTGGGAATCGGCGCGTTCTACCTGGCGTTCGTCGCCGAGATGCCGCCACCGCCGCCCAAACCGATCAAGCCCAAGGCCGAAAAGCAGCCCAAGAAAGAGCGCCGGCGGGGCAAGAAGTCCGGCGACGCGAAGGCCGAAGACTCCGAGGCCGACGACGACGAGGACACTGACGAGGCCGACGACGACGTGGCCGACGAGGACGCTGACGAGGCGCCGGACGCTGACGACGCCGAGACCGAAGCCGACGACGAAGCCGAGTCGGCGGGCGAGGACGCGGACGAGCCGGCATCGACCGACGAGAACAAGCTGCGCCCCACCGGCAAGCGCCGGGCGAAAAAGAGCCAGTAGCCCAACCCGGCCCGACTACCCTGTGCGCTATGGCCGAGAACCTCGGTGCTTTCGCGGATGCGGCGCGCGCGCGTGAAGACCTGCTGGCGAACCGGCTGGCGGCATCGGTAGCGGCCGACAAAGAGCTCCAGTCGGTCCTGCAGCAGGCCGTGCGGCACAGCGTGAGTTCGCGGCAACGCCTCGACGCCATCGAGGCCGAGATCCGCGAATCGGCAGCCAGCTGGCCGGGCCTGGACACCCCCACCGGTTCCCGCCAATTCCAGCGATTCCTGACCGCCAAGACTCGCGAGATCCACCGGGTGGTCTCCGAGGCCGCCGCCGACAGTCGGCAGCGGGCTCAGCTGGTGCAGACCCTGACCAACCACTACAAGCTGGGCGGCGGCGAGGACGGGCAGGACCCACATATCCGGCTGGTGGACAACACGATTCCCGCCGACGGCCAGCAGCCGCACGACCCCACCATCGCCGGCGTGGGCAGCCCGCCCATGCCGGAGAAGCAGGACGGTGCACCGTATGACCTGGGGGCGACCATCCCGGGCACCGGCATCGTCATCACCGGCGATCCGGAGAGCGGCCACCCCCGCATACACATCCCCGGCAAGCCCGACATCGACAACCCGTTCCCTGTCGACGACGGTTTCCGGGCACTGCCGACCGGCACCGCCGTCGGCCCCGACGGTCAGCAATACGCGTTCTACAGTGTGCGGCCCTACGGACTCGGCACCTCACCGGACAACTACATCGCGCCGGAGTCGCGGGTACAGAATCTGGCCGACCCGGCAACGGATTTGGGACCGCTGCTGGGCACCCCGCTCGGTTCGGACACCAAGGTGGGCATCTCCCAGGCCAGCGGCGTCTACGACCCGGCATCCGGAACCATGGTCATCGTCGGGAACGTCGGCCAGGACGGTCAGCGCGCCCTGTGGCAGTCGGCCCCGGTCGTCGCCGGTGATCCGCCGAACGCCTGGATGAACAGCCTGCACGAGGTCGGTACCTTCAACAACCTCGGTCCCGGCAACCGGGAGAACCAGATCGTGTCTCTGCCCCAGGGCGGGTATCTGTTGACCAGCGCAAGCGACGACCATCAGGTCATGGGCGTGGCCGCGGGTACCCCCCAGGGCCTGCTCCAGGCTCCCGCACAGGACCTCACCGGCCCCGGATTCATACCGAGCCCCGGCAACCAGCCGGCCGTGCCGTATGGGCCGAGCATCGTCAACGTCGAGACGCTTCCCAACGGGCAAGAGCAGGTGACCATGCGGGTCAGCACGTGGCCGACACCGGAGGGCTGGCCGGTCGGGCCAGATGCCCCACCACCGCCCTATCACCCGCGGACCTACACGACCACCTTCAACATCGACCCGTAGCGCAGCCGGGGCCTTGGCAGCGTCAGAACGCCGAACTGCCCGACGGGCTCAGCACGAACCCGTGATGCCCCAGCGAGGTGTCCAGGCAGGCGACGAGCTGGTCGGTGCCCACTGCGCAGGTGACATTGCCGTAGGTCAGCTTCTGCCCTACGCCCAGGAAGGCCCCGTTGGAGAATTGGCGGCCGCACCCGGTCGATTCGCGGTTCAGCCGCAGGCCCGCCGCGCCCTGGGAGCGCACCGTCCCGATCACACAACCGCCCGCCACCGGGGCGCCCGAGCCGAGCGGCGCGTTGGCCAGGCCCGGCATGTCGCCGTCGCACATGATGGCCTGCGATGATCCCGCCGGCGGATCGATGGCGTCGAATTGGCAGGCGACGTTGTAGGGCGTGGAAAAATTCACCCAGCGCCCCGGCCCCTTCGGGCCCGTCGAGATGTAGTTGTCCACCGGGGCGGCGGTGAAGTCGTCAAAGTTGGGGAACCCCGCAGGTTGAGCACCCGCAGGAGATCCCGGAGCCCCGAGGAGCAAGCCGCCCGCCGCGCCGGCGACGAGCAGAACCCGCATGACTCGACGGATGGAACCGCTCATCGCCTCTCCTGTTACGGCTTGGGGGCCCAGTCCCACACCGACATGTCGTCGCGCGGGTACTGGCTGCAGGCCTCGGTCGACTTGGCGACGACGCCCTTGTTGTTGAAGAAGATCTTGGCGTGGTTGGGCCACGACACCGTCACCGGGTCGGCGAAGTTGGTCGCCAGTTCCTCGGAGTAGGCCCGGCGCTGCTCGGGGTTCAGCGAGAAGAACCAGTGCATCTTGTCGATGGCAGCCTGCTGCACCTGCACCGGCTTGTTGTGCATGTCGATCATGTAGCGCTCGTAGTAGATCGGCGACAGGTCACGACTGGCGGCCAGCATCTGCTCGGCGCTGCATTCGGTGCGGATCACCCGGCGTGGGATCGGGAAGTCGTCGGTCGCGTCGGCGGAGGCGGTGGCGGGCAACAGCACCGCGGCCGCTGCTGCACTTACCGCGGCAGCAGTCACGACGATGCCCCGCAGAAACGGGCGGTGCGTACGCATGGAGTCCACTGTAGCCATTCCCCCGGTCCTTTCACTCTGTCAGTTTTCGGACGCCGAACCCGACGGTGAGACCACTGAGTCGGGTGAAGCAGGTGAGGCGAATGCGCCAGCAAATGGCCGCTCAGCCATTCGAACTCAGTAAGCAATGCTACATAACTTTAGTCATGCTACCTAATTGGTTTTCTGGCCCCTGAGCATGCAATCGCTCACATCCGGCTACCGGTTGTGGGCCAGCTCCTGGGTGTCATCCCCCCGCGCGAGCGCGGCGGCTTCTCGGTGCCGGGCGGCTTTCCCGCCGACGTGCGGCAACACGTTGATCGGCCACCAGAACCAGCGCCCCAGCAGCGCCGCGATCGAGGGCGTCATGAACGATCGCACGATCAACGTGTCGAACATCAGGCCCAGCCCGATCGTGGTGCCGATCTGCCCGATGATGCGCAGGTCACTGACCGCCATCGACGTCATGGTGAAGGCAAACACCAGTCCGGCCGACGTCACCACCTTCCCGGTGCCGCCCATCGCCCGGATGATGCCGGTATGCAGCCCGGCGTGGATCTCCTCCTTGAACCGGGCTACCAGTAGCAGGTTGTAGTCGGAGCCCACCGCCAGCAGGATGATCACGCTCATCACCAGCACCAGCCAGTGCAGCTGCATGCCGATGAGGTACTGCCAGAACAGCACCGACAGCCCGAACGACGCGCCCAAGGACAGCGCCACGGTGCCGACGATCACCAGCGCGGCGATCAGGGCACGGGTGATCAGCAGCATGATGATGAAAATCAGGCACAACGAGGCGATTCCGGCGATCAACAGGTCATAGTTGGAGCCGTCGTGCATGTCCTTGAACAGCGACGCCGTGCCGCCGAGATAGATCTTGGCGTCTTCGAGCGGTGTGCCCTTGAGCGCCTCTTCGGCCGCGGTGCGGATCTTGTCGATGTGCGAAATACCTTCGGCCGTAGCCGGATTGCCGCGGTGCGAAATCATCATCCGGACGGCCTTGCCATCCGGAGAGATGAACATGTTCATCGCCCGCTTGAAGTCCGGGTTCTCGAACACCTCGGGCGGCAGGTAGAACGAATCGTCGTTCTTGGACTCGTCGAACGCCTTGCCCATCGCGGTGGCGTTGTCGCTCATCTCGTCCATCTGGGCGAAGATGCCGGACATGGTGCTGTGCATCGTCAGCATCATGGTCCGCATGGTCTCCATGGTGTCGATCATCGGCGGGAACGTGGTCAGCATCTGCGGCATGAGGGCGTCCATGTCAGCCATGTGCGCGATCATCTTGTCCATGCTCTCGCTCATCGGATCAACGCTGTCGACCATGTCGAACGCCGAGCGCAGCGAGAAGCAGATCGGGATGTCGTAGCAGTGCGGTTCCCAGTAGAAGTAATTGCGGATCGGCCGCCAGAAGTCTTCGAAATCGGCGATGTGGTCCCGGATCTCGTAGATCTGGGCCTGTAGGTCGTCCATGTCGACGACCATCGCGTGAGTGGTGGCGGCGAGTTGGCCCATGTAGCCCAGCATCTGGCGCATGGTGGCGATGGTCTGCTCCATGGCCTCGGCCTGGGTCAGCATGTCGTCCATGCGCTTCTTCTGGAACTGCATGGTCTGCAGCTGGCCGGCGTTCTGCATGCTGATCTGGAACGGGATCGAGGTGTGCTCCAGCGGGGTGCCCTGCGGGCGGGTGATCGCCTGCACCCGGGAGATCCCGACGACCTTGAACACCGACTTGGCCAGCTTGTCGATGATCAGGAAGTCCGACGGGTTACGCATGTCGTGATCGGACTCGATCAGCAGCACCTCGGGCATCATCCGGGACTGCGAGAAGTGCCGGTCCGCCGCGTTGAAGCCCTCATTGGCGGGGATGTCGGACGGAATGTATTTCCGGTCGTCATAGGCGGGTTGATATCCCGGCAGCGTCAGCAGGCCTACCGCCGCGACCGCCAGCGAGGCGACCAGAACCGGGCCGGGCCAGCGGACGATCACCGTGGCCACCCGCCGCCAGCCGCGGGTGCTGGTGGCGCGCTTGGGGTCGAACAGGCCGAACCGGCTACCGACGGTGATGAGCGCCGGGCCCAGCGTCAACGCCGCGGTGACCGAGATGAGCATGCCTACCGCGCACGGGATGCCCAGCGTGACGAAGTAGGGCATCCGAGTGAAGTGCAGGCAGAACACCGCCCCGGCGATGGTCAGGCCCGAGCCCAGGATGACGTGTGCGACGCCTTCAAAGGCCGTGTAGTACGCCGATTCCCGGTCTTCGCCGGCTTGACGGGCCTCGTGATAGCGGCCGATCAGGAAGATCGCGTAGTCGGTGCCGGCGGCGATCGCCAGCGAGACCAGCAGGTTGACGGCGAATGTCGTCAACCCGACCCAGTGGTGGTGGCCCATGAACGCCACCACGCCGCTGGCGGCGTTCAGTTCCATGTAGACCATGCCCAGCAGCAGCGCCACCGTGATGACCGACCGGTAGACGAGCAACAGCATGGTCAGGATCACCAAAATGGTGACCACCATCATCTTGAACATCGACTTGTCGCCGGCATGGTTCATGTCGGCGGCCAGTGCCGCGGTGCCGGTGACGTAGACGGTCAGCCCCGGCGGTGTCTGGACCGAGTCGACGATCTCGCGGACCGAGGCGATGGAGTCGTTCGCCGCCGCCTGGCCGATATTGCCCACCAGGTTCAACTGCACGTACGTGGCTCTGCCGTCGGCACTTTGGGCGCCGACGGCGGTCATCGGGTCGCCCCAGAAGTCCTGCACATGCTGGACGTGCGCGGTGTCGGCCTTGAGCTTCTCGACCACTTCGGCGTAGTACTCGTGCTCGGCGTCGCCCAGTTCGTGGTCGGCTTCGAGCACGATCATCGCGGTGCTGTCGGAGTCCGACTCCTTGAAGACCTTGCCCATCTCCGTCATGGCCTGCATGGAGGGGGCGTCTTTCGGACTCGCCGAAACGGCGTTCTGCTTGCCGACTTCTTCCAGCGGCGGAACGGTGGCGACCAGTACCGCGATCAGCGCCAACCACGCCAAGATGATCGGTATGGCGAACCGGCGGATGGTCCGTGCGATGAACGGTCGCTCCGGCTGTTCGCCGGCGCGAGGCGTGTTGGGCTGGCTCATGCCGCCTTCAGCAGGCAGAACGTGTAGGCGTTGACCTCGTTGGAGATCCGCTCGGCCTTCACTTCGCCGTCCACGATGATGCGGCAGCCGATGCTGTTGCTATTGCCTTGAGCCATGATGCTTCCCACCACCGCGGGGAGGGTGGTGACGATTTCGAGCTGCCACGGCAGGGTGACGTCCTGGACGCGTTGCGGTTCGGAGTTGACGTCGAAGTAGCTGATGTCGGCCACCGTCCCTGGCGGACCGAAGATTTCGTAGGTCAACCGCTTGGGGTTGAACGGTTTGGTCTCGTCGTTCTGGCCGTCTGAATAGGAGGGGCGCTTCTCAGAGCCGAACAGGCCGTGGATACGCGTCACGGTGAATGCGGCAACACAGACCACTGCCACTATGACGAGGGGTATCCACACCCGGCTCAATACCTTGAAAATCGAAGTCCCCTCACACCAGGAAGCTTTGGATACCCTAACCCACATCAACGTGCGTAAACGCACGCTACAGCACTCCCATGGAGGCCTGCAACGCACATCGTGTGCGTTATCCTCTCGCTGTGCGTCAGGTCTCCTTCAAACGCGCCCGCAGTGACGCGAACAAGCGTCAGCGGGCTGATGCGTTGATGGAGGCGGCGCGTTCGGTGGCCTCGGAGAACGGTGTCGCGTCGGTGACGCTGACGGCGGTGGCGAGCCGGGCCGGGGTGCACCACTCGGCGGTACGGCGTTACTTCAGCTCGCACAAAGAGGTGCTGCTGCGGCTAGCCGCCGAGAGCTGGGAAGGCTGGTCAGACACCGTTTGCACCGCACTGCGTCAGCCCGAAACGATGTCGCCGGACCGGGTGGCCGCCACCCTGGCCAGCGGATTAGCCGCGGACCCGTTGTTCTGCGACATGCTGGCCAACCTGCACTTGCACCTCGACCATGAAGTAGACGCCGAGCGGGTGATCGAGATCCGACGAAAGATCACCGCGGCGGGGCTGACCATGGCCGACGCTCTCCTGCAGGCGCTCCCCCGACTGGGCAAGCAGGGTGCCTTCGACCTGTTGTTGGCGTCCTATTCGCTGGCGGCGCCGCTGTGGCAGGTCGCGCACCCACCGACGAAGCTGGCCGACGCTTATGCCGCCGAGCGGCAGGTGCCACCGGAGTGGAACCTGGACTTCACCACCGCGTTGACCCGACTGCTCACCGCCACCTGCATCGGGCTGTTGGCGTCCCCCAACTGACTCAGTCGGATTTCTCCCGGCTGGGCTGTACCCGCTTGGGCTCACCCGGCATCTTCGGGTAGTTCGGCGGGTAGGGCATGTCCCCCAGTCCGCGGGCTTCGTCGGCGGCCACCATCTCGAGCAACGGCTCGAGGGATTGTTCGAGGTCGTCGATGGCGTTCCACGGGTCACCGCGCCGCGCGATCAACTCCGGCACCGTGCCGATGGTGTAGTCGTCCGGATCGGCACCGTCGGCCAGTTCGTCCCACGTCAGCGGGGTGGACACGGTGGCGATCGGCGTGGCCCGTACCGAATAGGCCGACGCCATGGTGCGGTCGCGGGCGTTCTGGTTGAAGTCGACGAAGATCCGCGCGCCGCGTTCTTCCTTCCACCACGAGGCGGTGACCGCCTCCGGTGCACGCCGCTCGATCTCGCGGGCCAGCGCGATACCGGCCCGGCGGACCTCGATGAAGTCCCAGTCGGTCTTGATCCGCAGATAAACGTGCAGGCCGCGGCCGCCGGAGGTCTTGACGTGGCCGACGAGCCCGAGCTCGTCGAGCAGCGGGCGCACCACCTCCAGAGCGACCGCACGGGCCTCGGCGAAGCCGGTGCCCGGCTGCGGGTCCAGGTCGACGCGCAGCTCGTCGGGGTGATCGGTGTCGGGGCAGCGCACCGGCCAGGGATGGAAGGTCACGGTGCTCATCTGCACGGCCCACAGGATGTCGGCGGGCCGGGTGACCTTGAGGGCGTCGGCAGTACGCCCGGACGGGAACGTCACCCGGCAGGACTCCACGTTTTCCGGGTGCGAACGTGGCAGCCGCTTCTGGTAGACCTCGTCACCGTCGATGCCGTCGGGGAACCGCTGCAGGTGACTGGGCCGGTCGGCCAGGGCGTGCAGCAGCGGTCCGCCCGCCACCGCGAGGTAGTAGTCGGCCAGTGCCCGCTTGGTGCCGCCGGCACCCAGCCGAGGGAAGTACACCTTGTCGCCGCTGGTGAAACGGACCGCGGTGCCATGGACGTCCAATTCCTCGGGGCCGCGCATCAGGTCTCCAGTACGTCGGCGAGGTCGTAGTTCAGCGGCACCTCGAGCTGGTCGAAGGTGCAGCTGGCCGGGTCTCGGTCGGGACGCCACCGCAGCAGCTTGACGGTGTGCCGGAAGCGATCCCCTTCCATCTGGTCGTAGGCGACCTCGGCGACGCGCTCGGGCTGGATCGGGACCCACTGCTTGTCGGCCGCCGAGTTCCACCGGCTGGCCTCGCCGTCGCGGACGTCACCGATGCGCAGCGGTTCCAGCTCGGTCAGGAGCTTGAGCCGATCGGCGTCGGTGAACGCCGACGAACCGCCGACCATCGCCAGCTCGCCGTCGGGGCGGTACAGGCCCAGCAGTAGCGAGCCGATGCCGACGCCGCTTTTATGGATGCGATAACCCATCACCACGCAGTCGGCATCGCGGTGGTGTTTGACCTTGACCATCTCGCGCTTGCCGGGCAGATACGGTCCGTCGGTGCGCTTGGCGACCACCCCGTCCAGCCCGGCCCCCTCGAACGTGGTGAGCCAGCGGGTGGCCAGTTCGGGGTCGGCGGTGGCGCGGGTGACGTGGCAGCTTCGGCCACCGGTGATCAACTCACCCAGTGCCTGCCGGCGCGCCCGGAACGGCTCGTCGAGCAGCGACGCCGACCCGGTGGCCAGCGCGTCGAAGGCGATGAACTGCGCCGGGGTCTGTTCGGCCAGCAACCGCACCCGGCTTTCGGCGGGGTGAATTCGCTGACTGAGCGAGTCCCAGTCCAGCCGGATCCGCCCGCCGATCTGGCGCGGCACCACCACTTCCCCGTCGAGCACACAGCGCGGGGCGGTCTCGGCGCGCAGCCCCTCCAGAAGTTCCGGGAAGTAGCGGCTCAGCGGTTTGCCGTTGCGGGACTGCAGCAGCACGTCGTCGCCGTCGCGAAACACAATGGCACGAAAGCCATCCCATTTGGGTTCGTAGGACCAGCGCCCCGGCTCTTCTCCGTCACTCGGAACCCTGGCGGCCGCCTTGGCGAGCATCGGGGCCACCGGCGGCGCCACGGGCAGATCCATGGAGTCCATCATGGATGCTGCGGCCCCATCTGTCATAGAAGCGCGCCAACGGTCAGCGGCGCAGGAACTCCACGACGTGGCGGGCCAGTTCTTCACCGGCATCCTCCTGCAGGAAGTGCCCGGCGTCGTGAATCACCGGGTGTGCCCGGCCGTGTGCCCCGACCATCTCGCGCTGAAAGATCGGTGCCATGGCTCCGGTGATCGGATCGCCGTCGCTGAACGCGACCAGCATCGGGGTCTGCGAGGCGCACAGCGCAGCCCACGCCGCCCGGTTGGCCGGGGCCGCGGGATCCTCCGGTGTGGTGGGGATCAGCGACGGCATCGTCCGGGGACCGACGCAGTAGCTGTCGTCGGGAAACGGGGCGTCGTAGCCGGTTCGGACGGCTTCGCTCATCGGGCGGCGGCACCCGGACTGCACGAACCATCCGACATCGATCGTCGGTGCGGTCTGGATCGCCTCCCGGAAGCGCCACCAGACCTCCGGCATCGGAATGTCCCCGGTGGGCAGACCGGTGTTGGCCACGACGACGCCACTGAACCGGTCCGGGTTCTCGGCGAGAACCCGCAGCCCGATCAGCCCGCCCCAGTCCTGGCACACCAGCGTGACGTTGCGCAGGTCGAGGACGTCGAACGCCAGCGCACGCATCCACTCGACATGTCGCGCGTAGGTGTGGTCTTCGGAACGGGTCGGCTTGTCGGAACGGCCGAATCCGACCAGGTCCGGACAGATGACCCGATATCCCGCCTCGGCCAGGATCGGCATCATCTTGCGGTACAGATACGACCACGACGGTTCACCGTGCAGCATCAGGATCGGTTCCCCATCTTCGGGACCGTCTTGTACCCACGCCACCCGAAGCGTGCCGCCGTCATCGTCGTCGAGGTCGCAGAACTGCGGCGGGTAGGCGAAATCCGGGAGGCCGGCGAACCTGTCGTCGGGCGTGCGCAGGGTCTGCATGAGGCGACGATACCGTGACGGTATATACCCCCGGGGGTGTCTGATAGAATGGGCTCACCGCAACCAAGGAGGCCTCATGTCCGTGGCGATGAGCACTGCAGTGACCGGCACCGATTTCGACGCAGTCACCGCGAAGACCCGGGAGATTTTGAAGGACAACGGTTTCGGCGTGCTGACCGAAATCGACATGCAGGCAACACTGAAAGCCAAGCTCGGCGAGGAGATGGAGCGCTACCTGATCCTGGGTGCCTGCAATCCGCCGCTGGCGCACCGGGCCGTGACCGCCGAGAAGCGCATCGGGGTGCTGCTGCCGTGCAACGTCGTGGTCCGCGAAGACACCGAGCATCCGGGCACGGTGCTGGTGGAGGCGATGAATCCGCAGCTGATGGCCCAAGTCATCGACAATCCGGCGTTGGCGGCGATCGCCGACGAGGTGAGCGAGAAAATCCGCACCGTCATCGATACGCTGGCAGTTGCCTTGCGCACCCCCTGAAAGGAACCGCCGATGTGCTACCCCGTGCCGTGCCAGGTCTGCGGCAAAATCACCTGGGACGGCTGCGGCGAACACGTCGCAGAGGTGAAGGCCCAGGTGCCACCGGAACAGTGGTGCGGCGGCCACTCGGAGACGCAACGCTCCTAGGGGCGCCCCTGGGTCCACGGATTATGGTGTGGGCATGCCTGAGCAGTTCATTCCAACAACGCCCACCCTGGTGGACTTGCTTCGGCTGCAGGCCGACCGATACAGGGACAAGGTCGCCTTCCGCTTCGCCCCCGACGGCAACAACGTCACGGCCAGCCTGACGTATCAGGAACTCGACGCCAAGGCTCGAGCCGTTGCGGCCGACCTGCAGCGCCAAGGCGCCACCGGGCAACGAGTGCTGGTGATCTGCCGACCGGGCCTGGACAGCATCGTCAGCATTTTCGGCTGCTTTTACGCCGGGGCGATCGCAGTGCCGGTCGACACTCCCCTGGCACGCCTGAAGCTGGTCGCGCCCGATGCACAGGCCACCTTTGCGGTAGCGACCTCGGCCACCCAGAACCAACTTCAGGCGGCGGCCGCGGATGTGCCGGGTATGTCGACGCTTCGGTGGTGCGCCATCGACCAAGCCGTCACCCCCGAAGCGTGGCAGGCGCCCGACATCGACCCGAGCACCACGGCGATGATCCAGTACACCTCGGGTTCGACCAAATCACCCAAGGGCGTTGTGGTGACGCACGGCAACCTCATGCACAACTTGGAATCCATTCGGCGGGCCTACCACGGCAACGAGAACGAGACGAGCGTCTACTTCCTGCCGCAGCAGCACGACATGGGACTGATCGGCGGAGTCCTGGAGATGATCTACGTCGGCTGCACCACCGTATTGATGTCGCCGATCGTCTTCTTCCAGCGGCCGATGGCGTGGCTGGAAGCCATGTCTCGGTTTCGCGCCAACACGACCGCAGCACCCAACAGCGCCTACCGGTTGTGCGTCAAACACAGCACCCCCGAGGAGCGTGCGGCACTGGATCTGTCGCACTGGACCACCGCCGCCAGCAGTTCCGAGCCGATCCACGCATCGACCATTCAGGAGTTCGCCGACGCGTTCGCTCCGGCGGGATTCCGTATCCAGGCGTTTCTACCGTGCTACGGCCTGGCCGAGGCCACCCTGCTGGTCGCCGCGGACCCCACTCCCGACGTCGCCGGCGTCCGCTACCTCGACAGCAGGGCGCTGAGCGAGAACCGCACCGTCGACGTCGACGCCACCACCGACGCCGTCGCGGTGGTCAGCTGCGGCCCACCGGTGTACGGCCAACGGGTAGTGATCGTTGATCCAGACACCCGCCAGCAGCGCGGACCCGACGAGGTCGGGGAGATCTGGGTATCGGGGCCCAGCGTTGCGCAGGGTTACTGGGCACGGCCGAAAGAGGACGCGCACACCTTCGCCGGATTCCTGTCCGACACCGGTGAGGGCCCCTTCCTGCGCTCCGGCGACATGGGATTTCTTTGCCAGGGCGAGGTATTCGTCACCGGGCGTTGGAAGGACCTCATCACCATCGGTGACAGCAACTACTTCCCGAACAACATCGAGCCGACTGTGCAGGAAAGCCATCCGGCGTTGCTGGCTGACCGCGGCGCGATCTTCGCGGTGCAACCGAAACCGAATGACGACAACCGACTAGTGATCGTGCAGGAACTGGACTACCGGCAACAGGTCGCCGAGAGCGAGTACCCCGCAATCATGGAGTCCATCCGCGCGGCGGTCAGCGAGCAGCACGGCCTTGACGCGCAGGACGTGCTGCTGGTGCCGGCGATGCGGGTGCCCACCACCTCGAGCGGCAAGATTCAGCGGGGCGAATGCCGGCGCCAGTTCCTCGCCGGCGAGCTGAATGCGCTGGCGCAGTGGCACGCTCCGGCGGCGCCGGCCGTGCGGTCCCCGCAGGGGGCCGCGGCAACCGGAGCGAGCACGCTGGCGCGGATGATCGTTTCCAGCCTGGCGCAGCGGCGTCAGCAGCAACAAGGAACACCGCCGAACCAGACCGGCGGTTAGGGCTCGATCCCCAGGTAGTGCACCAACCGGTCGAGGACGGGCCGCTGCCCGGCCAGCAGCTTGATTCGCGCCTGGGCCACCGAGAACCAGCCGGCCCGGTCGACCTCGGGAAACTCCCGTAGTTGTCCCGACCGCGGCGGCCACTCCAATTCGAAGGTGTTGCTGCGGGAGTCGGTCACGTCGAGGTCGCCGCGCACGGCGAACACCGTGACCACCTTTCCGCCGGCCTGGCGCACCTCGCCGAGGTCGGCTCGTTCGCCATCCGGCGGCTGAAGGCCGAGTTCCTCGGCGAATTCACGTCGCGCGGTGTGCCATGGGTCCTCACCCTCGGGTTGCTCACCCTTGGGAATCGACCAGGCCCCGTCGTCCTTGCGCGCCCAGAACGGGCCGCCGGGATGCGCGATCAACACCTCAACACCGCCGTCGGCGCCCGACCGGTACAACAGCAACCCGGCGCTGCGCTTGGCCACGCCTCACACCCCCACGGCGTGTTCCAGCTCTTCCAGCGCGGTGTTCAGATGCCCGAGCAGGCGCTGCAGGTGCGGAACCGAACGACGGCAGCCGACCAGCCCGAAATCGAGATTGCCGGCGTTGCTGACGACGGTCATGTTCAGTGCCTGCCCGTCCAGCGCGATCGACATCGGATAGTTGCCGTCCAGGCGGGCGCCGCGCCAGTACAGCGGCTCGGCCGGACCGGGCACGTTGGAGATGACGATGTTGAACGGCGGCTTGGCCGCCGAGACGAAACCGGGAATGGCCGCCAAGGCCAACGGCGCCATGTTGGCCGCCGACAAGGCCAGCGCCTGGGTGCGTGGCAGTTCGCTGAACACCTTCTTGTTGCGGCGCATCGACTCGCTGATGGTCGCCAGTCGCTGCGCCGGGTCCTCGAGGTCGGTGGCCAGGTTGCACAAGATGGTGCCGACCATGTTGCCGCCGGAGTCGGCTTCGGCTTCGGTGCGCAGGCTCACCGGGACCATCGCCACCAGGGGGTGGTCCGGCAGGGCGTGCTGCTCGTCGAGGTAGCCGCGCAGCGCGCCGGCGCACATCGCCAGCACCACGTCGTTGAGGGTGACCCCGGCAGCTCGTTTGACCGCGATCACCCGCTCCACCGGCCAGGACTGCGCCGCACACCGGCGGGCACCGCCGATCTTGACGTTGAGCATGGTGCGCGGCGCTTCGAACGGCAGGGTCAGCTGCTGCTCCAACAGCGCGGCACGCGCCAACTTCACCGTCGACGGCCCCAGGGCGGCAACGCCTTTGACCATCGACGTCAATTCGCTCAGCGGCGACGGGGCGTCGGGGCGCGGCCGCGACGGGGGCCGGACCGACCACGGAGTGCGCAATTCCGACTCGCGCGGGTCGGTCGACAGGGTGTGGCGCATCAGCCGCAGCAGCGAGACGCCGTCGATCAGTGAATGGTGGATCTTGACGTAGACGGCGAACCGGCCGTCGGCCAGGCCCTCCACCACGTGGGCTTCCCACAGCGGGCGGTGCCGATCGAGCAGGCTGCCGTGCAGCAGCGAGGTCAACTCCAACAGATCACGCACCCGGCCCGGCACCGGCAGCGCCGAGCGCCGCACGTGGTACTCGAGATCGACGTCGTCGTCGAAGGCCCAGCGCGCGCTCGGTATGCCACCGAACAGCGACGCCGGACGCTTCCGGAAGGCGGGCTGCAGGTCACGGGCGCCCAACAGGCTCCGGTAGATCTCGCCGACGAATTCCGGTCCGGACCCCTCCGGCGGCTCCAACAGCATCAGCCCGCCGACGTGCATGGGGTGCTCGCGTGTTTCGGTCAGCAGAAAGACCGAGTCGAGCGGTGACATCAACTGCATCGATCCATTCAACCCCGGAGGGGCCCCTGGCCGCTTGCTAGTCTTGCCCCGTGCGTCGCCGGGCCATTGTCTGTGTCGCCTCGGCCGGGTGCTTGCTCACGGCCGGCATTGTTGCGCCCGCCGCCCCGGCAGATCCCGCAACTCCCGCCGTTGCCGGCAAAACGGTGTTCCTGGACCCCGGGCACAGCGGCGCCAACGACGCCTCGATCGCCCGGCAGGTGCCCAATGGGCGCGGCGGCACCAAGCCCTGTCAGACCAGCGGGACCGCCGCCGACGACGGCTACCCCGAGCACAGCCTGAACTGGGACGTGACCAACCGGATCCGGACCGAACTCGAGCGGCTGGGCGTGCACACCGAACTCTCGCGCGCCGACGACACCTCGGTAGGCCCGTGCATCGACGCGCGAGCCGCCGCGGCCAACGCCGCGCACCCGGACGCGATCGTGTCCATCCACGCCGACGGCGGACCGGCCTCCGGCCGCGGTTTCCACGTCAACTACTCCAGCCCGGCGCTCAACGACGCCCAGTCCGGCCCGGCCGTGGCGCTGGCCGGTGACATCCGGGATTCCCTGTCCGCCGCGGGGATCCCCCAATCCAGCTACTTGGGCGCCGACGGCCTCTACGGGAGAGCGGATCTGGCCGGACTGAATCTGGCCGAGTATCCGGCGGTGCTGGTCGAGCTGGGCAACATGCGTAACGCCCAGGACGCGGCGCTGTTGGAGAGCGCCGACGGCCGAGCGCAGTACGCCTCGGCGGTCACCAGCGGGATCGTGGCCTACCTGAGCAGGTGACGATGGCTCAACGCGGATTCGGCCGTACCGCCATAACACTTTTCGGGGTGGCCGCCCTGACCCTGACGCTGGCGGGCTGCTCGCAGGACAGCACCCCGACGGTGGTCGCCGGGCATGCGATATCGATGCTGTACGACCCCGGGCGGGTCGGCGGACTGCCCACCGCGGAGGGGCCCAGCGGCCCGCGCGGCGACGTTCCGCCGGTGACCGCCCGGGTCCAGGGCAGCGACGGCGGCGACATCGACCGGTTGTCACTGCTGGCGATCGACGACATCGAGGACTTCTGGACGCAGCACTACACCGAGTCGCTGCGCGGACGATTCCAGCCGGTCTCCACACTGATGTCGTATGACTCCACCGACCCAGACGGCCCGTCGGTGTGCGGCGGCGAGGTCTACCACCTGCCGAACGCGATGTATTGCCGCCGGATGGACACGATGGCCTGGGACCGGGCCAAGTTCCTGCCCACGGCCCGAAAGTACTTCGGCGACATGGCGATCAACGGGACACTGGCGCACGAATACGGGCATGCCCTGCAGAACATGGCCGGGATCGTCAACCCGCTGACCCGCACGCTGGTCCGCGAACAGCAGGCCGACTGCTTTGCCGGGGTGTATCTGCAGTGGGTGGCCGCGGGCAGTTCGTCGCGGGTGCAGTTGAGCACCGGCGACGGCCTCAACCATGTGCTGGCCGGGCTGATCGTGATCCGCGACCCGGTGTCGACGCCGGACAATCCGGTGTCGATCTCCGATGAGCACGGCACCGCCCTGGACCGGGTCGGCGCGTTCCAGACCGGCTTCGACGGCGGCGCGGCGATGTGCGCCGGGATCGACATGGACGAGATCCGCAAGCGCCGTGGCGATCTGCCGAATTCCCTGTTCGATTCGGAGAACCCGCAAAGCGACCTCACGATCGACGCGTCCGTGCTGTCCACCCTGATGGAGCAGCTGGGCCAGATCTTCGGCCTGTCCCGCCCGCCGGAGCTGTCCACGTCGGGCAAATGCCCCAGTGGCCACCAACCCGATCCGGTGGCCTACTGCCCGGAGTCCAACCTCATCGTCGTCGATCTGGCCGGACTGCAGGAGATGAGTGCGCCGACCGATCAATCGACCCTGGGTATGCCGCAGGGCGACAACACCGGGCTGTCGGCCGTCACGTCGCGGTACGCCCTTGCGGTGCAACGCGAACGCGAAGTCGGATTGGAATCGGCGGCGGCGGCGTTGCGAACCGCGTGCCTGACCGGGGTGGCCCAGCGCCGGATGGCCGAGCCCATGACGTTGTCGTCCGGCCCGGGCTTGACGCTGGCCGGCGGTGATCTGGACGAGGCGGTCACCGGTCTGCTGATGAACGGCATTGTCGCCAGCGACGCCAACGACGACACCGTGCCGGCGGGTTTCACCCGGATCCTGGCGTTCCGCTCCGGGCTGCACGGCGACATCGACGGATGCTTCGAGCGGTTCCCGTGATGGGCACGATGTCATGAACCGTCCAGAGGATCCGCGCGAACCGCCGGAGCGGCGGACCACGCCGCTCCCCCGGCCGCCACAACAGCCGCGTGGGCCGCGCGGGCCGCAGGGGCCGCCACCGCAGCGCCCACGGCCGCCCTCGGGACGGCCTGAGCAGCCTTGGTATCTGGAGGTCCGCCGGCCCCCGGCGCCCCCACCGCGTCGGGTGCCCCCGCAGACGCATCGGCCGCCGCCGTCGGGCCCGCGGCCTCCGGTACCGCAGGACCGTCGCCAGCCGCGGACCAACCCCGCGGCCGCTCCTGGCAAGCCGGCGGATCCGAAGCCGCTGTCGAATCGTGTTCTGCTGATCGCCTCGGGCATCACCGGCCTGCTCGCGCTGGCCATGCTCCTGACTCTGGTGCTGCGGGGCGTAGTCGGCGGCTCCGGGCCGGTCGAACTCGATGTGCGCATGGCCCAAGACGGCGTCCTGCAGGTCCTCACCGATCCGATCAACGGTTATGGACGCGACAACGTGACCGATGTCCGCTGCAACAACGGGGTCAATCCGACCGTGCGCAAGGGCGGCAGTTTCAGCTGTGTGGTCACTGTCGACGGCGCCCAGCGCCGGGTGCTTGCGGAATTCACCGACGACGCCGGCACGTACGCGGTCGACCGGCCTCGGTGATGTTTTAGCTGGTAAAACGCCACAAAGGTGCGGCGAAGACGTTGTTGGGCAACGTCTGTGGGCTGACTAGGAGTTGGCTGGCGAGCAAGGTCCGAGCGGGCCGCCGCGAAATAGGGTCACACGCGCCGTTGCAACCAACCACTTCGCCCTGCGGTCCCTGAGGAGTTCGATGACCTACGTCAAGCCGCCCGAGTTGATCAATGTGATGATCGACGCCGGCCAGTCCAAGATCTTCATGTCCACCCGCGACACCCTGATCCGCGCATTCATGGCCGGTGCGACGCTGGCGTTGGGTGCCGCGTTCGCGGTGGCTATGACGGTGCAAACCGGTCACGCGATCATCGGGGCAATGCTGTTTCCGGCCGGCTTTTGCATCCTCTACCTGCTCGGATACGACCTGCTGACCGGAGTGTTCGTGTTGGCGCCGCTGGCCTGGCTGGACAAGCGCCCCGGTGTCACCATCGGCGGGGTACTGCGGAACTGGGGACTGGTTTTCCTGGGCAACTTCGCCGGTGCCTTCACCGTCGCGGTGCTGATGGCGATCGTGTTCACCTACGGCTTCTCCAGCCCGCCCAACGAGATCGGTGAGGCGATCGGACACATCGGCGAGGCTCGCACGCTCGGCTATGCCGCACACGGCTTTCCGGGCATGCTGACCTTGTTCGTGCGCGGCATGCTGTGCAACTGGATGGTGTCCACCGGGGTAGTCGGGGCCATGCTGGCCACCGACGTCACCGGAAAGGTGATCGCCATGTGGCTGCCGGTGATGCTGTTCTTCGCAATGGGATTCGAGCACTCGGTGGTCAACATGTACCTGTTCCCCTCCGGCCTGATGCTCGGCGGGAACTTCACCATCGGCGACTACATCGAGTGGAACGAGATTCCCACCGTGCTGGGCAACCTGGTGGGCGGATTGGCGTTCACCGGACTGGCGATGTACGCGACTCATTCGCGGACCGCGCCCAAACGCGGTACTTCGGCGCTGCAGAAGGAAGTGATCGCGGGAGTCTGACGGCCGCATCCGGTAGAGCCTGACGTCCAGTGTGCGGTTTCGTACGCCGACCCTGTCGGATCGGGTACGAAACCGCACACTCGGCACGTGTTTCGCTTGGCGGTGGCGGAGGGATTTGAACCCTCGGTGGGGGGTTACCCCACACACGCTTTCGAGGCGTGCTCCTTAGGCCGCTCGGACACGCCACCGCGGGACAGCGTACCTAACAAGGTGCCCGTCAGCCCAATCGCTGCCGGGCGAAGAACGCTTCCAGTGGTGCAGCGCACTCGGCGGCCAGCACTCCGCCACGCACTTCGGGCCGGTGATTGAGCCGGCGATCCCGGACTACGTCCCACAGCGAGCCCACCGCCCCGGTCTTGGGCTCGAAGGCCCCGAACACCAGCCGGGCCACCCGCGCGGCCACCAGCGCGCCCGCGCACATGGTGCAGGGTTCCAGGGTGACGGCCAGCGTCGCGCCGGTCAGCCGCCAGCCGTCGCCCAGGACGGCGGCAGCGGCGCGGATGGCCAGCAGTTCGGCGTGCGCGGTGGGGTCGCCGAGAGCTTCGCGCGCATTGGCCGCCTGGGCCAGTACGGTGCCGTCGGGACCGACCACCACCGCACCCACCGGCACGTCGCGCGGCCCGGCCTGGCCGGCGGCCAGCAGGGCCGCGCGGATCAGGTCCTCGTCGGTGGGCGGGCCGCTCACCGAGCGCGTCGCGGCAGGGCCGCGGTGAGCTGCTCGTCGAATCCCATCTCGTTGGCGATGCGGTGCAGCTGCTCTTCGACGGCCAGGTCGGACTCGTCGAGGATGACGCCGAGCACCGCGGCGGGCAGGCCGATATCGGACAGCACCCCCAGGTCGCCCTCTTCGAACGGGTCGGCATCCTCCAGGTCGTCGGCGTCGATATCGGCGTCGATCTCTTCGAGCACCTCGTCGGCCAGGTCGTAGTCCAGCGCTGCCGTGGCATCCGAGAGCAGCAAGCGGGTGCCGGCCGGGCCGGGGCGGATGATCACAAAGAACTCGTGGTCGACATTGATCAGACCGAAAACAGCTCCGGCACTGCGCAGTTCACGTAGCTCTGTCTCTGCTGTGGACAGACTGGTAAGGGCTGCGGCACGCATGGACGTGCAACGCCACTTGCCGTCTTCACGCACAACAGCCACTCCGAAACCGTCCAGCGTCTCCGCGGGCCGGCCCGGTGCGGACGAGCTCTGTGCTCCCATGGGCGCCTACGGTAGTCGCCGCTTACGCCCTTGACCAGCGTGTGCCAACCTGGACAGGTGGCGGTAAGCACAGTGAAGACTCCGGTGTGCGTCTTGGGGCTCGGTCTGATCGGCGGTTCGGTGCTGCGTGCGGCCGCGGCGGCGGGCCGGACGGCGTTCGGGTACAACAGGTCGGCCGACGGGGTGAACGCCGCGGTCGCCGACGGCTTCGATGCCACCACCGAGCTGGAAACGGCCCTGAAGCGCGCCGCACAGACCGGTGCGCTGATCGTGATCGCCGTCCCGGTGCCGGCGCTGCCGATGCTGCTCGAACCCATCAGTCGGCTCGCACGCGACTGCCCGCTGACCGACGTCACCAGCGTCAAGAGCCCGGTGCTCGACGAGATCACCGCCGCCGGGCTGCAGGCCCGCTTCGTCGGCGGGCACCCGATGGCCGGGACCGCCCATTCCGGTTGGCCCGCCGGACACGCCGATCTGTTCCAGGGCGCACCGTGGGTGATCAGCGTCGACGACCACGTGGACCCGGCGGTGTTCGCGCAGGTGCTGGATCTGATTCTGGACTGCGGATCACTGGCGGTACCGGCCCGCTCCGAGGAGCACGATGCGGCCGCGGCCGCCATCTCTCATCTGCCGCATCTGATGGCCGAGGCGCTGGCCGTGACGGCGGCCGACGTACCGCTGGCGTTCGCGCTGGCCGCCGGATCCTTCCGCGACGGCACCCGGGTCGCCGGGACGGCACCGGACCTGGTCCGGGCCATGTGCGAGGCCAACTGGCAACGGCTGCTGCCGGCGTTGGATCGCGCGATCGCGCTGCTGGCCGATGCGCGCGATTCGCTGTCGGCGTCGGACTCGGTGGCCGAACTGGTCAATCATGGGCACGCCGCGCGCACGCGCTACGACAATTTCCCGCGCAGCGAGATCGTCACCGTCGTCGTCGGCGCCAACGACTGGCGCCGGGAACTGGCCGCCGCGGGCCGGGCCGGCGGGGTGATCAGATCCGCGTTGCCAACCCGGGATAGTCGATGACGAAGCCGTCGTCATCGACGGTGATGGTGGTGCCGCGGGCATCGGTTCCCGGGGTGATCACCTTGATGCAGGGCCGCGTCCCGACACTGCTGTAGCTGGCGGTCGCCGCCACCACCGACATGTCCGGCAGGTTCAGGTAGAGCGTGGGCAGGGTGATCGCCGCCTCCCGCTCGTGCAGCCGGGCCCGCCGGATCGGCAGCGTGTTGAAGAACGGGCTGAACAGCATGTCGATGTCCAGCGCACCGTCATAGCCGGCGCGGGACTGCCCCCGGGCATCGGTGACCAGCCACATGTTCTCTTCGTCACGGGCGATCACCAGCTGACGTTCCCGTTCGGCGAGCGTGACGGTCAGGCCCAACCGTTTGGTGGCGCCGGACTCGTCGGTGTGCAGGTCGTAGTAGACGCCGAACGCCGGATGCTCCGCGGTGGCCCCGGCCACGATGCGGCCGTTGGCCCTGATCCGATTTCCGGACAGCTGCACACGCACCGACTCCATCCGGGGGACGTCGGGCGCCCGCCAGGTCAGAATCGCCGGCCACGGACCGGACGGGGCTGCGCTCACCAATCCACCGTAAGCGACCGGCCAACGATCCGCAGTCAGGCCCCCCGGCGCGCAAACTGACGAGAACCGGTTCATTTCTGGGCCCCAGGCGGCAAGATATCCCCATGAGCAGCGACCCGCGCGTGCCCGTCGACCCACCTCAAGGTGAACCCAGCCCCCCGCCGCCGCCTCCGGCGGCGATGCCATTTACCCGCGCCGGCGCGCTGTGGAGCGCGCTGATCGCCGGTTTTCTGGTCCTGATCGTGTTGCTGGTGTTCGTCACCCAGAACACCGGCCCGGTCGACCTGGCGTTCTTGACCTGGACGTGGAGCCTGCCCAAGGGGGTGGCGATCCTGCTGGCGGCGATCTGCGGCGGGCTGCTGACCGCCCTGGTCGGGACCGCGCGAATCTTCCAACTGCGTCGCGCCGCCAAGAAGTCCCTCGCGGCGCACCGGTAGCCGGCCGGATCAGCCCGCGGCTTCGCCGCTTCCCTCGCCACCGGAGAACCGGGCCTGATTGCGCGGCAGCAGGTCCCAGACATGCTCGGTGCCGTTCGTCGATGCCACCGCGGCCTGCCCGGACCGCGAGTACAGCAGGCGGGTGACCGACACATAGTCGATGGGAAACGACAACAGGCGCTGCGTGCCCAGGACCTGGTGCAGGATCACGTTGATCACGCCGCCGTGGCTGAACACCGCGACCGTGTCGTCGGGTTCGGCGCCGGCCACCACGTCGGCGACGGCGTCAGCGACTCGGGCACAGAACGCGGCCTCGTCGACGTCGGCGGGCAGATGCCCCTGCGCCATCCGGGCCCAATCCTGCGGTCGCTCGGTGGCCAGCTGTTCGACGGGCAGGTAGCCGGCCAGGTCGCGGTCGTATTCGGCGAACCGCTCATCGATGTCGACGCCGTAACCCAGCTGCGCGGCCAGCGGCTCAGCGGTCTGGATCGCCCGGCGCTGCGGGCTGCTGACCAGCCGGGTGATCGGGAATCGAGTCAACGCATCCGGCAGGCGCTGCGCCTGGGCGAAGCCGGTCTCGGACAGCTCGGGATCGGAGCCCTGGCCGTACTCGCTGCGTAGCGGGAGGGCATGGCGGATCAGCAGCAACTGCACGCATGTCACCCTAAGGGGCCGGTTCGGCCCCGCCTCACGGGGTGACGATGTTGAAGTTCGGGTCGGCCTTGTCGAGTACGCCCAGCAGGTTCGCCCAGGCGGCCTGGTCGCCGGTGACCTCCAGTCCCCCGTCGCCCAGCAGCGCTGCCAGCAGCGCCAGCTTGGTGGCCGCCGTGACCGTGACGTCCGCGCTGGCCGGATCCGCCGGCATCTTGCGATGGACCAGTACCCCGTTGCGCAGAGTGAGGCGATAGTTGACCCCGGTGTCGGCGAACGTGACGTCCAGGGCCAGCGCCAGATCCCAGGCTCGCGGCCCGTTGATCCGGATCGCCAGGCTCTCGAAGAGTTGCTCGGGGCTCAGTTGCGAGATCAGCGCCACCGAGGTGACCTGGCCGACGGTGCCGAAGTTGCCGGTACGCAATTCGGTGGCACCGGAGAGGAAGAAATTGCGCCAGGTCGCGTTCTCGGAGCCGTAGGCCAGCTGCTCCAGTGTGTCGGCGTAAAGTCTGCGCGCCCCGGTGTGCTCGGCGTCGGTGAACATCGCGTGGTCGAGCAGGGTTGCCGCCCAACGGAAATCACCGTCTTTGAAAGCCGCGTCGGCGAGTTCGACAACGCGGTCCACGCCGCCCAGCGCTGCCGTGTAGCGGGGTCCCAGCGCCTCCGGGGGGTGTGGCCACAACCGGGCCGGGTTGCCGTCGAACCAGCCCAGATACCGTTGGTAGACGGCTTTGACGTTGTGGCTCACCGATCCGTAGTAGCCGCGGGCGTGCCAGGCGTTTTCCAGGGCCGGTGGTAGCTGGAACTGTTCGGCGATCTCGATCCCGGTGTAGCCGCAGTTGAGCAGCCGCAACGTCTGGTCATGCAGGTAGGCGTACAGATCACGCTGCAGCCCGAGGTATTCGGCGATCCGTTCGGTGCCCCACGTCGGCCAGTGGTGCGAGGCGAACACGACGTCGGCCCGCCCGGCGAAGGTGTCGATGGCCTCGGTGAGGTAGCCGGCCCAGGCCCGCGGGTCGCGCACCAGCGCGCCCCGCAAGGTCAGCAGGTTGTGCTGGTTGTGGGTGGCGTTCTCGGCCATGCACAGCGCCCGGAATTGCGGGAAGTAGAAGTGCATTTCGGCCGGCGCCTCGGTGCCCGGCGCCATCTGGAACTCGATCTGTACGCCGTCGATGACGTGAGTCTCACCGGTCTGGGAGATGGTGACGGTGGGGACGATGACGGACACTTCCCCGGTCGAGGTGTTCTGCCCCAGGCCGCAGCCGACCTGCCCGCGGGGGCCGCGCGCCAGCACGGTGCCGTACATGTAGCCGGCCCGGCGCAGCATCGCGGTGCCGGCGTAGACGTTCTCGGCCACCACATGCTCGATGAAGCCCTCCGGGGCGAGCACGGCCACCCGGCCGGCGTCGACGTCGGCCTGCGAGGTCACACCCAGCACACCGCCGAAATGGTCGGCGTGACTGTGCGTGTAGATGACCGCGATGACGGGGCGGTCCTGGCCGCGATGCTCTCGGTAGAGCTGCAGCGCCGCGGCGGCGACCTCGGTGGAGATCAGCGGATCAATGACGATGATTCCGGAGTCGCCCTCGACGAAGGTGATGTTGGAGATGTCGAAGCCGCGCACCTGGTAGATGCCCTCGACGACTTCGTAGAGCCCCTGTTTGGCGGCCAGCTGGCACTGGCGCCACAGCGACGGATGCACCGAGGTGGGCGGATCACCGGCGAGGAAGTCATAGCTGTCGTTGTCCCACACCACCCGGCCATCGGCGGAGGTGATGACACACGGTGTCAATGCGGCGATGAAGCCGCGGTCGGCGTCGGCGAAATCTGTTGTGTCGCCGAAGGGCAGCGTGCTGCGGTGCTCGGCGTGGGCGGCCTCGATCGTTGCACTCACCGGCTGGTTCTCCATGGCGCCCAGCTTGCCACCAACGCCGTGTCGCGGCGTGGGTTGACGCCTCAACGGCGCCGGCGCAACGAAGTCAGTGCGTGACGCAGCCGCGTCGGCCACGACGGGCGGGCGACCCGGTCGCGGGTCTCGCGCGCCTCGTGGGCGTAATCGCGGATCGATTCGTCGCCTTCTTCAGCACGCATGGGATCACTTCTCCGGTGAGTCGTCGGGCGGGGCCGGCGGGTCGTCGGGAACCAGCCGTTCGGGCACCTCGGCGGGCGCCAGTCGTTCCGGCGGTTCCGCGGGCACCAGTCGTTCCGGCGGCTCGTCGGGAGTACGCCGGTGCGGCGGCTCTTCCGGCCGGCCCGGTTCGGGTGGCAGTTCGGGATTCATCTGGGTCGCCTACCCCACGGGCGGCGGGTGCAAACCCGGGGCGAGCGTGCGCAGTTGTCCGTCAAACCCGGCGTGTTGCCGTGCAAACACGCACGCTCGCGGAAAAAGAGGGCTACCGGGGCAGGCGGACGGTGAACGCGGTGCGGCCGGGTTCGCTGGCGACGCCGATGCTGCCCCGATGCGCGCGGACCACCGCCGAGGCGATCGCCAGCCCGAGGCCGGTGCTGCCGCCCTTGCGGGACCGGGAGGTGTCCCCGCGGGCGAACCGCTGGAAGATCTCCGGCAGGAACGCCGCCGGGATGCCCGGCCCGTCATCGGTGACGCTGAGCACCGCGTCGTCGCCATCGACGGCCAGCCGTAGCGTCACCACGGTTCCCGGGCCGGTGTGCACACGGGCGTTGGTGAGCAGGTTGGCCACCACCTGGTGCAACCGGGCGGCATCACCGGGCACCGTCACCGGCTCATCGGGCAGATCGAGTTGCCACTGGTGGTCCGGGGCTCCGACATGGGCGTCGCTGACGGCGTCGACCGCCATCCGGGACAGGTCCACCGGCTCGTGCTCCAGCGGACGACCGGAATCCAGGCGGGCCAGCAGCAGCAGGTCTTCGACCAGTTGGGTCATCCGTTCGGTTTCGGACTGCACCCGGCTCAGCGCGTGCGCCAGGCCTTGCGAGTCCGCGTTGTCGGATACCGGGATCCGTTGCGCCAGTTCGGTGTAACCACGGATTGCGGTCAGCGGCGTGCGCAGCTCATGGCTGGCGTCGGCGACGAACTGGCGCACCCGGGTCTCACTGTCTTGGCGGGTCGACAGCGCGGCAGCGATGTGCTCGAGCATCCGGTTGACCGCGGCGCCCAGTTGGCCGACCTCGGTGCGGGGGTTGGCGTCGGACTCGGCGACCCGCACCGGCAGCGTCGCCTCACCGCGATCCAACGGCAGGCCGGCCACTTCGCCGGCGGTCTGCGCGACGCGGCGCAGCGGGGCCAACGCTCGCCGGATGACCGCACTGCCGGCGGTGGCCACCGCGGCCACCGCAACCAGCGTGACCAGCCCGAAGATCAGCAGCACCCGGACCATGGTGGCGTCCACCGCGGCCAGCGGCAGTCCGGTGACGATCACGTCGTCACTGCGCCGGGCGGTGGTCGCGACCACCCGGTAGCGGCCCACGCCGTCGAGGCGCCGGGTCACCGGCGGCGACCCCGCCGACACGTCGGTCAAACGTGTTGTGGCGGAAGGACTCAGCTCCTCCCGCTGACCCGAGGTGCTCAGGTACCCCGCCTCGATGTCCTGGCCGTCCGCGGCAGCGCCCCCGCTCTCCACCACCGCACCGACCATGCCGGCCGGCTGACCGGGGGCGTCCAGGAAGTCCGGGCCGGGCCCCGGCCGCGGCCGGTGGTGCCGATGCCCGGGCGGCGGCGGTGGCTGGCCGTGCAGCCGCGCCGAGCGATGCGAGGCGTCGGAGAGCTGGTGGTCGAGTTGGCTGACCAGGTACTGATACAGCGCAAGCTCCGTCACCGCGCCGATACCCAGGCAGGCCACGGTCAGCAGCACGATCTGACCGGCCAGCAGGCGCGCCCGCAGCGACCAGTTGCGCCAGGTGCCGCCTTGCGGCGATCTACCCAGCCGGCTTGAGCACATAGCCCGCACCGCGCAGCGTGTGGATCATCGGCTCTCGGCCGTTGTCGATCTTCTTCCGCAGGTAGGAGATGTAAAGCTCGACGATGTTGGCCCGGCCACCGAAGTCGTAGTCCCACACCCGGTCCAGGATCTGCGCCTTGGACAGCACCCGCTTGGCGTTGTGCATCAGGTAGCGCAGCAGCTCGAATTCGGTGGACGTCAACGTGATCGGGTCACCGCCGCGGGTCACTTCGTGGGAGTCCTCGTCGAGTACCAGGTCGCCGACCACGATCTGGGCGCCGGCCTCGGCGGTGCTCACCCCGGTACGGCGCAACAGCGCGCGTAGCCGCAACACCACTTCCTCGATGCTGAACGGCTTGGTGACGTAGTCATCGCCGCCGGCGGCCAACCCCGCGATGCGGTCCTCCAGGCCGTCCTTGGCGGTCAAGAACAGCACAGGCAGCCGCGGGTTGATATCCCGCAGCTTTCCCAGCACGTCGAGTCCGCTCATGTCGGGCAGCATCACGTCGAGCACCACGACGTCGGGACGTTCCGCCTTGGCGGCCGCGATCGCCGAAGCGCCATCACCTGCGGTCGCGGTGGTCCAGCCCTCGTAGCGCAGCGCCATCGACACCATTTCGGCCAGCACCGCCTCGTCGTCAACCACCAGCACGGTGATGGGCTTGCCGTCGGCGCGCGACATCACGACACGTTCGACCGATCCCCGTGGCGTAGACATCACGTTCCAGTATGTCGGGCGCGCCGATATCTTCATCGCATGGCACGCTCACCGCAGGAAATCTTCGACCACCACCTCCAGGCTCTGCTCGCTCGCGACGTCGACGAGCTGCTCGTCGACTACACCGACGAATCCGAGCTGATCACCGCCGCCGGCGTGGCGCGGGGCAGCAGCGGCATCCGGGCCGCGTTCAGCCAGCTGTCCGCCGCACTGGCCGACGCGAACTTCGAGATCAAGTCGCAGACCTACAGCGGCACGGTGCTGCTGCTGGAATGGACCCTGGACGCACCGGGTTTCGGCGTCGACGGGGTAGACACGTTCCTGTTCGGCGACGACTCGATCCGGGTGCAGACGATCTCCCAGCAGGTCCGGCCCAAGAGCTGACACCGCGGAGACGGGGCCCGCGAAACCGGTGAACCGCTGCGGGCCGACGGGTTAGGTTCGCCCCGTGAACCTCGAAGCGGTCGCGGAATGGATGTCCACCCAGGGCCTGGGCGAGGGCCCGCTGGATAACGTCACGGAGCTGTCCGGCGGCACCCAGAACGTCATGCTGGCGTTCACCCGATCCGGTCGCCGCTATGTGCTGCGGCGCGGCCCGCGGCACCTGCGACCGCGCAGCAATGCGGTGATGCTGCGCGAGACCCGGCTGCTGGCCGCGTTGGCCGGCAGCGACGTGCCCCATCCGGGATTGATCGCCGTCTGCGACGACCCGGCGGTGCTCGGTGATGCGGTGTTCTACCTGATGGAGCCGGTCGACGGGTTCAACGCGAGCGGGGAACTGCCCGCCCTGCACGCCGGCGACCCGACGGTCCGCTACGGGATGGGGCTGTCGATGGCCGATGCGCTGGCGAAACTCGGCGCCATCGACCATGTCGCCGTGGGGCTGGCGGACTATGGAAAGCCCGACGGGTTCCTGGAACGCCAAGTGCCGCGGTGGCTTTCCGAACTGGACTCCTACCGACAGTTCGAGAACTATCCGGGGCCCGACCTGCCGGGCCTCGAGGACGTCGCCGCCTGGCTGCAGCGCAATGTGCCGACATCCTGGCGACCGGGGATCCTGCACGGCGACTACCACGCGGCCAATGTGATGTTCTCCCCCACCGGACCGGAGGTGGTGGCGATTGTGGACTGGGAGATGTCGACCATCGGGGACCCGCTGTTGGATCTGGGCTGGCTGTTGGCCACCTGGCGCCAAGACGACGGATCCAGCGTGTTCAGCCACACCCTGACCGGCATGGACGGACTGGCCTCCCCCGATGACCTGGTGCAGCGCTATGCCGCGGGCAGTTCGCGCGATCTGTCGCACCTCGGGTGGTACACGGTGATGGCAGCTTTCAAGCTGGCCATCGTGATCGAGGGCACGCTGGCCCGCGCGTCGGCGGGCATGGCGCAACAGGAGGTCGGCGACCAGTTGCACGAGGCCGCCGTCTGGCTCTTCGAGCGGGCCCAGACCTGGATGGCGGACGCGAAATGACAGACCTCATCGACGACATCGACAGGATCGTCTCTGCCGACACCCGGCGCCTGGTCGACATCTTCAAAGACCTGCACCGCAATCCCGAGTTGGGGTTCAACGAAGTGCGCACCGCGCGCACGGCCGCGCAGGCGCTGAGCAACCTCGGCTTCACGGTGACCACCGGGATCGGCCGCACCGGCGTGGTGGCGGTGCTGGCCAACGGCCCCGGACCGGTGGTGATGTACCGGGCCGACATGGACGCGCTGGCAGTGCCCGAGGCCACCGGCCTGGACTACGCCAGCAGTTATCCGGCGCTCGGGCACATGTGCGGGCATGACGCACACGTGACGTGGATGTTGGGCCTGGCCAAGGTGCTCGCCGAGACCACCGACACCTGGTCGGGTACGGCGGTGCTGATCGGACAGCCCGCCGAGGAACTGATCGCCGGCGCCCAAGCCATGATCGATGGCGGCCTCTACGACGTCGCACCCCGACCGGACGCCTTCCTGGCGATGCACACCGCGCCGGTACCGGTCGGCATGGTTGCCGCGGTCGGCGGGGAGCGGATGGCCGGCACCGACCAGCTCGACATCGTGTTCCACGGCGTGGGCGGACACGGGTCCATGCCCCAGTTGGCCCGCGACCCGGTACTCATGGCGGCGCAGGCGGTCGTGCAGTTCCAGAGCATTGTCAGTCGCGCCGTCGCGCCCAGCGAGACGGCGGTGCTGACGGTCGGCTCGGTACAGGCCGGCAGTGCCTACAACGTCATTCCGGACCGGGCGCTGCTCAAGGTCAACCTGCGGTGGTTCAACCCCGACGTGCGCGAGACGCTGCTGACCGGCATTCGGTCGATCTGCCTGGGCATCGCCCGCAGCTACGGGATGGGCGAGGACCGGCTGCCGGAGATCTCGCTGGCCGGCGGCGCCACTCCGCTGGTCAACGACACCGCACTCACCGACCGGGTGGCCACCGCGCTCGGCGACCTGCTCGGTGAGGCCAACGTCGTGCGCCAGCTACCGGCGCTGACCGGCTCGGAGGACTGCCACCTGCTCAAAGGGCCGCACCTGGAGGTACCGCTGGCATATCTGCTGGTCGGCGTCGCCGATCCGCAGGTGTACGCGAAGTCCGCGGAAAAGGGTCAATTGTTCCCCTTCACACCGCACTCGCCGGACTATATGGTCGACCTTTCCGCTATCCCGCTCGGAACCAGGATTGCGGCCCGTGCAATGCTTGAATTGCTTACGCCCAGTCGGTTTTAGCAGTGTTTATGCTCCGCCGAGTTTCCGAAATACTTGTGCGGTCCACGAAGAAGAGCTAAGGTGTATTGCTGTGGACGATCGTCACAAAGATCCAACCGTCGTGTTGCCCTATCTCGTAGGCAGGCCGCTTGGAGCGACCGAGGTCTACGAGGCATTCGGCTACCGCAAGTCCGCCTACTACAAGGCGGCACATGAGGGCCGGCTGATCAGCGCGGACAATCTGATCCGAGTTGCCAGGTACTTCGGGCTGAACCCCGTCGACCTGCAGGTACGGTTCGGATTGATCGAGCACGACGCCGTCGCCGAGTACCTGGAGTCCTCATCGCGGCCGCTGCGCCTGGGTGATCTGAAGGCGGATCTGGACAAACCCCCCGTCTAAGAGGACCGCCAGGAAGTACCGTCGACGCATGACGTCGGCGTTAATTGGTGCCACCGTGTTGGTGGCGCTGTACACCCTGTGGGTGCGCCGCGATACGTGGTGGTCGCGTTGGGAAATCGGCATCACCCTGGCGATCGCCCTGGAGACCGTCGCGCTCGTACTGATGTCGCCCTGGGCAGCCGAAACCCTGGGTCCGGGTTTGCACCACGCCACGCGGATATGGAACATCCAGCAGCTGGCCGGTCACATCTGCTTCGTCGTCGCCATCGCGGCCAACATCTATCACGTGCTGGCCCGGCTGGCCGACTTCGACCAGATCCGACCGTTGTTCCGCCTGCATGTGCAGTTGCCCGTACAAGCCGGCGTGGTGGCGATGACCGCGCTGTTCCTCATCGCCGACGCGGGCTATCGCCCGGACGGTTTCTCATCGCTCGGGGGCGGCGGCGCCTGGGCGAGGGCCTACTGGGCGCTGTTGTCGCTGGTGCTGATCTACCTGTCCGGCTACGCGACGCGAGTGTTGTCCATGCTGCGATCCGATCCCCGCGCCAAAGAGACCGTCGAGCTCTACACCGCCTCCACGGCCTTCGCCGTGGCGGCCATCATGGCGCTTTTGAGCAATGCCTGGTCCAAAGCCGATGTCAGCCCGCTGATTTGGCTGTGCGCATGTATTTCCGTGGCGATCTTCGCCTACGGTTCAGCCCGTTCCTGGCAGGCCAAAGCCGCGTGGTTCGCCAGCAGCGAGCCTCCGGTTGCGCAGCCCAATCCCCCACAAGCCCTGTCGTGAGGGCACTCGATGACGTCGGGAATCATTGCCACCACATTGGCGATCATCACCTATAGCCTCTGGGTGCGCCGCGACACCTGGTGGACACGCTGGGAGAACGCCGCCACCTTCGCGTTGGCGTTGGAAGCCTGTGCGCTGCTACTGATGTCGCCGTGGGCCGGAGCCAAGATCGGCCCGGTGCTCCATCAGGGTCTCGGGGTGTGGAACGTTCAACAGCTGATCGGCCACCTGTGCCTGATCGTGGCCGTCACGGCGAACATCTATCACATGCTGGTGCGTCTCGCCGACCCCGATCAAGTGCGGTTCATCATGCGCCGCCAGCTCATGATCCCGATCTGGCTGGGCATCGCCGTGATGGTGCCGGCCTACCTGCGCTCCGACCAGGACTACCAGCCCGATGTATTCGCCGCGCCCAGGACCGATACCTGGATGGAGCTGTACCAAGTGGTCGGCTGTGCGCTGGTGATCTATCTCAGCGCCTATGTCAGCCGGCTGATGCTGACCCTGCGGCACGATCCGCGCGCCAAGCCCACCATTGACCTCTACCTGGTCTCGATGGCATTCGCCACCGCCGCATGTCTGATCGTGGTCGGTTCGACGTGGATCGACGGCGACAACGCCAGCCGCTGGATCTGGCTCTGCATCTGTTTGGCGGTGGGCACCTTCGCCTACGGGTCCGCGCGGTCCTGGAAAGCCAAGAGCGCCTGGTTCACCGCCAACGGCGACGAATCGGTGATCGGCGCTCAATGACTCCTGCGTTCGTGGTGGCCACCGTAGCGATGGTCGTCTATTGCCTGTGGGTCCGCCGCGACACCTGGTCGTCACGCTGGGAGGCCGGCGCCACCTTCGCCATCGCGATGGAAGGCAGCGCACTGCTACTGCTGACGCCGTGGGCGGCCACCGAGCTGGGCCCGCCCCTGCACACCCTGTTGGGGCTGTGGAACGTCCAGCAGCTGGCCGGTTGGCTCTGCCTACTCGCGGGGGTGATCGGCAACATCTACCACATGCTGGTGCGCCTCGCCGACCCCGCGCATGTGTGGCCGATCATGCGCAAACACCTTTTGGCGCCAGTGGGTTTGGGCGTTGTGGTGTTGCTGGTTGCGTTCGTCAATTCCACCCGGGGCTTCGAGCCCGACATGTTCGCGCACCTGGCCGGTGACCGCTGGTTGACCGTCTTCGAGGTGACGGCCGGCATGCTGGTGCTGTACCTGAGCGGCTACGTCGCTCGGCTGATGTTGTCGCTGCGGCACGACCACCGGGCCAGGACAACGCTCGTGCTGTACGTGGCGGCGATGGCGTTCGCGCTGGCCGCCTGTCTGGTCGGGATCATCTCGGCCGGTGTCGACGGCTATGCCGGCCCAGCGATCTGGGCCTGCGTCTGCCTGTCGGTGGCGATCTTCGCCTACGGGCTGGCGCGCTCCTGGCAGGCCAAGCGGGCGTGGTTCTCCCCGAAGACCTCCGCCCCGCGAGAAGACCGAAAAAGCGGTCGCTCGTAGCCGCGACGCCAACCCGCCCGGTGGCGCGTCTCGTCAGGCGTCGTCGAGTTCAGCCAGCGCTCGCCGTAGCGCGGTGGCTTCGTCGGCGCCGACGCGGTCGACGAAGTGAACCAACGCGGCCTCGCGCCCGCGGGAGTCGGCGACCTGGTCGAGCGCGTACGACATCAGTTCGGCGACCAGCTCGGCACGGCCCTGCGTCGGCACATAGCGATGGGCACGATTGTCCCGCCGCTGGACCACCAGATTCTTCTTCGCAAGCCGTTGCAGCACAGTCATGATCGTGGTGTAGGCAAGGTTGCGCTTGACGGCCACCGACGCGTGAACTTCGCGGACCGTCAACGCCCCGGACGCCGACCACAGGCACTCCATGACCGTGCGTTCGAGATCACCCAACCCAATTCGCGCAGCCATAACCCTTCACCTCCCGCGGCGATCCGCAGCCGCCTTCGCCATTCGCGAGCGGAACACGAAGAACTCCGCCACATTAGAGGTAAGGCTAACCTAATTTGGCGTCATGCGGGGTTCGGCGGCTGACCACAACGATCCGGTGCACCAAACAGAAAAGCCCCGGCCGTAGCCGGGGCGATCTGTCACTGATGAAAATGTGCGCCCGAAGGGATTCGAACCCCCAACCTTCTGATCCGTAGTCAGATGCTCTATCCGTTGAGCTACGGGCGCCTGTCTTCAGTTGTCGGTCGAGCAAGCCCGGCCGTTGCGGAGGCGAGAGGATTTGAACCTCCGGTCCCCCGTAAAGGGGACAACTCATTAGCAGTGAGTCCCATTCGGCCGCTCTGGCACGCCTCCCGAACTCGTTGAGGGTACCGGATCACTCCCCCAGTTCTGAAACCGCGGGGTGAGTGCGGGGAAGTAGGCCGCCAACGGCACACATATGCTGTGGTCCGTGACCGCCCGACTGCGACCGGAGATCGCCGCGCTGCCGGCTTACGTCGAGGGCAAGACGGTCCCGGGATCGATCAAACTCGCCAGCAACGAGACGGTGTTCCCCCCGCTGCCCAGCGTGGCCAAAGCCGTCGAAGCCGCCCTGGCCACCACCAACCGTTACCCGGACAACGGCTACGCCGCGCTGCGCGCCCGACTGGCCGAGCATGTCGGGTTCGGCCCCGAGCACGTGGCGGCGGGTTGTGGGTCGGTGAGTCTGTGCCAGCAGCTCATCCAGATCAGCACCGGCGCAGGCGATGAGGTGGTGTTCGGCTGGCGCAGCTTCGAGATCTATCCGCTGCAGGTCCGTACGGCCGGAGCCGTACCGGTGCAGGTGCCGCTGCGCGAGCACACCTACGACCTGGACGCGATGCTGGACGCCATCACCGAGCGCACCCGGCTGATCTTCGTCTGCAATCCGAACAATCCGACTTCCACCGTCGTCGACCCCGATGCGCTGGCCCGGTTCGTCGCCGCGGTGCCACCACACATCCTGATCGCCATCGACGAGGCGTATGTGGAGTACATCCGCGACGGCCTGCTCCCCGACAGCCTGGGCCTGGCCCGACGCCACCGGAATGTGGTTGTGCTGCGGACCTTTTCGAAGGCCTACGGGCTGGCCGGTCTGCGCCTGGGTTACGCGGTCGGCGACCCGGAGATCATCACCGCGCTGGGCAAGGTCTATGTGCCCTTCACGGTCTCCAGCGTGGCGCAGGTCGCCGGGATCGCCTCACTGGATGCCGCCGAGGAGCTGCTGGCCCGCACCGACGCGGTGGTCGCCGAGCGGGCCCGGGTAGCGGCGGCACTGCGTGATGCCGGGTTCGAGCTGCCGGATTCGCAGGCCAACTTCGTGTGGCTGCCGCTGGCCGAGCGCACCGCCGACTTCGTGGCCGCCGCCGCGGCGGCCCGCATCGTGGTCCGCCCCTACGGGCAAGACGGAGTGCGAGTGACCATCGGCGCGCCGGAGGAGAACGACGCGCTGTTACGGTTCGCACAGACGTACCGCTGAGGAGGAACTGACATGCACGCGACCGCGACTGCCACCGTCGCCGCACCCGCATCTCGAGTGTGGGCGGTGCTCTCCGACTACGAGGCCATGTCCGACTGGGCCCCCGGTCTGAAGATCACCGTGATCCGGCCGGGAACCCCCGAGCCCAACGGCGTCGGCGCCCAGCGTCGCATCCAGGCGGTGCCGGGGATGGCGCCGCTGGTGGAGGAGATCATCGCGTTCGAGCCGGATCAGCGGCTGAGCTACCGGGGCGTCTCGGGCATCCCCTTCCGCAACTACATCGGCAACGTGGCCCTGCGCTCGACGGGATCCGGCACGGAGATCAGCTACACCGTCAGCGCCGACAACCGCCTGCCCGGGGTCGCCGCGGTGCTGGCACACGGCCTGCTGTTCGGCCTCAAGCGGGCCGTGAACAAGGCCGGCTGAGTCCATACCAGCGCCGAGCGTGAAGGTGGCTTCACGTTCGGCAGAGAAAGGTAGCCCCATGAATGACGAGCTGGCCCGCACCACGTTCGACGCGCTCAAGGCGCGCACCGACCAGATCCCCGACGCCGAGATCGATGCTTTCTGGGCGACGCTGCCGCCGGCCACCGTCGAGCAGATGATCGGCGAGTGGCGCGGCGGAGAGTTCGTCACCGGCCACAAGATGAACGGCCTGTTGGACAAGGCCCGCTGGTTCGGCAAGACGTTCAACTCGCCCACCGACGTGCAGCCGCTGGTGTGCCTGGACGAGGACGGCAACAAGTTCTCCAACGTCAAGCTCGGCAAGGGCGAGGCGAGCCTGTGGGCCGAGGAGTTCCGCGGCGAGGTGGTGGCGACCATGGTCTACGACGGTCAGCCCACCCACGACCACTTCAAGCGGGTGGACGACAACACCGTGCTGGGCATCATGAACGGCAAGGCAGGAGTCCTGGATAACGGCCGGTACTTCTACTTCTACCTGGAACGGGTCTAGCCCGTTCCCGAAAATCCGAGTCATGTAGACCGTTGCCCACCTTTGAGTGACAAACCGCTCAGGGCACTGCCACGCGCCGGTAGTTGTCGCTCGGAGACGGGCAACTGCCGCATTCCCCTGGGCCGGATCTGATTCAGCGCCGCAGCACCAGCTCCCGATCGCGCGCGGTCTGGCTCTGGGCCGCGTGCCGGCGGTGCCGCAGTGAGGCGATGACGGTGACCGTGAGCACGCCGACGATCACCAGCAGCGACGGCCCGGTGCCGATCTCGATGCCGCCGGCGCCGCCTTCGTGCATCGCGTGCATGATCAGCTTCACGCCGATGAATCCGAGGATCAGCGCCAGTCCGTAGGACAGGTACACCAGCCGGTCGAGCAGGCCGTCGATCAAAAAGTAGAGCTGCCGCAGGCCCAGCAGGGAGAAGGCCGTCGCGGTGAACACGAGATAGCTGTTCTGGGTCAGGCCGAAGATCGCCGGGATCGAGTCGAGCGCGAAGAGCACATCGGTGCCGGCGATCGCCAGCATCACCAACACCATCGGGGTGATCGCCCAGCGCCCATCAACGCGGGTGAACAGCCGGTCGCCGTCATAACGCTCGCTGGTGGGCACCACCTTCTTCACCAACCCGACGATGACATCGGGGGCTCGGTGGGCCTCCTCTGCGCTACCCGACCTGAGCATGTTGCCCGCCGCCAGCAGCAGGAGCAGGCCAAAGAAGTAGAAAACCCAGGCGAAACGGTTGATCAGCGCGGCACCGAGCAAGATGAAGCCGGTCCGCGCGGCCAGCGCCATGACGATCCCGAACAGCAGCACCTTCTGCTGGTCGGCGCGCGGCACCCGAAAGGTGGCCATGATGACCAGGAACACGAACAGGTTGTCGACCGAAAGAGCCTTCTCGGTGAGGTAACCGGCGAAATACTCCGAGCCCGCATCGGCGCCACCGAAGGCCAATACGCCGAACCCGAAGAGGACGGCGACGCCGATGTAGCCGGCGGACCAGATCGCGGATTCCTTCAACGTCGGAACATGCGCCTTGCGAACATGCACGAAGAAGTCGAACGCCAGGAGCCCTAGTAGGCCGACGATCGTCAATGCCCATAACCATCCTGCGATGTCCATGTCCTACCCACGCTAGGCAGCTTGAACGACGCTGGATTGGACAGCAGGTTGCCAGGCTATGACCGTCCGGTGAAGGCGATCAGCCTGTGCAGGCTCGATGCCGAATCCGGGACGTCGACAGGGTCGTCGAACCCTGCTCGCACCCGGCCCTCCGGCGTGATGATCGTGTGCGCCAGGTCCAGCACGTATCCGACCAGCGGTTCGGCCGCATTCAGCGTGCGCCCCGTCGCCGTCGCGTAGTCCCACGCGTGCACCAGAAACTCCAGCGCCAGAATGCCCGCAGCCATCTTGGCCGGCAGCTCAGTGGGGCCGAACGCGACGGTGCCGTCCAGACCGCGACCGCGCCAGGCGTCCAGGGCGGGCCGAGCGGCGGACCTGACCTGGCCTGCCACCGAATCGGCGGCATCGCGGGCCGGAAACTCCGCGCCCGCCGCGCCGCCGAGGATGGTGATGGAGTGCAGCAGGTGCTCGGTCAGCTGCGCGACGTCGAACTCTGAGCAGGGCGTCGGATTGGACCATTCGTCGCCGCCGATACCGCTCAGCACCTGCTCCAGCACCGCCCACGCGGCTTCGGCGCCGGCAAGCTCGTCGGCGGGAGGCTGATCAGGGCCGGGTCGCAGATCGGTGGTCATGCGACCACGCTACGGTCTGGAGTATGGCCGAGACCTACGAATCCGTCACCGTCGAGATCAAAGACCACGTCGCCCAGGTCACGCTCATCGGACCCGGCAAGGGCAATGCGATGGGCCCGGCGTTCTGGGCGGAGCTGCCGGAGGTCTTCGCCGAGCTGGACGCCGACCGCGACGTGCGGGCGATCGTGCTGACCGGCTCCGGCAAGAACTTCAGCTACGGGCTGGATCTGGCCGCGATGGGCGGCACCATGACGCCGATGCTGGCCGAAGGCGCGCTGGCCCGCCCGCGGGCGGACTTCCACCGCGAGCTGCAGCGTATGCAGGGTGCGATCACTGCGGTGGCCGACTGCCGGACGCCGACGATCGCGGCGATCCAGGGCTGGTGCATCGGCGGCGGAGTGGACCTGATCTCTGCGGTCGACATCCGCTACGCGTCCGCCGACGCCAAGTTCAGCGTGCGCGAGGTCAAGCTGGCGATCGTCGCCGATGTGGGCAGCCTGGCCCGGCTTCCGCTCATCCTGTCCGACGGTCACCTGCGTGAGCTGGCGCTGACCGGCAAGGACATCGACGCGGCCCGGGCGGAGAAGATCGGCCTGGTCAACGACGTCTACGCCGATGCCGAGGCCTGCCTGGCCGCCGCGCACGCGACCGCGGCCGAGATCGCCGCCAACCCGCCGCTGACCGTCGCGGGTGTCAAGGACGTACTCGACGAGCAGCGCACTGACCGGGTGTCGGCCAGCCTGCGCTACGTGGCGGCATGGAACTCGGCCTTCTTGGCGTCGAAGGACCTGATGGAGGGCATCGGCGCCATCATGGGCAAACGCAAGCCCGAGTTCACCGGCGAGTGATGGCCTGGCTCTTCCTGTTCGGGGCGATCGGTTTCGAGGTCGCCGGAACGCTGTCGATGCGCGCCTCCGACGGCTTCGCTCGATGGCAGTGGGTGATCCCGGTGGCCGTCGGCTATGTGTTGTCCTTCGTGTTGCTGGCGATGGTGCTCAAGCGCGGCATTCCGGTCGGGGTGGCCTACGGCGTCTGGTCCGGTGTCGGAGTCGCGTTGACCGCGGTGCTGGCCCGGTTCTTGTTCGACGATCCGTTCACGCCCATGATGGCCGGTGGCGTGGTGCTGATCGGCGCGGGCGTGTACCTGATGGAGATGGGCGCGCACGCGTGAGCCACGACGTGCCGCACCGCCAGCCGGCCCTGGCCGACATCATCGCCACCCTCGACGTCGACCGCGTCGATGACGAGCACTTCGTGGCCACCCAGCTAGACAACCGGATCCACCACATCGTCGGTGGACATATCGCCGGTCAGGCACTGATCGCGGCCAGCCGCACCGCGCCGGGCCGGGTGCCGCACAGCGTGCACGTCTATTACCTGCGGGCCGGGGACGCCCGCCGTCCCGTCGATCTGCATGTCGAGGTGGCCCGCGACGGCGGCACGCTGTCGACGCGACAGGTCACCGCCCGCCAGGACGGCCAGATCCTGCTCGAGGTGCTGTCGTCGTTCACCACCGCCGTCGACGCACCCGAATACCAGCAGCCGATACCGGATGTCCCCGACCCGGCTTCGCTGCCGTCGTCGCAGGAACAACTGGCGGCCTACGCCGACGAACTGGGCGGCTACTGGGTCCAGCCGCACCCCTTCGACCTGCGCTACGTGGACCCGCCGCCGCGGATCGCCATGGAGCGTGCCGAGCCGTCGCCGCGGTTGCGGTTGTGGTGGAAACCCGCCGCGCCGGTGCCGGCGGATCCCGCGATGCACAGTGCCCTGTTGACCTACCTGTCCGGCACCACGATGGTGGAGGCCGCGCTGGCCATGCGGCGGACCAACCAGGCCAGCACCTTCAACGCGCTGATCGACCATGCGCTGTGGTTCCAGCGGCCCGTCGACCTCTCGGACTGGGTGCTCTCGGATCAGTTCACGCCCAGCGGCATCGCCGGGCGCGGCCTGACAACCTCGACGATGTACAACCGGGCGGGCCAGCTGGTCTGCGTGGCGACCCAGGAACTCTATTTCGGCCGGGGGCCGCGTAGCTGAGGTCTTCCGGGCCACCAACGTAACCTGGCGGGCATGACACCCGACGGCACCGTCCGTATCCCCGCCGACCTCGATGCCGTCACCGCAATCGGCGATGAGGACCACTCCGGTATCGACCCGGCGGCCGTGGACCGGATCTGGCGGGCCGCCCGGCACTGGTATTCCGCCGGCCTGCACCCCGCCATCCAGTTGTGCCTGCGCCACAACGGCCGGGTGGTGCTCAACCGCGCGATCGGGCATGGCTGGGGTAACGGCCCTGAAGACCCGGACGACGCGGAGCTGATTCCGGTGAGCGTGGACACGCCGTTCTGTGTGTACTCCACCGCCAAGGCCATCACCAGCACCGTGATGCACATGTTGGCCGAACGCGGCGCCTTCTCGCTGGACGATCGCGTCAGCGACTATCTGCCCGACTACGGCCGGCACGGCAAGCACCGCACCACGATTCGGCACGTGATGACGCACAGCGCCGGGGTGCCGTTTGCCACCGGCCCCAAGCCCGACCTCAATCGCGCCGACGACCCCGAGTACGCGCAGGCGCAGCTGGCCAACCTGCGGCTGGTGTACCCGCCCGGACTGATGCACATGTATCACGCACTGACCTGGGGGCCGCTGACCCGCGAGATCGTGCGGGCGGCCACCGGCAAGGACATCCGCGACGTGCTGGCAACGGAGATCCTGGACCCGCTGGGCTTCCGATGGACCAATTACGGCGTTGCCCCACAAGATATTCCGCTGGTGGCGCCCAGCCATGCCACCGGTGTCCAGCCGACCGGTGCCGCGGTCGCGGTGTTCCGCAAAGCGATCGGCGGGTCGGTGCACGAGATCATTCCGGTGACTAACAGCCCGTTCTTCCTGAGCACGGTGGTGCCGTCGTCGAACACCATCTCCACCGCGTTCGAGCTGTCGCGGTTCGCCGAGATCTGGCGCCGCGGAGGCGAACTCGACGGGGTGCGGGTGCTGTCGCCATCGACGTTGCAGGACGCTGTGCGTCAGTGCCGCCGGTTGCGGCCCGATGTCGCGACCGGGCTGGCGCCGCTGCGCTGGGGCACCGGCTACATGCTGGGGTCGAAGCGATTCGGGCCGTTCGGACGGGGCGCGCCGGCCGCGTTCGGGCATCTGGGCCTGGTCAACTGCGCCATCTGGACCGACCCGGAGCGGGGGCTGTCGGCCGGGCTGATCTCCAGCGGCAAGCCCGGCCAGGACCCGGAGGCCAAGCGCTACACCGCGCTGATGAATTGTATTGCGGCGGAGATGCCCATCTCTTTGCGTTGACTCTGCGCTCAGGGCGGGAAAGTGCGAGTAGGGCGCGCCGTGAGCGCAGAGTCAACGGAATAGACCGCAGACGCGACCGCGGCCGCCGAGTCCGGTGAGGGACTCGACGGCCGCGAGACGCGATCTGTCGGCGTTAGCCGGGGTTACCGGGCTGACCGTCTGCGCCGGTGTTGCCGTCTGCGCCGGGGTTCCCACCTGGGCCGCCCGGACCACCGGTGCCACCGCTACCGCCAGTGCCTGGGTCGCCGGCCGCGCCGCCCGTCCCGCTGCCGGTTGGGACACCGCCGTTGCCGGCATTTCCGCCCGTCCCGCCGTTCGCACCAGCGCCACCGTTGCCGCCGTTGCCGTCGTCGCCGCTGACGCTGGTCCCGCCGACACCACCCTTGCCACCGTTACCGCTGGCACCGCCCTTGCCACCGTCGCCGCCGGCCAGACCATTGCCTTGGGCGTCGGTGCCTCCGTTGCCACCGGCTCCGCCGACGCCGCCCGCGCCACCCGCACCGCCGACCCCACCGGCTCCGCCGGTGCCGCCTTGCGAGGTGCCGCCGGTGCCGCCTTCACCACCGTTGCCGGCCTTGCCGCCGGCGGTGCCATTGCCACCGGCCCCATTGGCGGGGCTGCTTCCGGCCGTTCCAGCCGTCCCGGCACCGCCCTTGCCGCCGGCACCACCGGCGCCACCGTTGCCGTCGGTTCCGGCATTACCCGCGGTGCCATTGGTTCCACTGGTGCTCACGCCACCGGCGCCCGCGGTGCCACTGGCGAGGCCGCCGGCCCCACCGGTGCCGCCCTTACCGCCGTCATAGCCGTTGCCGTTCTCGTCGACACCGCCGAGCCCGCCGGCACCACCGGCACCGCCGGCGCCACCATTGCCGGCATTGCCGCCCTTGCCGCCGTTGCCAGTGACCGCGGTCCCGCCAGAACCACCGCTTCCGCCGTTACCACCGGTCCCGCCGCTCCACGCGTCGCCGCCTTCACCGCCCGGATGCTTGATCCCGGCGTGCCCAACGGCACCGGCACCGCCGGTACCGGCGTTACCACCGGTCCCGCCGTTCCCCGTGCCCGTCGCCGCGCCGCCAGTTCCGCCGTTACCCGCGTTGCCGCCGGTGAGGCCGACGCCACCGTTACCGCCGACACCCGCGTTGCCGCCATTGACCGCACCGGCACCGTTGCCGCCGTTGCCGCCGTTGCCGCCGTTACCGCCGGGCCCCGGCTCACCAGAACCGTTGTTAGCGACAGCGCTGACACCGCCCGCACCACCGGCACCGCCGGTACCTGCGTGGCTGGCGCCGAACGGGTTTCCGACGGCCGACACGCCGCCGCTGTTACCGCCTGCCCCACCGTTACCGCCGTCACCACCGGACAGCAGGCCGGCTGCGCCGGCACCACCGGCACCACCGTTACCGCCGGACGCGGTGCCGTCACCACCGGCACCACCGTCACCAGAGTCACCGGCGTGCCCTCCACCTCCGGTCAGTGCGGCCGCAGCAGCTCCACCGGCTCCACCGTTACCGCCGTTACCGCCGGTGCTGGCCACATTGGCACCGGTCGCGCCGGCGGCGCCAGCACCGCCGTCACCACCGGCACCGCCGGTGCCCGAAGCGCCTGCACCGCCGGCACCGCCGTTGCCGCCGTTACCGCCCTTGCTGAAGATGGTCCCGCTGCCCGACGTCCACCCGGTGCTCTTCGCGCCATCGGCGCCATCGCCGCCGTTACCAGCAGTGCCCGCGTTACCGGCAGTCACGCCGCCGCCAGCGCCACCGATGCCGCCGTTGCCGCCGACGTAGGTTCCGGTGCCGGCCTTACCGCCGTCGGCGCCCTGACCACCCACGGCGGTGTCGGTCGCACCGCCGCGGCCGCCGAGTCCACCGTTGCCCCCGGTGGTTTGGACGGTGCCGTCATCGGTGGCTGCGTCACCAGCGTTACCGCCGGCGCCGCCGGCACCACCGTTGCCGTCGGTTGCGTTGCCGCCGGCACCACCGGCGCCGCCGTTGCCGCCCTTGCTGGTCCCGAAACCGCCTTCGCCACCGGCGGTACCGGCGCCGCCGGTATTGGTGCCCTGCGATGCGCCACCGGATCCACCGATGCCGCCGTTGCCGCCGGTCGTTCCGTCGCCGCCGTTGCCAGACGTGCCGCCGTCACCGCCGACGTTCCCGTTGCCGCCCATGCCGCCGGTGCCGCCGTTGCCGCCCTTGCCGAGATAGTCGCCGCTGACCGGATCCTTGTAGCCCTCGCCACCGTTCCCGGCGTTGCCGCCGTCGAAGCCGTTCCCGGTCTCTCCGGCCTGTCCGCGGTCACCGTTGAACTTCACCCCGCCGGCCCCACCGCTGCCGCTTGTTCCACCGTTGCCACCCACGCCGCCGTTCAGGTGGGCTGCGGTGCCGTCACTGACGCCGTTTGCCCCGGCTCCGCCGTTACCGGCGACACCACCGTCACCGCCCTCGCCGCCGTTGCCGAAGTAGTAGCCGCTGCGGCCGCCGGCACCGCCGCCGCCGCCGTAGCCACCATTTTCGCCGTTGCCGGTGCCGGCGTTGGCGTAGGTGCCCGCACCACCGTCGGAACCCTTACCGCCGCTGCCGCCGTTGCCGCCGTTGCCGAAGAGCCAGCCCACCGCGTCGCCGCCGGCACCGCCGGCACCACCGAACGCACCGAGTCCGACGCCGTCACCGCCGTTGCCGCCGTTGCCGCCGATACCCATGAAGGAGCCGCCGAAGCCGCCGTCCCCGGCGGCGCTGCTCTCGAACCCGTCACCGCCTGCTCCGCCGTTGCCGAACCAGCCAGCCGCACCGCCGTCGCCGCCGGCTACACCGGCCGCGTCGCTGTCCCAACCGTCGCCGCCGTCGCCGAACCACAGCCCGGCGTCACCACCGTCGGGGTTGAGCGCGGTCCCATCGGCACCGTCGCCGATTAGGAACAGTCCGGAGGATTGGTTGATCCAGCCATTGACGAACTCGCCCAGGTCACTGTTGATCCAGGCCTCCACACCGAAGTGCAGTGGCTGGTAGAGCCACTGGTCGATGATCGTGGACATGTCGAAGAGGCCGCCGGCAGCGGGGTCTGCGGCGTCGATCGCTGACGCTGCGGGGTCGAACAGGTCCATCAGCCAGTCCAGGCCATCGTCGGCCTGCGCTGGGGGCAAGCCGGTCAGCGGCGTCATTCCGAACGCCAAGAACGCAGTGGCTGCACTACTGGCACCGATCACACGCTTGCGACGCGACTGGCCAGTCTGCTGCTGGCCGCGGCGCCGGTTGCTGCTGTGGCGACGACTCATTGAGGAACACCTTTCATCAGATGTAAATCTTTGGGGTAGTTGAGGTTTGCGATTGCGGATCAGCCGAAGATCCCGTCGAACAGGCTCTCGATTCCGGCGAAGAAGTCGGTGGACTCAGCACCCATGCCGCCGTCGTCGAACACTGCGTCGGGGAGGACTGGCAGTTCGACACCGACCATGGGCGGCGTCACGACGACAGCGCCCTTGCCACTCCAACCCGAGCCCAGCAGGGATCCGACGATCTGACCCCAGGCCTGCCACGCCGCGATCGGGCCGATCCCCTGGCCGTCCATGGCGATTTGGTTGAGCAGCGGGACGCCGACCATCTGTATCCCGATGCCGTTGAAGATCGAGCCGCCGACTGCCGGTACCTCTGCCTCCACTGCGCCGCCGGTACCCAGCACCTGGTACGGCCCGACCGACACCGAGCCGGGGGTGAGCAGACCACCGAAGGCGAACTCCAAGTGGTCCAGGCTCATACCGATCGGGAGGAATCCGGCGTCGTTGATCGCGGGCAGCAGGGAGTCGAGGTCCAGCGTGGCGCCGTTGAGGAAGCCACCCCACATGTTGGCGATGATCTCGTTCAGGCTGTCGCCGTCGTTGATGCTGTTCAGCATGGCGACCCACGGGCTGATGCCAGGCCCCAGTGAACCGATGATGATGGCACTCAGCGGTGAGGTCAGGAAGTCGACGATCGGTATCACCGCATCGGAGTCGACGTCGGGCGGCAAGAAGCTTGGCAACTGGTTGTACAGGAAGGCGTGCCCAGTCAGGCCCGCCCCGTCAAGGGTGTGCTGAGTGACGAGCCCCTTGTCGGTGGCCAACATGTCCTGTACCGCCCAGCCGCCCCGCACCGCCGCCAAATGTCCCTGGATCGCCGTGTTGATTTCGGCGAGCGTGGTGGCGCTCGGGTCATCCAGGAACTGCTGGATGTAGTCCATCGAGTTGGCGAACAGCTGCTGCCAGGCCACCCCGGGCGCCAGCATGTAGTTGTTCAGCAGCGTCGAGGCGTTGGAGGACGCTTCGTTGAGCACGTCCTGCCACGGGTCCGAGAGACCGGCGGTCAGCGCAACCTCGGTGGCCGAGGCGATCGCGGGCGCCGGCGCCACCACCGGCGTGGCGGCGATCAGGCCGGACCCGGCGATGACGACCCCGGCCGTTGCGTAGGGGCGAAGTATGGCGTGCAAGAGGAGCTCCTTCAGGTCATGTGACTCAGCACACGGAACGTAACTGAGGGCGACCTGAAAAACAGCAGTCAGTAAAGGGCCGGCCGCAAAGGGGGACGCCCCAGACGTCGTCGGCAATCTGATCGGTCGACAAAATCCCAGGTACACGCGTTAACATGTACCTTCAGCAAACTTTTGACGGCGGTTAAATGGTTCAACTGGAAATTACCGACCGGTAAGAATTGAAACACGTTCATTCGCACCAATTCCACGCCTCGGCGGCGCGTAATAGCCGTTGACCTGCATAGTGACGATACGGCGGTAAAGTTCAAGAGCGCTTTGTAGAAACAGGTGTCAAGTATTTTCGCTACAGCACGGATCCCTATTAGGCGAACTTTAGCTAACATGTGGCATCTGGCTGTTGATGCTGGTAGCGAGCGTCTATCTGGCGTGAAGCGTCATGCTCGGGGCGTCCGAATCTCCTGCCAAGCGCCGCGTTACCTGAGAATTTTTGTAGGCCATATCCGGGCTGGTCCGACCCCGGTTATCGCGCTCCGACCTGCGCCCAGTTCTGCTACGGCAGCCCGGTCCGCCGACATACGTCACCCAGGGCGATCGCCTGTTGATGCGACAGCTGATCGAGGTAGAACGCGCGGATCCCGCGCGCGTAGGTCACCACCGCAGACGCGAACCGTTTTCTGCCCTCAGCGGTGATGTGGGCAAGCACCGCTCGGCGGTCGTCGGGATGCGGCCGCCTACCGACTAGAGCCTGAGCCTCCAGGTGATCGATCAGTGACGTCACCCGGCTGGGCGCCAGCGCGAAAGCCTTGGCCAGGTCCCGCATTCGGGCCGAACCGGTCTCCGAACTGGCCAGCCGGTCCAGCACCAGGACCTCGAAGAGGGTCAATCCGTGGGCGTGGACGAGGCTGTCGTTCAACGCGGCAAACAGGCGTTCGGAAGTGTCCACGAACTGGTGCACGCACGCGCTTTCGGCGGCGTCGAGCACCGGCAATTCCCACACTGGCCGCTCAAGAGCCCGCAGGTGCCCCATCGGGCGATGTTAGCTACGTGACGTGGCGACCGGTGCTTGATTCGGCAACTTGATGCCGACAGGCTGGGCGAGAGGCTAGCGATTCAATCGAGCGTCGACTTTTTCGGAAGGTCTGCAGCTTCCAGTGAGGCGCTGATCTGATGGCAACTGGCACCCAGAGCAAGCATCTGCTGGCGGGACATCTGGTTCACATAGAGGCGGCGGATCTGTTCGGCATAGGTCTTGCGGGCCTCCCCCAACCTCTTGCGCCCCTCCGGGGTGAGCTCGGCGCGCACGCCCCGCCCATCACCGGGGATCGGGATCCGGCGGACCAAGCCGCGGCTTTCCAGACGCCTAGTCAGCCAGGTGACTCGACTGCGGAGCAGCATGAGCGCTGCGGCCAGTTCGCTCATTCGGACAGAACCGGTCTCGGACTTGGCGAGCAGATCCAGCAGGCGAAGCTCGGACAGGTCAAGCCGGTGGCGGCCCAACAGGCTTCGGTTCAGCGCGGTCAACAGACCCGTCGATGACTCGACGAAAACCTGCCAGGAATTCTGTTCGATGTCCTCGAGCCCCGGCAGCCGCATCGCCGGCACCTGACCCCCTGTGTCCTCCACGGCGGGCGACGGTACCGAAACACTTCCCACAATGACCACGAAAAACGGGGCAGTTTGCATCCTGCTGCATACATCAGTGATGCTCGCCGCCAGCCCGCAACGCCCGCGGGTGACGCATCCAGGCTTCTCACAGGCCCTTTTAGGGCAGTGCCAGCAAATATGTAAATCCGGGCGATTGATTCAACCGGCAACTAACTCGCGGGTAGTAATCAGAACGTGTTCTAGCAGCGGTCTGAGGTAGCCGCCAAGTACCGCATCGCGCCGGTAACTGCTGTACACATGCGATGTCCGTGCCCAACGAGCATTGGCTGAGAACTGTGGCACCGAACGGCCGTAATGCATATCCCAGCGACTTCACAGCGAGCGAGAAACCGCGCATGAGCAAACCCTGGGGCGCTGCATCGTTGACGCCAGATCAGAGCGGTAGCTTGGTCGCAGACTCCCCGTGAGCTTCTCGGGAGACATAGAGCGCCGAGTCGACCTGCTTCAGTCCGGAGTTGATCCGTCGGCAATTCTCCTCGAGAGTGGCGAGTTGGCGCCGCGACAGGGTGCCTATGAGATGGGTCTTGACCCCTTGGGCGTAGTTGAGACTGGCATGACCGGCCACCCGCCGGCCGTCGTCGGTGATCCGAGCGACCACACCACGCCGGTCATCGGAATTCTGTTCGCGCCGAACGAAACCCCGCTCTTCGAGTCGCCGGATTCGCTTGGTCATGTGGTGCGGGTTCGCGCCCAGTGCGTCGGCCAGGTCGCCCATCCGCGCCGCACCGTCCTCGGACTTGTCCAGGATGTCTAGCACCCGCAAGTCGATGACCGAGAGTTGGTGCGCTTCGGTCAGCCAGCGATCCATCGTGGTGTGAAAGCGCAACGCAGCGTGCAGGAAGTTTTGCCACGACTTCTGCTCGGCGATGTCCAATCCGGGCAGATCACTGGGGGTACGTCGACGAGACGGACGTTGCATGCCGTCATGTTAGCCAGGCGTTGCCATAGCGCGTCAACATCATTGCGATAGCTAGTTCGCCCACCAGTGGACACACGCCCGCCGCAGGCGCGACAAACGCCACCGCTAATTGGATGCAAACCGGCGATATCCTCAGCATCGGCCCCGCACCACGGTGACATGACTGCAGTGTCGGCTCGGAAATCCGTTTTATTCTAGAGGCTTTTAGTTGCACTAGAGAAGCTCAGCGGGCGACGGCGGGTTTCTCATCTGAATGCATACTGACAACATAAGGTCGAGTGTTGCGGGCGGTTACCGGGCCCGCGGGGTTTCACGTCATGCTGAGTGATTGGGGCGGCGCATCGCCGCCAGCCCGCGCCCTGACCATCGCCCGTGGGGCGCCGCTCTTGCCGAAACCGATTCTCCGCGAGCGATTACCGCACCGGCATCCCAGGAGCTGTTCAACCGGTTGATCGGGAGCAACACGGCGCGCGACAGACGAATTCTTAACCGGCAGTTGAGACTCGGAGGCACCCGACGGAGGCGCAGCCGACCGGACGATGGACCGGTTCTTTGCTGAGTCGGTTGTCCGGGAGCTGAGGCCGGGGGAAACCCCTAGGAAGGGATGCGCCGGGCTTGGATGGCGGTGGCGGAGGGATTTGAACCCCCGGACGGTGTTAGCCGTCTCTCGCTTTCAAGGCGAGTGCATTAGGCCGCTCTGCCACGCCACCGCGGGAAATCGTACCTTGGCCGGATCAGTGCTCCCGAGCAGACGCAAACTCGCACGCGCACGGCGCCTTTAATGCGAGTCTGCGTCTGCTCGTGGCCGGGTCAGCCGGGTTGGCCGCTACCGCCGGTGGTGCCGGGCTGGCCGGGCGGGGTGCCGGTACCGGCCACGCCGCCGGCGCCACCGGAACCGGCCGCACCGCCTGCGCCGTGCGTCCCGCTGCTACCGCTGGCGCTGGTGCCGCCCGCGCCGCCGGCCGCGCCATTGCCGCCGATCCCCCCGTCGCCGCCGTTGCCGCCGGGCAAGGCGTTGCCGCTCGCGTCCGTGCCGCCGTTGCCGCCGCGGCTGCCCGCACCGCCGGTGCCACCGGCGCCGCCAGTACCCCCATTGCCACCGTTTCCGGAGGCGGCGGTACCACCGCTGCCGCCAACGCCGCCGTTGCCGGCGGCGCCACCGTCGTGGCCGTTACCGCCGGGTTCGTGCGCGGGATTGGTTGCCGGCGCGCCCGTGAATCCGGTTCCGCCGACGCCGCCGTTGCCGCCATTGCCGGCGTTCACGCTGCCTTGGGCATTGCCACCGATCCCGCCGGCCCCACCGTTGCCGCCGACGCCGATGGTGCCGGTGCCGCCCATACCGCCGTCGCCGCCGTTGCCGGCTTGGCTGGGCCCAGCACCGTAGGGGTTGTTGGCGGGCATGGAGACACCGCCGCCGGTGCCGCCAGAACCGCCGTCGCCCGCGGTGCCACCTATTCCACTGCCACCGAGAAGGACTGCGCCCGCGCCTCCGGTTCCTCCGGTGCCGCCGTTGCCACCCGAGGCGGTGCCGCTGCCACCGTTGCCACCTACCCCGCCCGCACCGGCATTGCCGCCGCCGTACGCGGTGCCCCCGGTGCCGCCGCTGCCGCCATTGCCACCAACGCTGATGACGCCCGGCCCGGAGGCGCCGTTGCCGCCGTTGCCGCCGTTGCCGGCAACGGCGCCGGCAGCGCCGTTGCCGGCGAAACTCCCTCCGCCGGGCGAGCCGTTGCCGCCGTTGCCGCCGTGGCTCCAGATGGTGCCGGTTCCGTCATTCCACCCGGTGCTGTTGCCGCCGTTGCCGCCGTCGCCGCCGGCGCCGCCGGTGGCACCGGATCCGCCAGCGGAGAAAATGTCACCGTCACCACCGTTGCCGCCGGCATAGGTACCTGTGCCGCCGTCCCCGCCGCTTCCGCTGGCCCCGCCGACCCCGGTTTGGGTGCTTCCGCCCGAGCCGCCGCCGCCACCGTCACCGCCGATGGTCTTTACGGTGTTGTCGCCGGTAGCCCCATTGCCTCCGGCGCCGCCGTTACCGCCCGCACCACCGACACCGCCTTGGGACGGAGCGCCCGAGCCGCCCCAACCGCCGCTGCCGCCGGTGCCCGCGGCGGCATCTCCGCCGTTGCCGGCGTTTCCGCCGGCGCCGCCGGTGTTGTTGCCGGCGGACTGGCCGCCGTTGCCGCCCCAGCCGCCGGCGCCACCGTTGAGGCCGTTGCCGCCGTGACCGCCAACACCGCCAGCGCCGCCGATGTTGCCGTTGCCGGCGTATCCGCCGTCGCTGCCGGAACCACCGTTGCCCAGGTAGTGGCCGTTGACGTCTTGGTAGGCGTCGCCGCCGTTACCGCCGTCGCTGCCGTCGCCGCCGTTTCCGAGCTGCCCGGCGTGCCCAAACATGGGGCTGGTGTAGATGGAGGATCCGCGTGCACCGGCCGCACCACCGGCGCCGCCGCCCCAGGACCAGGCCCCGTTTCCGCCGTCAACGTGTTCGGCGGTGCCCGTGGCGCCGTCGCCCCCTTTGCCGCCGGCTCCGGCGTTGCCACCATTGCCACCATTGCCGAACATGAAGCCGCTGCGCCCGCCAGTGCCGCCATTGCCGCCGTAACCACCGGCTACGCCGTTGCCGTCGCCGCCGCCTGCGAAAGTGCCTGCGGCGCCGGCCAGCCCGGCTGCCCCATTGCCACCAACCCCGCCGTTGCCGAAGAGCCACCCCGAGGCGTCGCCGCCGGCACCGCCGTTGCCACCGGCGACAGCAGCATCCAGGGCGATCCCGCCGTTGCCGCCGGCACCGCCGTTACCCATCCAGAGGCCACCAGCCCCGCCGTCACCACCGTTGGCTCCCGCGCCACCATCACCGCCGACACCGCCGTCGCCAAGCCAGCCGGCCGCATTGCCGCCAGCGCCACCGGCCACACCGGCTTCGGTGCTGTCCCAGCCGTCGCCGCCGTCACCGAACCACAAGCCACCATGGCCGCCATCGGGATTGGCCTCGGTGCCATCGGCACCGTCACCGATCAGGAACTGCCCGGCCGAGGTGTTGATCCAGCCGTTGACCATTTCCCCGAAGTCACTGTTGATCCAGGCCTCCATCGAGGTGTGGATCGGGTCGTAGAACCACTGATCCAACATGCTGGTCCAGTCGAAGGTTCCCGCGTCGGCCGGTTCGGCAGCCAGCCACGCCGAGGAATCGAAAAGGTCAGCGATCCAGTCGAATTCATCGGCTTGAGCTGCCGGGGCTGAGCTCAGCGGCGCCATTCCAAAGGCCAGGAACGCGCCAACGGTACTGGCGGCACCGACCGCCCGGGAGTGGCGGCGTGCATTGGTGTGATGACTCATGTGCAGGGATACCTCTCTCAAAGAATGGGGGGGTGAAGGGTTTAGGAGTCAGAGTCCGAGCAGGTCGCCCAGCCAACCGAATGCATCAGTCGCTGCAGCACTGCCGTCATCGAGTAGGGGCAGTTCCGCGCCGGCCAACGGTGGGGTCACCACCACCGAACCCTTGCCATCCCAGCCCGAACCCAACAGGGCACCGACGGTCTGACCCCAGGCCTGCCAAGCGGCGATCGGACCGATCCCCGCACTGTTGAGATCGAGGGTCCCCAGCACCGGCAGGCCGCTGAATTCGATACCCACACTTTGGAAGATCGACCCGCCGACCGCGGGCACCGAGGCGGCGACCTCGCCGCCGGGGCCCAGCACCTGGTACGGACCCACCGCGACAGCACCCGGCGACAGCAGGCCGCCGAAGGCGAAATCCAGGTGATCCATGTTCATCCCAGCCGGGAAATAGCCCGACGAGTTGATCATCGGCAGCAGAGCATCCAGGTTCAAAGTGGCGCCGTTGAAGAACGCACCACCCATGTTGACCAGGATGTCGAACGGATTGTCACCGTCGGTGATGCCGTTCAGCAGCGCGATCCAGGGGCTGATGCCCGGGCCGATCATGCCCATCAACACCGCACTGGCCGGCGAGCCCAAGTAGTCGATGATCGGCATGATCGAGTCTTTGTCCACATCCGCGGGGATGTAGCCGGCGACCTGGCCGAACATCAACGCATGCGTACCGTCCATGGTGTGGTTGAGCACGGTGGAGTGCGTCGCGTCGGTTTCGTTCTGCAGCGCCCAGCCGGAGATCACCGCGTTCAGATGCAGCTGAATCTGCTCATTGATCTCGTTGGTCGAACCTGCTGGGTCGTTGGCCAACTGGTCCCAGTAGCTCATCTGGTTGGCCCAGAACTGCTGCATACCCACCCCGGGAGCCAGGTACCAGTTGTTCAACATCGCCGTCACATTCGCCGACGCGGCATTGAGCACGTCATCCCACGCGCTGGTCAGCGCCACCACCGGGGACTGGACATCACGCAGCGCGGGCAACGGCGCAGACACCGGGGTGATAGCGACGAGACTGGCCCCGACCAGTGCCACACCAGCGGTGGCATAGGGGCGAATGGTGGCGTACAAGGGAACTCCTTTGGTCATGTGACGCTCAGCAATCGGAAACCTAGCTGGACAACGCCTTAACGTCACTGACTAAGAGTCGTTATAGCCAAACCTTTACGCGGAGACCGCTTTACGGCGACCCTTTGCTAACGGACTATCGGCAGGTAGAGACTGCCATCCATTGCCGAACAGCGAACCTCCAAGCGGGCGAAAGTATTTGAATTTGACACTACTGGCGAGTAAGCGCTGGAACAGGTTCCTTAGACGACAAGATAGGATTCGCTCAGAAGCGACCGAGGAATCTGCTGCCTTTCGGCAAGGGCCGAGTTGGTTCGCTTGAGGCGCGCCAAGCGATGTATGCCGCACGGTCGACTCCGGGCGTCAGCTGCCGAGAGACCTACTCACGCCGGCCGTTGGAGCCTTCCAGCGGCGCACTAATCCGGCGGCAGCCATCACCCAGGGCGATCAACTGCTGGCGGGTCATCTGATCCAAGTAGTGCTTCCGAATCCCGTTGGCATAGGTCGTGGTCGCCGCCTCGGCTCGCGTGCGACCCTCGCGGGTAATGCTGGCCCGCACGCCCCGTCGGTCGATCGGGCTGGGGTCTCGACGCACCAACCCCTGGGATTCGAGCCGCCGAATCTGCCAGGTCACTCGACTAGGTATCAGCATGAACGCCTCAGCCAAGTCGCTCATCCGAGCCGACCCCTTGTCGGATTTGGCGAGCAGATCCAACACCAGAAAGTCGAAGAGGGCGAGCCCATGCCACTCCTTGAGCAGATCGCTCAACTTATCCAGAAGTCGTGAGGCCTGGAAGAACGCGTGCCAGCAGCCCTTTTCGGCGTCATTGAGTCCCGTCACCTGGCACATCTGCGAATCGGGCACCATCTCCTCGGGCACGGCTGGCGCTCCTAACAGACCCGGCCGTCGGGCGATTTCAGGGCAGCGCTGATTCGTCGGCAGTTCTCCTCGATGGTGACAGCTTGCCGACATGACAACTGGCTCAAGAAATGACGCCGCAAGCCGTATACGTAACTCGCCGTGGCGCCCTCGACCAAGCTGCGGCCATCGTCAGTGATGTGCAGCGTGACCGCGCGCTTACCCGCTGGGCTCACCGAGCGATGGACCAACCCGCGTTCCTCGAGATTCCGAATTCGCTTCGCCAGCTGACTAGCCGTCGGATCGAGGAGGTCGGTAAGTTCGCGCATCCGCGCGTAGCCGGAAGGCGAACTGATCAAGACATCCAGTATCTGTATGTCGACCAGAGTGAGTCGGTGAGTGTCGGTCAAGTGCCGGTCCAGCGTCGGCCACAACCGAATGGCGGCGTCCAGGAAGTTCTGCCACGACTGTCGTTCTGCTATGTCCAGCCCCGGCAAATCACTGGCGGTCCGAGGACGCAGAGGGCGAGGCATTTGCGTGATAGTAGGCGACACGGCCAATGCGGGGATGGCTTTGGTCGGTGCGTCGCAGGGTCCTGCCGACTTCTCCGAACCTGGCGGGGGCCACGCCAGTGATCAAGCAATGAATTCCCAGGTCACCAGCACGGTCATGGCGGTCGCTCTGACGATGTCGCGGTCTCAAATATTTCAAGCGGTAACTACCCGTGGGTAACCAGTTCGCTTCTCTCCCATGCAGAACCACGCCGTCCGAATCCAGTAAACTGTGGAAACCCTGTGAACCACAATGTGACTGGGTGGCACCGGCGCTAGATCGGTCAGCTGGTCACTGGTGAACGACGTCGCCTTCGACGACCGCGACTGCCGCTGAACTCCGGCGTACCGCGCGCACCGGCCGGGCGCCTGCGGACTTGAGAGGCAAGCTGATCCGACGGCACGCATCACCGAGAGCGATCGCCTGCTGGCGCGACATCGGGTTCAAGTAATACCGGCGAATCTCCCTGGCGTAGAACGCAAGTGCTGGCCCCAGCCGGACCCGTCCGTGCAGCGTGATGGTGACGACGACGCGTCGCCGATCGCCCTCACCGGGCGCACGGCGCACCAGACCCTCGGACTCCAGACGGCCGATCTGCTGAGATATCCGGCTGGGCTGCAGTGCAACCGCCTGACCCAACACGCTCAGGGGCGCGGATCCGCCCGGGGATTTGGCGATCAGATCCAGCAGCAGAATGTCGATGAGGCCGAGCTGGATCGCCTCGATCAAACGCTCGTTCAATACCGGGAACAGCGTCGCCGACGACGCCATGAACTGGTGCCAGCAACGCTTCCCAGCGTCGTCGACCCCGGGCAGATAACAGGTGGGCGCCTCCGGAAAGGCTTGGGCATCAAGGCGAACCGGAACGGGCGGACCAGGTCCGACTAGTGCACGCCGCAGTTCGGAAAGCCGAAGGCCCTCGCCGATGCGCCAGCAGTTCTCCGCAACGGTGCTGACCTGGCGAGTCGACAGCGATCCGAGTAGGTGGGTCGAGACAGCCTTCGCGTAACTGATGATCGCCTGGTCGACTCTCGCGCGGCCGGCGTCGGTGAGCAGCGCGACCACCCCGCGTTTGTCCTGCGGATCAGGCTCGCGGCGTACCAGCCCGCGCTCCCCCAGACGGTCGATCCGGTTCGTCATCTGACGCCGCGTCGCGCCCAGCAGGCCGGCCAGATCACCCATCCGAGCAGATCCGTCGGAGGACTTGACCAGCATGTCGAGCACCCGCAAGTCGATCACCGACAGTTGATGCTCAGCGTTGAGCGCCCGGTTCAGGGCTGCGTCGAATCGCAGCACGGCTTCCAAATAGTGTTGCCATGCTTGACGTTCGGCGAGATCCAAGCCGGGTAAATCACTCCCCGTCCGGCGGCGATCGTGGCGCTGCACAGCGTCATGCTAAGCGACACACTTAGGGTTCCTCAGCGTTTTCGGCCGCGTCGGGCCGGTAGTAGCGTGTCCGGCATGCGTGCCATCGTCGTTGAATCCCCCGAAGTCCTCGCATGGCGAGAGGTCCCCGATCTTCAACCCGCCCCGGGCGAGGTGCTGATTCGGGTGGCCGCGGCCGGGGTGAACCGGGCCGATCTGCTGCAGGCCGCGGGCTTGTATCCGCCCCCACCCGGGGCGAGCGACACCCTCGGCCTCGAGGTCTCCGGCGTCATCGCCGCGGTGGGTGACGAAGTGTCGGGTTGGACAACCGGGCAACAGGTTTGCGCGTTGTTGGCCGGGGGGGGCTACGCCGAGTACGTCGCGGTTCCCGCACCCCAGGTGCTGCCGATTCCGGCCGGGGTGGACCTGGCCGATGCCGCCGGCCTACCGGAGGTGGCGTGCACCGTCTGGTCGAACCTGGTGCTGACGGCGGGGTTGTCCGAGGGCCAGCTGCTGCTGGTGCACGGCGGAGCGAGCGGCGTGGGCAGCCATGCCATTCAGGTGGCGCGCCAACTGGGCGCCTGGGTGGCCGTAACCGCCGGATCAGCCGCCAAATTGGAGTTCTGCCGTGAACTGGGTGCCGAGATCACCGTCAACTATCGCGACGAGGACTTCGTGGAGCGGGTCCGCGAGGCCGGCGGCGCCGACGTGATCCTGGACATCATGGGGGCGGCCTACCTGGACCGCAACGTCGATGCGCTGGCCAACGACGGACGGCTGGTGGTCATCGGGATGCAGGGCGGAGTCAAGGGCGAGCTGAACCTGGGCAAGCTGATCTCCAAACGCGCCCGGGTGATCGGGACCGCCTTGCGCGGTCGGCCGGTGGAGGGGCCGCACAGCAAGGGCGCGGTTGTTGCCGCGGTGACCACCGAGCTCTGGCCCATGCTCGGCGACGGCCGGGTCAAGCCGGTGATCGGCGCGCGGTTGCCTATCGAACAGGCCGCCGAAGCGCATCGGCTGCTGTCCTCGGGTGAGGTGACGGGAAAGGTTGTGCTGACCGTCTAGGTGCCTGCCGAGGGTGCACAGATTGCCGGTTTTTGCGGTGTGTCGGCGTGCAAACACGCACGCTCGCCCCGGGGGGCTCGACGTAGCATCATTGTCGATACCGATTGTCTACGGATTCCCAGGAGGCACTTGTAATGATTACTCAAGCCAGCTCGGCCACAACGGATTCGGGTGCGCTATGAGTATGCCGCGGGAACGGGTCGGCCTGAGTGACTACCTCCTGAGTGTTCCGGCGCCGCCGCTACCGATCCTCGCCGATCCGTACAGTGTCCGTTTCGCTGACCAGCCCGGCGACGCCGAGATGATCTCGGAATGGATGAACCGGCCGCATCTGGCCGAAACCTGGGGCTACGCCTATCCACCCGACGAATGGCGTCGTCACCTGCAAACCCAGTTCGACGGTGCCTACTCACGCCCGTACATCTGGCTCCTCCACGGCGAGCCCCTCGGATATATGGAGCTGTTCCGGGTGGCAAAAGACGACCTGGCAACGGTGTATGACGCCCTTCCCTACGATGTGGGCTTGCACGGAGCCATGGCCGACGCCGCCGCGGTCGAGAAGGGCCACGGCAAGAACATCTTTGGCCCCTTGGTGTCCAGCATCTTCGCGGCCGAACCGGAATGCCGACGGATCATCGGAGACACCAATGCCGGTGCGGGCTCGTACGGTCGCCGGTTCTGGGAGCGCCGCGGCGGGGTCTTCCTCGGCGAGCACTACATGGCCAAGTGGGATCAGAACATTGCCCTGTACGCCTGGCTGCGGACCCCGGAAGATATGCCGGGCTATCGCAAAGCGTAGGCGGAGCGGCGCAGAGGGGCGGTGACAGAACAGCTGTCGCCGCCCTTTTTGTTGGCGTGAGTTCGCTTGGCCCGCAACGTACGAATCCCCGGACCCGACACCGAAGTGTCGGACCGGGGATTCGTACGTCTACGCCCTGCCCAGGCTTCTGGCTACGGTGCGCCCGTGCCGCCGGCGCCACCGGCACCGCCCTGACCGATGGTGCCGCCGTTGGCCTTGCCGCCGTTGACACCGGCAGAACCCGACGAACCAGCGACACCGTCGCCGTTGGTACCGCCCGCACCACCCTTGCCACCGCTACCGCCGCTGCCGGCCCAGTTGGACTTGCTGGGCTTGGAGGCGCCGTTGACGCCGTTACCGCCCTTACCGCCCATCCCACCGGCACCGCCGTCAGCATTGGTGCCGTCGGTGTTGGCCCCGCCTTGGCCGCCGGTGCCACCCTGGCCACCGGTACCGCCGCTGCCTCCGGTACCGCCACCACCGGTGCCCTGACCGACGATGCCGTTGTAGCCGGCACCACCGGCGCCACCATTGCCGCCGACGCCTGCCTTACCGCCGACACCGCCCTGACCGCCCTGGCCGCCGCCGCCGTGTGCACCGGCCTGTCCGTCGCCCAGCGCAACACCACCGGCGCCGCCCTGACCGGCCGCGCCGCCGATACCGCCGTCGCCGCCCTGACCGCCGACGCCACCGGTACCACCGGTACGCCCGGGCAGACCCAGGGCGCCGGCACCGCCGGCACCACCGGTGCCGCCGTTACCACCGGTACCGCCGCCGCCGCCAACCCCGCCGTTGCCACCGAGGCCGCCCGCACCACCGTCACCGGTGACGGTGCCGCCGGCACCACCGACTCCACCGACGCCGCCCTTGCCACCGGCAAACCCGGTGGCACCCTTGGCGCCGTCGCCGCCGGAGCCGCCGGCCATCGAGTTACCGTTCGGGTCCTTGGGCTGGTTACCCGTGCCGCCGTTTGCGCCAACCGAGGTGTTGTTGCCGGCGATCCCACCGTTACCGGCGTTACCACCGGCGCCACCGGTGCCGTGCTGGCCGGCCGCACCACCGTTACCGCCATTACCGCCTGCGGCACCGGCGCCGTTGGCGGCGTTGGTACCGGAGGTTCCAGCGGCACCGTTGCCGCCGACACCGCCGGCACCGCCGTTGCCGTACTCGGCGGTGGAGTTACCGCCGGTACCGCCGTTGCCACCGACCTGCGCCAGGCCGCTGCCCAGCGTCGTGCCATTGCCGCCGTTACCGCCGGTGCCACCGGCGCCGACCGCGCCGTGGTTACCCGCGGCGCCGCTGTCGGCTTGGGTCACCCCGTCGCCACCGAGACCGCCGGCACCGGCCGCGCCGCCGGCTCCGTAGGTGCTGCTGCTGTTGCCGCCCTTACCGCCATTGCCGGCTGCGGCATTCGTTCCGCCACCCGCGCCGTCGCCACCGCGGCCGCCGACACCGGCGTTGCCGCCCTTGCCGCCGTTACCGCCATGGCCGCCCGAGCCGTCCGCACCGCTGTTGCCATCGGTCGCCGCACCGCCGGCACCACCTTGGCCACCGGCACCGCCGGCACCGCCCGCCCCGGCCGCGCCGGTGGCGTCACCACCGACCCCACCGTTGCCTCCGGTTCCGGCCGTGGCGTTGGTTCCCGCGGTGCCGTTGGCGGCGTTGCCGCCGACACCACCGTCACCACCGATACCACCGTGGCCACCGGCGCCGCCGTCACCGGAGATGGAGCCACCGGCACCGCCGACACCACCGTTGCCACCGGCCGTACCGGCCGTGCCGTCGGTGCCGTTGATGCCGCTGGTGCCTCCGGCCACACCGTTGGATCCAGCGCCGCCGTCACCGCCCTCGCCGCCGTGTCCAATCGTGCCTGCCGCACCGCCGGTACCGCCGTTACCGCCGGCCTGGCCGAGCGCGGCGTTACCGCCGTGGCCACCGTCACCGCCGTTGCCACCGAGCACCAGGCCGTCCTGGCCGTCGGCAGCAGCCGTGCCGTTGCCGCCGATGCCGCCGGTGCCACCTTGGCCCGCCGTTCCAGCGGTGCCGCCCTGGCCACCGTTGCCACCGGATCCAGCAATCGTGTCGCTGCCACCGCCGGCACCAGCGCCACCGTTACCACCGTTGGCTCCGTCGCCGGTGTTACCTCCGGCGCCGCCCTTGCCGCCGGCACCGGCAGCGCCGGTGTTGCCGTTGGTGGCCGAACCACCGGCTCCACCACTACCGCCGTTACCACCGGCTCCACCGTCACCGTTGGTGCTGGTGGCGTCGCCACCGTTGCCGCCGTTGGCGCCGCTGCCGGCCGTCGCATTGGTTCCGGTCGCACCGTTGTCGCCGGCACCGCCGTGGCCACCGACACCACCGGCGCCACCGGTACCACCGACACCACCGTTGCCGGCCTCAGCACCACCGGCACCACCCTCGCCGCCGCTACCGCCGTGGCCACCGGCCGAGCCGGCCGTGCCGTCGCCGTTCGAGTCGGTGAGGCCGTCGACACCGGCCGAGCCGACGCCGCCGTTACCGCCGGCGCCACCGGTGCCGATCACACCGGCACTACCGCCCTTACCGCCGGATCCACCGTCCTGAGCCGAACCGTCGCCCAGGGTCTGGCCGGCACCACCGTTACCGCCGGCGCCACCGTCACCGCCGGAGCCGTTGGTGCCGTCCTGGCCGTCGCCAGCCTGAGCGCCACCCTTACCGACGCCGCCGGCGCCACCCGCGCCGCCGAGGCCACGGTTACCGCCGTCACCGCCGACGCCACCGTTGCCGGCTGCGGCTTCGATACCGCCGCTGCCACCGTTGCCGCCCGCACCACCGTTACCGGCGTTGCCGGCGTTGCCGCCCGCGCCACCCACGCCGCCGGCGCCATTGGCGGTCTCGCCGCCCTGGCCACCGGCACCGCCGGAGCCCGCGTTACCGCCCAGGCCGCCGTTACCGCCAGTGTCGCCGGCCAAGCCGATGACACCGTCGCCACCGTTGCCGCCACTACCGCCGGTGCCGCCCGCGCCGCCTGCACCTGCAGCACCCGAGGTGGTGCCTCCGGCGCCACCGTTACCGCCGTGGCCACCGGTGCCACCATCGCCACCGAGAGTGCCGTTGCCGTCGATGTCGGTGCCGCCAGCCAAGCCGCTACCGCCATGGCCACCAGCACCGCCGGCGCCACCGGTACCGATCGCACCCGCCGCACCACCGTTGCCGCCGTAGCCACCGGCCTGGCCGGTCACACCGTCGGCGAGCATTGCGCCGTTGCCGCCGGCGCCACCGACACCACCGTTGCCGCCGCCGGCGACCACGCCGCCCGCACCGTCGGACCGGTAGGTGACACCGTCACCGTTCAGGCCGCCCTTACCGGCCGAACCACCCGTACCGCGGTCACCACCGGCGCCGCCGTTACCACCGTGCCCAGCAGTGTCGTCGGCGCCACCGCCGGCACCGTTACCACCGCGGCCACCGTCACCGGCCTGGCCGGAGGCGCCGCCGTTACCGCCGATACCACCGCTGCCGTTGAGCCCGGCGGTGCCGTTGGTGGCGCTACCGCCCTGACCGCCGCTGCCGCCCTGACCGCCGTTACCGCCCTGGCCGCCGTTACCGCCATCGGTGCCATCGCCGCCGTTGCCGCCGCTGCCCGCGGCGGCGTCGGCGCCCGCGAGACCTTGCACGCCCGCGCCGCCGGCACCACCGTTGCCGCCGGCACCGCCGACACCACCCTGGCCGCCGTTGCCGGAGATCGAGCCGCCCTTACCGCCGTTGCCCGCGCTACCACCGGCCGCACCGTTACCACCGGTTCCGCCGTTGGCCAGAGCAGTCGAGCCGGTCGCGCCCGCGGCGCCGGCACCGCCGTTACCGCCGGCACCGCCGTTACCCACGGGTCCGGCATTGCCACCGTCACCGCCCGCCCCACCAAGCTGCGCGGTGCCATCAGCGAGCAGCACGCCGGTACCGCCCTTGCCGCCTGCCCCGCCGTTGCCGCCGATAGCCGAGGCACCCGCATTGCCACTGGCCGCCTGGGTGGTGTGCCCGGCATTCCAGCCGCCCGTACCCGCCGTGCCCGCCGTGCCGCGGACGCCGCCGTTGCCACCGTCACCGCCGGAGCCGGCCACCGCACCACTGCCGCCACCGGCACCGTCGGCACCGCGACCACCGTTACCGGCGTTACCGGCATTACCGGCGTTCCCACCGGCGCCACCGGATCCGTCCGCACCGGCACTGCCGTGGCTGGAAGTACCGCCGGCGCCCCCGGTACCACCGGCGCCACCGTTACCACCGACACCACCGTTGCCGCCGTCGGTTCCGTCCGCGCCGGAGCCACCGCTGCCCGGGGTTATCACGGTGCCACTGACGCCGTTGGCGCCGTGGCCGGCGTTACCGCCGCCGCCACCTACGCCACCTTGGCCGCCGGCACCGCCGTTGCCGTCATTCGTTCCGCCGGCACCACCGACACCGCCCGCACCGCCGACGCCGCCGTGGGTGCCGTTGGTGCCGTTGCCGTCGCTCAGCGTGACGCCGTCTTCACCAGCCGCACCAGCACCACCGTTGCCGCCGGCACCACCGGTGCCCACCGAAGCCGCGTTACCGCCGTGCCCACCGGCACCGCCGCCCTGGCCCGTGTCACTGCCACTGATCAGACCCGAGCCGATGCCACCGTTGCCGCCGGCACCACCGTCGCTGCCGATACCGGACACGCCACCGCTGCCGTCCGCACCGTCGCCATTCGTGCCGGTGCCGCCGGCACCGGCCGTGCCCGCAGCGGCGCCGTCGGCGCCATCGCCACCCGCGCCGCCCGCGCCCGCGTTGGCCGCGCCGCCGCCACCGAGGCCCTTACCACCGGACCCGGCCGTGCCGGCGTTGCCACCGTCGCCGGCGTTACCGCCGACACCACCGGTGCCGGCGACAGCGTCACCGCCCTGGCCGCCGACACCACCCTGGCCACCAGCACCGGCGTTCCCACCGTTACCGCCCGCGGTGTCGGCCACTGTTGCGTCCGCGCCCGCGCCGCCGGCGCCACCGTTGCCGCCCTTACCGGCGTTGCCACCGGCGCCACCGTTGCCTGACGTGGCGCCACCGCTACCACCGGTGCCGCCGTTGCCACCGATGCCACCGACCGCACCCGCAGTGCCGTTGCCGTCGCCGCCGGTGATGCCGTCCACGGTCGCACCCACACCACCGGCACCGCCGGCACCGCCGTTGCCGGTCGTGGCCGCGTTACCGCCGGCGCCACCATGACCGCCGCCCTGGCCGACACCGCCGCTCAGACCCACGCCGGCGCCGCCCTGGCCACCGACGCCGCCGTCGCTGGCAATGCCGTCGGGGCGAGTGGAGCCATCCGCGCCGTTGGTGGTGCCGGTGCCGCCCAGGCCCACCTGGCCTGCTAGACCACCGTCGGCGCCGTTACCGCCGTGACCGCCGTTCCCGGCGTTCGCCGCACCGCCGCCGCCCAGGCCGGCGCCGCCGTTGCCCGCGACGCCGCCATTGCCGCCGATGCCGGCATTGCCGCCGGCGCCACCAGTGCCGTTGGTGGCCGTGCCGCCCAGGCCGCCATTACCGCCGCCGCCACCGGCCCCAGCGTTGCCGCCGTTGCCACCGTCCGTGTCGGCCACGGTGGCGTCCGCGCCCGCACCGCCGGCACCACCCTGGCCACCGACGCCGCCGAAGCCACCCGCACCGCCGTTACCCGAGGTGCTGCCGCCGGCACCACCCTGGCCACCGTCACCGCCGACTCCACCGACTGCACCGTCGGTGCCGTTCCCGTCGTTGCCGGTGCTGCCGTCTACCGTCGCGCCGGCTCCGCCGGTGCCACCCATTCCGCCGTTGCCGACTGCGGCGGCGTTACCACCCTGGCCGCCGTTGCCGCCGCCCTGACCGGTGTTGGTCCCGCTGATCAGGCCGTATCCGTCGCCTCCGCGACCGCCATCTGCACCGTCGGCCGCTACGCCGTCAGCGCCCACGGCGCCGTCCGCGCCCGCGTCGACCCCGGCGCCACCCACGCCGGCCTGACCGCCTGCGCCGCCGAGCGCGCCGTCACCGCCGTTGCCGCCGGCACCGGCGTTCGCACCGCCACCGCCGCCGCTGCCCTGACCACCGACGGCCGCGGTTCCCGCGTTGCCGCCGGTACCACCGGCGCCACCCTGGCCACCGGTGCCTTCGGCCGAGGTACCACCGGCACCACCGGTGCCGCCCGCGGCACCGGCACCGGCGCTACCACCGTTGCCGCCCGCCAGGTCCAACAGGTAGCCGTCGTCGGCTGCGCCACCGTTTCCACCGTTACCACCGGTGCCGCCGTTACCACCGGCACCACCGTTTCCGGAGCCCACGCCCGCGGCGCCGCCCGCACCACCGTTGCCACCTACGGCACCGGTACCACCCGTGGTCCCGTCGATGACCACCGTCGTTCCGTTGATGCCCGACGCGCCGTTTCCGCCGTCGCCGCCGACACCACCGTCGCCGCCGATACCGGCCGTACCACCGGTACCGCCGTTGCCGCCGGCCTGCGGCACATTTCCACCGAGCAGTTCACCGTCGCCACCGCGGCCGCCGGTACCACCGTGGCCGCCGCCGCCTTCGGCACCATTGGCACCCTGGTCCGCCTGGACACTGTTGTCCGCGTTCCAGCCGCCGGCACCACCGGCGCCGGCCTCGCCGCGGTTGCCTCCGGTACCGCCTTGTGCACCGGAGCCGGCCGTGGCGTTGTTGCCGCCACCCGCGCCGTCACCGCCGCGACCGCCGTTGCCGGCATTACCGGCCGCGCCACCGACACCACCCTGGCCGCCGTCGCCGTCCGTACCGGCGTTGCCCGCTGTCGCAGTGCCGCCGGCACCGCCCTGACCGCCGACACCACCGGCGCCACCATTGCCGCTGTCGCCGCCGCCGATACCAACCGTGCCGTCGCCGCCGCTGCCGGCCGTCGCATCGACACCGTCCTGGCCGTCGAGGCCGTGGCCACCGGCACCGCCGGTGCCACCGACGCCGCCCGCACCACCGGCGCCACCGTTGCCCGCGGTGCTACCGCCGGCACCACCGATGCCGCCCGCACCACCGGCGCCACCGACGACGCCGTCCGTGCCGTCACCGCTGATGTTCGTGTGTCCGGCCGTGCCGGTCGCGCCCTTACCGCCGACGCCGCCGTTACCGCCGTCACCGACCGCCCCGGCGTCGCCACCGTTGCCGCCCTGTCCACCGGTCTGCACGGTGCCGTCGCCCAGCAGCTCGCCGGCACCACCGTTACCGCCGTTGCCGCCGTTGCCGCCGGTGCCGTCTGCGCCCGTCGCGCCGGAGGCCGCGTGGTTAGCGCCACCGCTTGAGCCACCGGCACCACCGGCGCCACCGCTACCGATGGCACCACCGGCGCCACCCTTACCGCCGTTACCGGCCGCTGCCCCGGTACCGCCGCCGGCACCGTCACCGCCGTTACCACCGACACCGGTCGCGCCCGCGGCGCCGCCGTCACCGCCGATACCACCGACACCGTGCGCACCCGCGGTGCCGTGTGTGGAAGTACCGCCCGCGCCGCCGTCACCGCCGACGCCACCGACGCCACCGTTGCCGGCGGTGCTGTTCGCGTCGCCACCGTCGCCACCGTTGTCACCGCTACCGGCGGCCGCATTCAGACCCGCGGTGCCGTCATTGCCGGCGCCACCGACACCACCGGTGCCGCCGCGGCCACCGGCGCCACCGGCGCCACCGTTGCCGGCGTCGGAACCAGCGGCACCACCGGCGCCACCGACACCACCGGCGCCACCGGCCAGACCCGTGGTGCCATCACCGTTGGCATCGGTGTGCCCGGCCACGCCGACCGCACCGTCACCACCGGCGCCACCGGCGCCACCGTTGCCCAGCGAGCCAGCGTCACCACCACGACCACCGGCACCACCGGCACCACCGGCGATGACGGCGTCGGCGCCGTCACCACCCTGGCCACCGTTACCACCACCGGTCGCCGCCGCACCCGCAGCACCCGCCGTGCCACCAGGTGCCGCCGCACCACCGGCACCGGCCACACCCGCGTCACCACCACGGCCACCGGCACCACCATCGATGTGAGCGCCATCGCCGTCGGCGCCGGCGCCACCGTTACCACCGACACCGGCGTTACCACCGTCACCAGCAGTGCCACCAACACCGGCGACACCCGCCGACCCCAGCAGACCACCGGAACCAGCAGCACCACCACGACCGGCCGCACCACCGTTACCACCGTTGCCACCGTCACCGGCAGCGCCGCCGTCGGCGCCCGGAGCAGTGGCGTTGATGCCGTCGCCGCCATCGCCACCATTACCACCGTCGGCACCAGCACCGCCGGCACCACCCTTACCGCCGGAACCGATCAGCCACGAACCACGACCACCAGCACCACCATTACCGCCCGCGCCACCATTAGCACCGGCAAGGCCATTCAGCCCAGCACCAACAGTCGCCCCCGCAGCACCCACCGCGCCATCGCCACCAAGACCACCGTTACCGCCCGAACCGAACGCCAAACCAAGGCCATCACCACCGACACCACCAACACCACCAGCACCACCAGCGATACCAGCACCACCAGCGCCGCCATCACCACCAAGACCCATCCACCAGCCGCCAGCACCACCGGCGCCACCATCGCCACCATCAATACCCGCACCACCGGCGCCACCATCGCCGAACATCCCCGCCGAACCACCCACACCACCGGTGCCATCAGCAGCGGTACCACCGGCACCACCATCACCGAACCACAAACCACCAGCACCACCAGCAGCCTGCGCCAGCGTCCCACCATCAATACCGTCAGCACCATTGCCGATCAGAATCTGACCGAAACCAAAAATATTGACGAAATCATTGACCGCAGAACCAAACGAACTGTTGATCCACGCCTGACCCAAGTCATGCCACGGGTCATAGAACAACGACCCAAACCAATCATCAGCAGCCGCCGACCCCGGCACACCCGCCAACGACGCATCAAACGACAAACCAACATTGCTCAGCAACGGCTCCCACGAAGCCTGATCAAACAACGTCTCCCACGACGACGCCTGACTCAAATCACCAAGAGCCCCAGCCAGATCCGCACCAACCAGATCAACAACCCAATCCAGCTCATCAGCATGCGCAACAGGCGCCGAAGACAACGGCGACAACCCAAACGCCAAAAACGCCCCAACCGCACTACCGGCAGCTGCCACTCGGCCACTCCGGCGGCGAACGGCGCCAGTGAAACCACGACGCTCTGCGCGGTGCTGCTTTCCAGTCATGTGGGACTCCCTATTCTGCTGCGAACCCATGTCGGTGATGTCTTCTCGGATCAAGTTTTTGAGTGTTTTACGGTGCTGATGTCTCAGCACCGCTGGGGGAACTTCGGGTGCTTGTTCTGGCGGTGCCGTTCGGCATTTCGGCCCCGCCGCCGGTCGGTTGTCGTGGCATCATGGGCGAACCCATTGGCGACGGCGTTGCCGTCAAAGGACTTCCAGGAGGAACCTGTAGTGATTACCGAAACCGACTCAACAACAACGGGTTCCGGTGCGCCATGAGCTCGCTGATGGCACGACAACTGGCTAACGTGACCGACGAGGTCCGTGCGGTTCCGGCCCCGCCGTTGCCGATATTCCCCGCCCCGTACAGCGTTCGCTTCGCAGACCCGGACGGCGACGCCGAGATGATCTCCGAGTGGATGAACCGGCCGCACCTGGTCGAGACGTGGCACTACGACTACCCGGCCGATCAGTGGCGTCAACACTTGGGCATCCAATTCGAGGGCAACTACTCCCGGCCGTACGTGTTCAGCATTGACGGCCGTCCGATGGGCTACATGGAGCTGTTCCGGGCCGCCCAAGACGACATCGCGACCATCTACGACGCCGATCCCTACGACATCGGATTGCACGCAGCCATCGCCGAACTCGACATGGTCGAGCACGGGCACGGGGCCATCATGTTCCGCGGATTCGTGGAAAGCGTGTTCGAGATCGAACCGCAGTGCCGACGAGTCCTCGGGGACACCTTCGCCGGCGAAAGCTCGTACGGGCGCCGATTCTGGGAGCGACGTGGTGGGGCGTTCCTTGGCGAACACTACGTGGAGAAGTGGAACCAGCGCGTCGCGCTGTTCGCCTGGCCGCGAACGCCCGAGGACATTCCGGCCTACAGCGAAGACGCCTAGCGCCGGTCGCCAGGGGCGGCGGATCATCACGATCCGCCGCCCTTGCCTCCGGTACCGCCGGCACCGCCTTGGCCGGGTGTGGCGCTGTCGGTGCCGCTGGCACCACCACCCGCAGTCCCAGCACCCCCGGTAAGACCGGCCTGACCGGAACCGCTCAGGCCGCCGGTACCACCGGTGCCGCCCTTACCGCCGGCACCGGCAGTCCAGCCGTTCTTACCGGTGCTGCCGTTACCGCCGATGCCGCCCTTGCCGCCGTTACCACCGTTGCCGCCCTTGCCGTCCGCGCCGTCGGCGCCGTTGGCGCCGGCGATGCCGCCGCCGTTGCGGAGGGTGCCTCCGGAGCCGCCCTGGCCGGACGCTCCACCGGTGCCGCCGGTGCCACCGTTGCCACCGAGCCCGCCGGCCCCGGCGGTGTTGCCCTTGGAGCCGGAACCACCCGTACCACCCGTGCCGCCGGCACCGCCGTTGCCGCCCGTACCGCCTGCGCCACCCTTGCCGCCGACGCCGCTGTTGCCGGACTCGGTACCACTGGCACCGCCAGCGCCGCCGGCACCGCCGGCGGCCGCGGCCGTTCCGTCGCCACCGACACCGCCGGTTCCGCCGGGAGCCTTCGAGCCACCCGTCGTTCCGGTTGTTCCGGTAGTGCCGTTGGCCCCGAGTCCGCCCGCGCCACCCGTACCGCCCGCACCACCGTTGCCGTTGAGTGCCGCGTCGCCACCGGCGCCACCGGCGCCACCCTGCTGGGCGGCCGCGCCGCCCAGCACGGCATTGGTGCCGGTACCGCCGTTACCGCCGACGCCACCGTTTCCGGTGCTACCGGCAGCCCCGGCCTTACCACCGGCCGCCTGCGCGGTGTGATCGGCGTTCCAGCCGCCGGCCCCGGCTGTGCCAGCGGTTCCTGCCGTGCTCGAGCTGTCACCGCCGTTACCGCCGGATCCGGCCACCGCACCACCGCCGCCACCGGCACCGTTACCGCCGCGACCACCGTCACCGGCGTTACCGGCGCTACCGGCGTTGCCGCCCTTGCCGCCCACGCCGTCAGCGCCCGCGGTGCCGTGGGCAGAGCTGCCGCCGAAGCCGCCGTTGCCGCCGACACCGCCATCCGCACCGTTGCCCGCCGTGCCGGTGGCGTCGCCACCGTCGGTGCCGTTGCCGCCGGTGCCCGCTGCCGCATCGACACCCGCAGTGCCGTCGGCGGCGTCGCCGCCGTTACCGCCCGAACCCGCCGCGCCACCGACGCCGCCGGCGCCACCGTTACCGGCCTGGCTGCCGCCCGCGCCACCGCTACCGCCGTGGCCACCGTCACCGCCGGCCACACCGTTGGTGCCGTCGCCGGATGCCTCGGTGCTGCCGTTGGTGCCGGTAGCGCCGGCACCGCCGGCCCCACCGTTGCCGCCGTTACCGACAGCGCCGCCGGCACCACCGTCACCGCCGCTACCGCCGGACTGGGCGACGCCGTCACCGAGCATGACACCCGTGCCGCCGGCGCCGCCGTTACCGCCGTTGCCGGTGCTGACGTTGCCGTCCGCGCCGGCCTTGCCGTTGGCCGCGATGGTGTTGTCACCGCCGACGCCGCCATTTCCGGCGCTACCGCCGTACCCGGCGTAACCGCCGGCGCCACCGTCGCCGCCGTCGCCGGCAACGTGGTCGGCACCGCCGCCGGCACCGTTACCGCCGTTGCCGCCGCGCCCGGCCGCACCGCCCGCGCCGCCGTTGCCGCCGACCCCGCCGGCACCGGTGCTGCCCTGGGTTCCGTTGGTCGCGGTGCCACCGAGGGCACCCGCACCACCGTGGCCACCGGCGCCGCCGTTACCGCTGAGACCGGCGTCGCCACCGTCGCCACCGTCGGCGCCGCTGCCGGCCACCGCGTTCTGCCCGTCGGTTCCTTGCGCAACGCCACCGATGCCGCCGGTACCACCGACACCGCCGCGGCCGCCGGCGCCACCGTTACCGGAGATGCTGCCGCCGGCGCCACCCACGCCACCGTTGCCGCCCATGCCGCCGTCGGCACCGTTGGTGCCGTCGCCATTGCCATCGATGATTCCGTTGGCACCCAGAGCGCCGGCGCCGCCGTTACCACCGGCACCACCGTTGCCGATCGTGCCGGCCGCGCCACCTATGCCGCCGTTACCGCCGGCCTGGGAAGACCCATCGGCGAGCACCTGACCGGTACCGCCGTGGCCGGCGTTGCCGCCATTGCCGCCGACTCCGAGAGCGCCGTCGATGCCGGCCTTACCCGGGCCGCCCGTACCGGTACCGCCGGCACCGCCCAGACCTGCCGCAGCGCGGTCACCACCGTCGCCGCCGTTGCCGCCTGCGCCGGCCACTGCGTTGTTGCCACCGCCCGAGCCGTTGGCACCGGTACCACCGTTACCCGCGTTCCCGGCGTTACCGCCGTTACCACCGTTACCCGCGGTGCCGTTGACGGCGCTGCCGCCCTTGCCGCCGGCCGCACCGGATGCGGCGTTGCCGCCGTCACCGCCGCTGCCGCCTGCCGAGCCGCCCGTGCCCAGGGCTCCGTTGCCACCCGCACCGCCGCTGCCGCCGTTACCGCCATTGCCGCCGTTACCCGCGTTACCGGAGATGGAGCCGCCGTTACCGCCGCTACCGCCGACCGCACCGGCAGTGCCCGACGCGCCGTCGGTTCCGTTGCCGTCGCCACCGGTGATCCCAGCGGCGCCGGTGGTACCGGAACCACCGTTACCGCCGTTACCGCCGTTGCCGATGTTGCCGCCGTCGCCGCCGTTACCGGCCTTACCGCCGGCCTGACTGGTGCCCTGAGCGTTACCGCCGTTACCGCCGTTACCGCCGTTACCGCCGTGTGCGCCCGCCAATCCGTCGGTGCCGTCGGCCCGCTGAGTTACACCATCGCCGTTGTAGCCGCCGGTGCCTCCGATACCGGCAGTGCCGACGTTGCCACCGGCACCGCCGTTACCACCGGATCCAGCGAGGCTGTTGACACCACCGCCGGCACCGTTGCCACCGCGACCGCCGTCCGCGCCGGTTCCGGCGTTACCGGCGTTGCCACCGATTGTGCCCAGACCATTGGTGCCGGCTGTGCCGTTGGTGGCGGTACCACCGGCACCGCCGTTGCCGCCGTTACCACCGTTACCACCGCTGCCGCCGTTACCGCCGTTGCCGCCGTTGCTGCCGGCTCCACCGGTTCCTGCGACCGCGTCAAGACCTGCCTTGCCCTGGAAGCCGTTGCCACCGTTGCCACCGTTGCCCGCAGCTCCGGCGCCGCCGCCCGCGCCACCGTTGCCGGCGATCGAGCCGCCCTTGCCGCCGGCGCCGCCATCGCCGCCCGAACCACCGGACTGGCCACTGATGCCATTGACCGAACTGGCTGAGCCGCTGGCGCCATTGCCGCCGACACTGCCGGCGCCACCGGCGCCACCGACGCCACCGTTGCCGTAGGTGCCGGCGTCACCGCCGAGTCCGCCTGCGCCACCGCTCTGCGGGTTGCCGTTGGCCAACACGGCACCGTTGCCACCGCGACCGCCGGCGCCGCCGTTACCGCCGGTCGCCGCACCGCCGTTGCCACCGTTGACGGCCTGGTGGCCGTCGCCGCTCAGGCCGCCCTTACCGCCGAGGCCGATCGCGCCACGGTCACCGCCGTCACCGCCGTTACCGCCGTTACCGGCAATCGCGTTCGAGCCGCCGCCGGCGCCGTTGGCACCGGTACCGCCGTTACCCGCGTTGCCCGCGGCGCCACCCTGACCGCCGACGCCACCGGCACCGGCCGCACCGTTGTTGCCGAGCGTTGCCGTGCCGCCGACACCACCGGCGCCACCGTTGCCACCGAGACCACCCGAGCCACCGTCGCCGCCGTAGCCGCCGTTGCCGCCGGATAGCCCGCTGCCGAATGTCACCGATGGGGCATTGGCACCGTTGGCGCCGGAGCCACCGCGGCCACCCGCGCCACCGGCCCCACCAGCGCCACCGGCGCCGGCGTCACCGGAGATGCTGCCGCCTTCGCCGCCGTCACCACCAGCGCCACCGGCACCACCGAGACCGCCGCTGGTTCCGCTGCCGCCGTTGCCCGCACCGTCGACGGTCCCGTCGACACCTGCGGTGCCGGCCGAACCGATTCCACCGTTACCGCCGGCGCCGCCGACGCCGACCGGTCCGGCCGCGCCGCCGCGGCCACCATCGCCACCGGCCTGAGGCGATGCATCGGCGTGCACCACGCCGGCACCACCGTTGCCGCCCGCACCGCCGTTACCGCCGGTCGCCGCGGCACCGGCCGCACCGTTGGCGGCCTGGTCGGTGTTGTCGCCGTTCCAACCGCCTTCACCAGCGGTCGCGCCGGCCTCGCCACGGACACCGCCCTGGCCGCCGGCACCACCGTTGCCAGCCTTGGCCCCGGCGCCGCCGCCGGCACCGTGGCCGCCCTGGCCGCCGTTACCGGCGTTGCCCGCGTCACCGGCGTTGCCGCCGACGCCGCCGACCCCGGTGGCGCCAGCCGAACCGTTGGTGGCACTGCCGCCCGCACCGCCGTTGCCGCCCTGGCCGCCGTTGCCGCCCTTGCCGCCGTCGCCGGCGTCGCCACCGTTGGTTCCGTCACCGCCGGTGCCTGCACCGGCGTTGATACCGGCAGTTCCGTCGGCGCCGTTGCCACCGTTGCCGCCGTGGCCTGCGGCGCCGCCGCTACCGCCGGCACCACCATTGCCGGAGACCGAGCCGCCGGCACCACCGACGCCACCGACGCCACCGGCACCACCGTCGGCACCATCGGTGCCGTTGCCGTTGATGTCGGTAATTCCGTCGACCGTCGCACCGGTGCCACCGTTACCGCCGGCACCACCGTTGCGCACCGACGAACCGTCACCGCCGGCACCGCCGGCGCCACCGCCCTGGCCAGTGTTGGTTGCGCTGATCAGGCCGATACCAGCACCGCCCTGGCCGCCGGCACCACCGTCGCTGCCCTGGCCACCGTTGCCGGCTCCACCCTGGGCTCCGGCCGCAGTGCCGGTGCCGCCGACGCCTTCGGTTCCCGCACTTCCGCCGTCCGCACCCGCGCCGCCGGCACCACCGGCGCCCGCGTTGGCAGCGCCGCCACCACCGAGGCCGGTACCACCGTTGCCCGCGATGCCGGCGTTGCCACCGTCACCGGCGTTACCGCCGGCACCACCGGTGCCGTTGTTGGCCACACCGCCACTACCACCGGTACCGCCCTGGCCGCCGGCTCCGGCATTACCGCCGTAGCCACCATCGGTGTCGACGACGGTCGCGTCCGCACCCGCGCCACCGGCGCCACCATTGCCACCGTTACCGGCGTTACCGCCAGCACCACCATTGCCTGAGGTGGTACCGCCGGTACCACCGGTACCACCGTTACCGCCCACGCCGCCGAGGAAGCCGTCGGTGCCGTTGCCGTTGGGGTCGGTGATGCCGGCGACAGTCGCGCCGACACCGCCGTTACCACCGGTACCACCGTTTCCGACCGCTGCCGCGTTACCACCGGCACCGCCGTGACCACCGCCCTGACCGGTCAGCCCGTCGCTGGCCAGACCACTGCCGTCACCACCGTTACCACCGGTCGCACCGCCACTGCTCAGACCCGCCTCACCCGCACCACCGTCGGCACCGGCCTGCACACCCGCGCCACCGGCGCCCAGGTTGCCCGCCGCACCACCGTCGGCGCCGTTACCACCGGCACCACCGTTACCGGCGTTGTCGGCGCCACCGCCACCAAGGCCCTTACCGCCGGCCGCAGCGGTACCTGCCGCACCACCATCGCCGGCGTCACCGCCCGCACCACCGGTGCCATTGGCCGACGTGCCGCCCGCACCACCGGCGCCGCCCGCACCACCGGTGCCGGCGCTACCGCCGTTGCCACCGGCCGCACCGGCCACCGTCGCGTCAGCTGCCGCGCCGCCCTTGCCACCGGAAGCACCGGTACCACCGGCGCCACCGGCACCACCGGTACCCGAGTTGCTACCGGCCGCACCACCAACGCCACCGGCGCCACCGGCGCCGCCGACACCACCGGTCGTGCCGTTGCCTCCGCCGTCGGTGAACCCGTCAGCTCCAGCGAAGCCCGAACCGCCGGCGCCGCCGGCACCACCATTGCCGTTCGTGGCCGCGTTACCACCGGCGCCACCCTGGCCGCCGGCCTGACCGGTGATGCCGTCGCTGGCCAGACCACTGCCGTCGCCACCGTTACCACCGGCCGCACCGCCACTGCTCAGACCGGCCTCACCCGCACCACCGTCGGCACCGGCCTGCACGCCCGCGCCACCGGCGCCCAGGTTGCCCGCCGCGCCACCGTCGGCGCCGTTACCACCGGCACCACCGTTACCGGCGTTGTCGGCGCCACCGCCACCAAGGCCCTTACCGCCGGCCGCAGCGGTGCCTGCCGCACCACCATCGCCGGCGTCACCGCCCGCACCACCGGTTCCGTTCGCCGAGGCGCCACCCGCACCACCGGCACCGCCCGCACCACCGGCGCCGGCGCTACCGCCGTTACCACCGGCCGCACCGGCCACCGTCGCATCGTCTGCCGCGCCACCGTTACCACCGGAGGCGCCGGTACCACCGGCACCACCGGCACCACCGGTGCCCGAGTTGCTGCCGGCCGCACCGCCTGCACCGCCGGCGCCGCCGGCACCACCGACACCACCTGTGGTGCCGTCGCCGTTGCCGTCGGTCGTTCCGTTCGCGCCATCGGCTCCCGCACCGCCGGTGCCGCCGGCACCACCGTTGCCGTTCGCGGCGGCGTCACCACCGGCACCACCGGCACCGCCGGCCTGACCGGTGAGGCCGTCGCTGGCCAGGCCGCTGCCGGCACCGCCGTTACCGCCGGCCGCGCCATCACTGCTCAGACCGTCAAGGCCCGCGTCGCCAGAGGCACCGCCCGCGACACCACTTCCGCCGGCGCCGCCAGCTCCCGCCGCGCCACCGTCGGCGCCGTTACCGCCCGCGCCGCCAGCGCCGGCTGCGTCACCTCCTCCGCCGCCGAGGCCCTTGCCACCGGCAGCTGCGGTACCGGCCGCGCCACCGTTACCGGCGTCACCGCCCGCGCCGCCGGTGCCGTTGGCCGACGAGCCACCGGCACCGCCCTTGCCGCCCGCACCACCGGTACCGGCACTGCCGCCGTTTCCGCCGGCCGCACCGGCGACCGTCGCGTCGTCGGCGGCCCCGCCGTTACCACCAGCGCCACCCTGGCCGCCGATACCGCCGGCACCACCGGTGCCGGAGTTGGATCCGGCCGAACCACCGGCGCCACCCTGGCCACCGGCACCGGCGTTGCCGCCCGCGGTACCGCTGCCGCTGTTGTCTGTCGTGCCTTGCGTGCCGTTGGCACCCGCGCCGCCGGCGCCGCCCGCACCGCCGTCGCCATCGGTGGCGGCATTGCCACCCTGACCACCGACGCCTCCGGCCTGCCCGGTTACGCCATCACTGGCCAGGCCGACACCCTTGCCACCTGCACCGCCAGCACCACCGTCGCTGCCCGCACCGACATTGCCCGCGCTACCGGCCGCGCCGCCATCGGTCCCGGTTCCCGCGGTCCCGGCCGCACCGCCGACCGCACCATCGCCACCTTGGCCACCGGCGCCCGCTTCGTCGAAGTCCCCGCCGCCGAGGCCCGCGCCGCCAGCCGCGGCCTGCCCGGCCGCGCCACCGTTACCCGCGGCACCGCCGGCACCACCGGCGCCGACCGCGGAGACGCCACCCGCACCACCGTCGCCACCGAGGCCACCGGCGCCGGCGTTACCGCCGGTACCACCGGCGTTGCCGGCCACCGTCGCGTCGTCGGCCGCGCCACCGTTACCACCGATGCCGCCGGTTCCGCCCGCGCCGCCTACGCCGCCCGTGCCGGAGTTGGTACCGCCGGCGCCACCGGTGCCACCCGCGCCGCCGGCACCACCGGTTGCGCCCGCGGTGCCGTTGCCATTGCCGTCGGTGACGCCGTGCTCACCGGTCGCACCCCGGCCACCGGCGCCACCCGCGCCACCGTCGCCATCGGTGCCGGCGTCGCCACCGTTACCGCCCTGGCCACCGGCCTGCGCGGTGCCGTCGCCAAGGAGCTCGCCTGCGCCACCGACACCACCGGCACCACCATTGCCCTCGGCACCGTCGACACCCGTCGCACCGGTCGCGGCGTAAGCAGACCCGCCACTGGAGCCGCCCTTACCACCGGTACCGCCCTGGCCCGCAGTGGAGGCGGCCGCACTACCACCGTTACCGCCGGAACCGGCCGCTGCGGCGTTACCGCCACCGGCACCGGCACCACCGGCACCACCATTACCTGCCTGACCACCGGCGCCACCGTCGCCACCGATACCACCGACACCGTGCGCACCCGCGGTGCCGTGCGCGGAAGTCCCGCCCGCACCACCCGCACCGCCGACGCCGCCGACGCCGCCGTTGCCGGCCGTGTTCGTCGCGTCGCCACCGTTACCACCGGTGTCACCGCTACCGGCGGCCGCATCCGTACCCGCGGTGCCATCGGCACCGGCGCCACCGACACCACCGGTGCCACCGCGGCCACCGGCACCACCGGCGCCACCGTTGCCGGCGTCGGAACCAGCGGCACCACCGGCGCCACCGACACCACCGGCGCCACCGGCCAGACCCGTGGTGCCATCACCGTTGACATCGGTGTGCCCGGCAAGGCCGACCGCACCGTCACCGCCGGCGCCACCGGCGCCACCGTTGCCCAGCGAGCCAGCGTCACCACCACGACCACCGGCACCACCGGCGGTTCCTGCGATGACGGCGTCGGCGCCGTCACCACCCTGGCCACCGTTACCACCACCGGTCGCCGCCGCACCCGCAGCACCCGCCGTGCCACCAGGTGCCGCCGCACCACCGGCACCGGCCACACCCGCGTCACCACCACGACCGCCCGCGCCACCATCGACATACGTCGAGTCGCCGTCGGCGCCGGCGCCACCGTTACCACCGACACCGGCGTTACCACCGTCACCAGCAGTGCCACCAACACCGGCGACACCCGCCGACCCCAGCAGACCACCGGAACCAGCAGCACCACCACGACCGGCCGCACCACCGGCGCCACCGTTGCCACCGTCACCGGCATGGCCGCCTGCTCCACCGGGGGTTGTGGCGTTGATGCCGTCGCCGCCATCGCCACCATTACCACCGTCGGCACCAGCACCGCCGGCACCACCCTTACCGCCGGAACCGATCAGCCACGAACCACGACCACCAGCACCACCATTACCGCCCGCGCCACCATTAGCACCGGCAAGGCCATTCAGCCCAGCACCAACAGTCGCCCCCGCAGCACCCACCGCGCCATCGCCACCAAGACCACCGTTACCGCCCGAACCGAACGCCAAACCAAGGCCATCACCACCGACACCACCAACACCACCGGCACCACCAGCGATACCAGCACCACCAGCGCCGCCATCACCACCAAGACCCATCCACCAGCCGCCAGCACCACCGGCGCCACCATCGCCACCATCGATACCCGCACCACCGGCGCCACCATCGCCGAACATCCCCGCCGAACCACCCACACCACCGGTGCCATCAGCAGCGGTACCACCGGCACCACCATCACCGAACCACAAACCACCAGCACCACCAGCAGCCTGCGCCAGCGTCCCACCATCAATACCGTCAGCACCATTACCGATCAGAATCTGACCGAAACCAAAAATATTGACGAAATCATTGACCGCAGAACCAAACGAACTGTTGATCCACGCCTGACCCAAGTCATGCCACGGGTCATAGAACAACGACCCAAACCAATCATCAGCAGCCGCCGACCCCGGCACACCCGCCAACGACGCATCAAACGACAAACCAACATTGCTCAGCAACGGCTCCCACGAAGCCTGATCAAACAACGTCTCCCACGACGACGCCTGACTCAAATCACCAAGAGCCCCAGCCAAATCCGCACCAACCAGATCAACAACCCAATCCAGCTCATCAGCATGCGCAACAGGCGCCGAAGACAACGGCGACAACCCAAACGCCAAAAACGCCCCAACCGCACTACCGGCACCCAACAGACGGCGGCCACGCCGACGTGAACTGCCGTTGCCCGAAGCGTTACGTCCTACTGCCATTTGGGTTTTCCTATCTGTGTGGCCCACAGTTGTGCTCGCTTTGTCTGTCATGAAGTTTGGATTTGGCGGCTTGCTCAGCAGGCTCAGCCGTAGAAGCCCAACGCCGCGGCGATCTGGTTCGGAATGTCGTTGAGCCACTCCGACGCCACGCCGAAGAAGTTGCCGTTGATGCCCAGCAAGCCCACGTCGGACAGCCCCAGCCCGTCGATCAGGCCGTTGATGTCGAGGCTGCCGAAGCCGAGATCGGTGAGCAGCGAGTTGATCGTGATACCGCCGAGGCCGAGGTTGGCGACGATGGTGTCCAGGTCGAAGGTGTCCAGGCCGATCCAGCCGAGGAAGGTGCCCAGGGTGGGATCGCCGAGCACACTGGTCATCAGGTCGGTGATGAACGTGTCCAAGTGCACCTCGTCCAGCCCCAAGCCATTGAGGATGCTGTCGATCGAGACACCGCCCAACAGGCTGTTGATGAACTCGTCGAGGCTCTGGTCGTTCAGGCCCAAGCCGTTGAGAATGCCGGCGATCGAGATGCTGCTCAGCCCGAGGCGGTCGATGAACATGTCGATGTCGATGTTGTTCAGGCCGAGGTTGTTGAAAATCGCCTGGATGTACATGTCGTTCAGGCCGAGACTGTCGATCAGGCCGGACAGACTGACGCTACCCATGCCCCAGTCCTCGAACAGGGACAGCAGCGTGGTGTCGGTCAGCCCCAGTCCGGCGACGGCGCTCTCCATGAGCTCCGTCAGGCTCGGGTCGAAGCCCCAGGCCAGCAAGAACTGCTCCAGAGTGACATTGCCGGTCATGTTGCCCAGACCGTCGAACAACGTCTCCAGCGTGTAGTTCCCGAGGCCCATGGCGTCAAGGCCTTGGAAAATGGTGACGTCGTACAGGTGCATGTTCTCGAGAACCTGGCCGACGGTGTTGGTGCCCATCACCGCGCCGAGGGTCGGGTTGCCGGCCTTCTCGAGCAGGGCGGCCTGATCCGGGGCGAGCACGCCCAACGGCGTCTCGGCCAGGTTCGCGTAACCCGGCTCTGGGCTGGGGAGCGTGTACATCAAGTCCACGAGCACAACGTCGGTCACCGGAGTGGTGGGGTCGTACCCCATGGTGTTCTCGCCGATCGGCATCATCTCCATCAGATCGCCGAGGGTCTGGCTGCCGAAGGGGCCCATCAGGTCGCCCAAGGTGGCGCCGGGCGGGAACATCGAGAGCATCATTTCCATCAGCGGGGTGCTGCCGCTGATGTCCGGTCCGAGGAAGCCCTCGTTGAGCAGGTCGACCAGCGTCTGGTCGCCGTACTCGCCCAACATTCCGGCGAGCGCGCCGATGGTGATGTTGCCGAGGCCCATCTGCTCGAAGAAATCGGTCAGTGGGGGGTCGCCCAGCGCATCGGTCAGCAATCCGCCGACGGTCCAGGTCGGGTCGATCAGACTGGCCAGGGATTCGTTGCCCGTAGCGCCGAGCAGATCCTTGATCAGGCCACCGACGGTGGCGTCGTCACCGCCGACGAAGCTCAGGATGAGCTCGGACAGGCTGGGGTTGCCGATGTCGGTCTGGTTGAGCAGTGCGATCAGCAGGCTGGCGACCGAGTCGCCGGGCTCGATTCCGCCCAGGCTCTCCAAGAGCTCAGCGATGGTGGGGTTGCCGATGCCGGCCTCGTTGAAGACGCCGATCAGCAGCTCGGAGAGCGACTGGGTGCCGATGCCCATGTCGTTGAGCAGGTCCACCGGCGTCATGTGGCCAAAGCCGAGCCCGTCGAGCATGTCGATGATCAGCGTTTCCAGGGGAACATCGCCGATACCGGCCTGCGACAGCAGCTGGGTGATGGTGGTGTCACCCATGCCGGACAGATCGACCACATCACCGATATTGAAGTTGGCGTCGATCGGCTGTCCGGGGGTCAAGAGGCCGTTGAACAACGGGAAGTAGGCGCCCCCGAAGGAGGCCCCGGTGCTGCCGTTGAGGAAGGCGTCCAACAGCGTCGCCGGCGCACCGATCAGCGCCGAGAACGCCTTCATCGGGTCGGTGAACAGGTTGCCGAAGATTTCGTCCATAACCTGCTGGAACGCGTTGCCCATAGTCACCCATGGGCCAATTCCTGCGAGCAGGGAAGCCGCCCACGTCGGTAGCTGCAGGTCGAGCTCCGCGGGGAACGGGAACATCTGGAAGCCGACGGTGGGCATCGCGTTGGTGAAGATGTTGATGACATCCGGGATGCCGTTGATGGCCTCTTGCGGGTTCGTGATGATGTGCTGCAGCAGACCCCACATGTCCACTGAGTTCTGGTTCAGCGCCTGCAGGCTCGCGATGGTGTGCTCGAACAGGTCGGTGTAGGGCGAGAAGAAGCCCGACGTGAGCGCAACGCCACGCTGCTCGACCATCGCGAGCTGATGGGAAAGCTGCGGCAGGTTCGAGGCCACGGGGGGGACCGCGACCAGGCCCACCCCGACAACAGCCAGGCCGGTGGTGACGTACGGACGAAGTGTTTGCTGCATGACGCCCTCCCGGACGGAAGTTCCGAAGTTTTCCTGTCGCTTAGCCACCGAGCACCGCCGTGATTTGGTCCCCTAGGCCGTCAAGCCAGTAGGACATCGAGCCCCAGAACTCGCTGATCTGCGCGTTGATCACGGTCATATCGCCGAGGCCCATGGAGGTCAGGAGTTCGTCGACGGTCTGGGTGCCGAAGTCGCCGAGCAGTGCACTGACCGTCGAGGTCCCGAACAGCGAATCGATCAGCTCGTTGAGCGTCTGATCGCCCAAGCCCAGGGCGAGCATCTGGTCGGCGATGGTGGTGATGCCGAAGAACTGGTCGAACAGGTCGCTGAGCGACTGGCCGCCGAGGCCGAAGTCGTTGAGCATGTCGTTGAGGGTCTGCGGTCCCAGCGCCTGACGAATGATGTCGTCGAGGTGCATGCTGCCCAGTCCGCCGTCATCCAGTGCGTTGGCGACGGTTTGGTCACCGAAGGTCTGGGTGAGCAGTTCACTCATGGTCTGGTCGCCCAGACCGGACGCGCTGAGCATGTCGATGATGGTCTGGTCGGCGGGCACCAGCTGGTTGATCAGGTCCGCCAGGGTGGTGCTGCCCATGACGCCGAGCAGCTCCGAGAGCGGCTGGTCAGGCATACCGGCCAGTACCAGGTCGGTCAGGGTCTGATCGGCCATGCCCGACTGTTCGAGCATCTGACCCAGGGTCATCGCGAAGTTCGTCTGGATCATCTCGGCGAGGGTCATCTCGCCGGTGGGGCCGAGCATCGAAATGAGCGGGTCGTTCAGCTGGTCGCCCAGGAAGGTGGCGATGGTCGTACCGGCCAGGGAGTCGGACAGCAGGGCGTCACCGCCCTTGTCCAGCGGGGTCATGCCGGTGGCGACGAGCATGTCGTTGATCGTCAGGTTGCCGGTGATGTAGGACAGGTTGCCGAGAATCGTGCCCAGCGACAGGTTGGTGATGCCCAACAGGTCGGTGATGTCCCCGACCGTCACAGTGCCGAAGCCCGCGTAACCCATGATGTCGGCCACCGTGGCGTCGCCGGAGGGACCGAGGATGCTGACGATCAGCTGGGACATGTCCGCGTCGGCAAGGCCGGCCTGGCTGAGCAGGTCCATCATCGTCTGGTTGCCCAGGCCCAACCCGCCGAGCAGCGAGGTGATGAACTCGTGGGTGGTCTGGGCACCGAGGCCGGTGGCGTCGAGCAGGTCCGCCGGGGTTTGACCGCCCAGACCCAGCGCTTCCACCGCCGTCTGGAGCAGGCCGTTGAGCGTCAGGTCGCCGGCGCCGATGTCACCGAGGAGCTCGTTGACCGTCGGGTCTCCGATACCCAGCGCGTTGAGCACGTCCATGCCCAGGTCGGCCAGCTTGAGGTCGGCCAAGCCGACGTCGCCCGCGATGTCGACGACCGTCGGGTTGTCGAAGCCCAGGGCATGGGTGAAGTCGATCGCAAGGTCGGCGACCTGAACGTTGCCGATACCCAGCTGGTCCATGAGCTCAGCGATGGTGGGGTTGCCGATGCCCACCGCGTCGAAGACGGTGCTCAGCACGCTGGAGACCTCGAGGCTGCCCAGGCCGAGGGCGTTGATGACGTCGACCGGGGTGTCGTCGCCCATGCCGAGGCTGTCCAGCAGGCCGGTCAACATCCCGGCCACCTGCATCGTGCCGATGCCGGTCTGGTCGAGCAGGCTGGCGATGGTCTGGTTGCCGATGTTGAGGTTGTTGGCCAGCTCCTCGGCCGTCTGGTCGATGATCAGGTTCTGACCCGGGACCAGGAGGCCGTTGAAGACGGGGATGCTGATGCCGGCCACATCGATGGTGCTGGTGCCGTTCAACCACGCGTCGAGGAGGCGCGGGACCGCGGTGAAGATGGCCGCGAACGGGTCCAGCGGGTCGTTGGGGTTGAAGATCTCGTTGAGGATGTCCTGCATCGCGTCGTTGACCGTGACCAGCGGGCCGATGATCCCCATGCCGATGGTCAGGATCGGCGAGAGCAGAACCATGAGCGGGTCGGAGCCGCTGATCGAAGGCATGATGCTGGTCAGGAAGTCGAAGACCTCCGGCAGCCGCGACAGCGAACTCGGGTCGCTGAAGATCTGCTCGAGCAGGTTGATCCACCCGTTGTCAGATCCCATCGCCACCAGGTTGGTGGCGGTGTTGTTGAACAGGTCCTGCCACGGTCCGAAGAAATCGGCCGTGAGCTTCACAGGATGGTGCTGGACCAACTCATAGGACTGGCGAGGCTCAACCTGAGGCCGCAGCACCGCCGCGGGAACGGCCCCGTTGACCGCGATCAACGCGGCACCCGCGATCGCGACACCGGGGGTGACGTACGGGCGAAGCGCGAGCTGCATCATGCTCTCCTACGGACACTGACTACGGACGTTGCTTAAACTTACATGAGTTTTCCGCTTTGTCGAACCGTAATTTTTATAAGGAAAACAGTCGTAAAAACCCTGGTTGATTGCACGTGAGGCGATAGATGTCCATCAGGCAGGAAAGACGTATCCCCATGTCACCGAGGTGTGCACCCTGAACCCAAGCGCAACTCTTGGGTTTTGTTAATGATTATTCTGCGGGTGTGGCGACGCTGAGGTAGGGACGTTTTGACGGCGGATGGCGCCGCCGACAGAGCCCGAGCGGCTACCGGGAAACTCGACACCCGGGTGCGGACTCCGCCCCACCGTCAGGACAAGCAGCCGGCGCCGGGAAGTCGAACCTGGGCCTGCGGGGCCAGCGCCTTAAAGTCAGCCGGGCAGCAGCGGCGGTCCCAGCGGGCCTTGAAGTCAGGCCCGGTCCGGCCCGTCCTGCGGTCTCTGGTCGTGCGCCAACGCCGACGCGACCATCCGGCCCAGTCCGGCCAACAGCGCACCCTTGAGCCCCGGGGCGGCTTTGCCCGGCCGCGGCTGCGCCCACTCCGCCAGCACGGTCAGTTCACCGGCGACATACTGGTCGCGGCACGCACCGCGCTGAATCTTGCCGCTGGTGGTGGTCGGTATCCGCATCGGCTTGAGCAGTACGACGGCCTGCGCCTCGATGCCGTGGTGGGCGCGGACCGCCCCCCGGATCGCTTCGATCAGGTCGTGGGGATCGATGCCGGCGGCCTCGTGGTGATGTACCTCCTGCACCACCACCAGGTATTCCGGGGCGTAGCGTTCGGTCGGCAACTGGAACACCGCACCCCGGCTGGGCATCAGCGCCGGGTGGCATGCCTGCACGGTCAGCTCGATGTCATTGGGGTAGTGGCTGTACCCGCCGATCGTCATCAAGTCCTTGCACCGGCCGGTGACGAACAGCTCGCCGCCAGAGAAGAACCCCAGGTCGCCACTGCGCAGGTAGGGCCCCTCGCCCGTGTCGGCCAGGTGTGCCGCAAACGCGTGCTCGGTCTCCTCGGGACGGCCCCAGTAGCCCACACCAACGCTCGGCCCCGATACCCAGATCTCGCCCACTTCGTCAGGGGCGCGGCGTAGCCGGGTCTCGGGATCGACGATCAGGACTTCCTGCGTCTCCGGCTTGACGCCACAGCCCACCAGGGGCACCGCCCCGGCGGCGTCGGCTTTCACCTCGACGACCCGTTCCTCACTGAGCGCGGACCGATCAATGTGCCGGACCACGGGCACCGGCGACTCAGACATGCCCGTCACGCCCAGCGTTGCCTCGGCCAGCCCGTAAGCGGGAATGAAGGCCTCGGGACGGAAGCCGGCCGGCGCGAACACCTCGGTGAAGGACCGCAGCGTCTCAGCGCTGATCGGCCCAGCGCCGATCACGGCGATCGACAGGCTCGACAGATCAAGCGCGGCAATCTGTTCTGGGGTGCTGCGTTTGACGCAGGCCTCGTAGGCGAAGTTCGGCGCGGCGGTGATGGTCGCCTGGTAGCGCGAAATCGCCTGCAACCAGCGGATCGGGCGCATCAGGAAGGCGCTCGGCGACATCAGCACCGTGGTGCGGCCACCGTAGATGGTGCCCAAGATGCCCCCGACGAAGCCCATGTCGTGGTACTGCGGCAGCCAGGACACCCCGCTGATCGGGCTGTTCATCACTGGTGCGTCGTCGGCTGGGTTCAGGGCCCACCGCATGACCTCGAGGTTGCTCAGATAATTCCGGTGGGTCAGCACGCAACCCTTCGGCACCCCGGTGGACCCCGACGTGTACTGGATCATGGCGAGGCTGTCCGCGCCGATGTCCTGCCGCTCCCAGGCCGACCCGTCGTCGGAGACCTCATCCATGGCCAGCCAGGTCAGCTTCGGCCCAGCACTGAGACCATCGACCGCAGACTTCATCTTGGCCTGGGTTTTGGCCGTCGCCAGCGCGAAGCGCGCATCCGCTTCGGGGACGACGGTTTCGATCCGCCGGATCGGCCAGTGTTCGTCGACCGGGACGGCGACGGCGCCGGCGTAAAAACAGCCGAACAGTCCGACGATGCTGTCTACCCCGGGGCGGCAGAGCACCAGTACGCGCTCACCGGCGGCGCCCTGGCGCTGCAGGGTCGTCGCGATCGAGCGGGCGCGCCGGTCCAGTTCGCGGTAGGTGATTCGGTCCTCTTCGATGTCGCCTTCGGGGCAGAAGATGAAGGCGGGCGTATCTCCCAGACGCGCGGCCTGCTGCTGCATCAGGTCAATGAGGGTTTCCAAAGCCAGGGGGGCCAGGGAAGTCGTCGGCTCTGCCATCTTCTGATCAACCTTCAGGGGTGCTTCGCGGTAACGGCCCACAGCGTAGCTTGCGTGCCAACGGCCGGCCACGAATGAGGAAACGCGTGATACCAGCTGCGGCGTACGTCAGCCCAGCGACGCCAGCGCCCGAACCAGCTGGTCCACTTCGGCCATCGTCGAGTAGTGGCCCAGCCCGATGGTGACCGCTCCCCCGATGTCATTGACCCCGATCGCATCCAGCACCCGGGATCCGGCATTGGCGATCGCCAGTACGCCGTTGTCGGCCAGTCGCTGCACCACTCGCTCGGCCGGCACCTTCTGTACTGCGAAGCTGACCACCGGGATGCGCGCCTCGGGCTGGCCGATCAGCATCACCAGCGGCAGCGACCGCAACGAGCTCAACAGGTACTCGAACAGCCGGTTCAGATACGCCGCGGCGGACTGCATCGATACCGCCAGCCGCTCGCGCCGGCTGCCCCGGGCCGACTCGTCCAGCGAAGCCAGGTACTCGACACTGGCCACCAGCCCGGCCAGCAGACCGAACTGGTGCAGACCGACTTCCAGTCGGGCCGGGCCCACGGCGTGCGGGTCCAACGACACCGACCCGAAGGTGTCGATCAGCGCCGGGTCGCGAAAGACCAACGCACCCACCGGCGGCCCGCCCCAGGAGGCCGCGTTGACGGCCACCACGTCTGCGTCGACTTCGTTGATGTCGAGCAGTTGGTACGGCGCCGTGGCCGAGTGGTCGACGACCGCCACGCCGCCCGCATCGTGGACCAGCTTGGTGACCGGCCGAAGATCGGTGACGGTGCCCAGCACCCCCGACCCCGAGGTCAGTGCCACCAGCCGGGTGGACGGGGTGATCAGGTTCTCCCACTGCCAGCTGGGCAGCTCCCCGGTCTCGATGTCGACCTCGGCCCATTTGAGCTTGGCGCCATAGCGGTTGGCGGCTCGCACCCAGGGGGCGATGTTGGCCTCGTCGTCGAGACGGGTGACCACTGTCTCGTAGCCCAGGCTCACCCGCGACGACGCGGCATCGGCCAACGCGCTCAACAACACGGCGCGATCCGGACCCAGCACCACCGCGGCGGGATCGGCGCCCACCAGATCGGCCACCGCCTGGCGGGCCGCGACCAACACCGCGGCACTGCGCCGGGCCGCCGGGTGCGGGCCGGCCGCCTTCGCCAACGACCCCCGGAAGGCGGTCGACACGGTGGTGGCCACCGAGTCCGGAATCAACATGCCCGAGGGCGAATCGAAATGAACCCATCCGTCACCGAGCGTCGGGTGCAATCCACGCACGCGAGCGACGTCATAGGCCATGCCAGCCACCTTAAAACTTCTCAAGATCGATCGGTGAACGTCTCGGATAACGAGATAGCTCCCCCGCAATACGGAGCCAGGCCACCTTGGCAGACATACTAGTGCAGTGCTTCTTGGCTTCGGAATGGTCGCCGCGCTTTTGCTACTGGTAGGACCGGGCGCGCTCGTAGCGGCCGGCGCCGGGCTGAACTGGCCATTAGCCGTAGCGCTAGGCCCGGCACTTACCTACGGAGTCGTAGGCCTGGCCATCGTCCCTTTCGGCGCCGTCGGAATCCCTTGGAACGCAACCACTGCAGCGGCCGCACTGGTGGTAGTCGGCGCCGCGGTGGCCGGCCTGTCGCGGGGAATGCGAACTTTGCTGGAGCGCCGTCCCGGCATCCATGTGGCGGCTCCCTCGCCGGCGTTGTGGCCAATAGTCACGGTGGCCGCCGGAACGCTGCTGGGCGTATTGCTGATCGGCTGGGCAGCGGTGCGGGGAATACCGGACTGGCAGAGCATTCCCAGCACCTGGGACGCGGTGTGGCACGCCAACACCGTCCGCTTCATCCTCGACACCGGCCAGGCCTCACCGACCCACATGGGCGAGCTGCGCAACGTCGAAACCCACGCCTCGCTGTATTACCCGTCGGCATTCCACGCGCTGACCGCGGTGCTGTGCCAACTGACCGGCGCCGCACCCACCACCGGCTACACCCTGGCCGGCCTGGCCGCCTCGGTGTGGCTGTTCCCGGTCAGCGCCGCGCTGCTCACCTGGAATCTGCTGCAGCGAGTGACGAGCACGGCCGTGACGGCGGTGTCCGCGGGCACCGCTGCCGCGCTGTCGGCGTCCTTCACCGCGCTGCCCTACGTCGAGTTCGGCACCGCCGCCATGCCCAATCTGGTGGCCTACGGACTGGTGGCGCCGGCGTTCGCACTGATCACCGCGGTGCGCACCCTGCGGGACCGGATGTGCGTGGCGGTGCTGGCGCTGTTGGGCGCGTTCTCGGTACACCTGACCGGGGGCGTGGTCACGGTCTTGCTGGTGGCGGCCTGGTGGCTCAGTCCCTGCGATGGCACGCTGTGGAATCCGCTGCGCGGGAAGCGGCGTGACACCCTGGCCCTGGCCGGGGTCCTGATCCCGACCGGGCTGCTGCTGTTGCCGCAACTGCTCAGTGTGCGCAAGCAGGCCGAGATCATCGCCGGGCACGCGTTCCTGACCCACGAGGGCCGCAAATCGGGTTTGCGGGACGCACTGCTGATGCACACCCGCCACCTCAACGACTTTCCGATCCAATACGCGCTGGTGGCTCTGGCCGCGGCGGGTGCAGCGGTGTTGGTGGCCCGCAAGGTGTGGTGGCCGTTGGCGCTATGGGCGGTGCTGGTGGTGGGAGTGGTGCAGTCCTCGGCTCCGCTCGGCGGCCCGGTGGGCAAAGTGGTGGGCACCTTCACCGACCTGTTCTACAGCGACCCGCGCCGGATCATGGCGGCGATGACGCTGCTGTTGGTCCCGATGGCCGGAGTGGGCCTGGCGGCGCTGGCCGGGCTGATTTCCAAACCGGTGGGCGCGCGGGCGCGGCCGGTGCTGACCGGCCTGCTGCTGGTGGCGACGACGGTCGGGTTGGCCTGGCACTACCTGCCGCGGCACGCGTTCTTGTTCGGCGACAAGTACGACTCGGTGATGGTCGACTCCCGCGACCTGCAGGCGTACGCCTTCCTGGCCGACCTGCCCGGGGCCCACGACACCGTGATCGGTAACGCCAACGTCGACGGCAGCGCCTGGATGTACGCGGTCGCCGACCTGCACCCGCTGTGGACGCACTATGACTATCCTCAGCAGCAGGGCCCGGGCCCGGAACGGTTCGTCTTCTGGGCCTACGCCGACGACGCAGACACCGATCCGCGGGTAGCGGCCGCCGTGCACGACCTCAATATCCGCTACGTGCTGATCAGCAGCCCGACGGTCCGCGGGTTCACCCTGCCCGACGGGCTAGTGTCACTGGAGAAATCGCGGTCGTGGGCCAAGATCTACGACAATGGCGGGGCCAGCATCTACGAATGGCAGGGAGGCGGAGCACGGTGAGCACCAGCGGCAGCAGCGGCGCAGACGACATGGACAGCGCAGATGGCGTCGAGATCATCAGCGGTGCCGACCCGCGGCTGCTGGCGGCCGGACTCAACAGCTCCACTGACACCGCCAATGATGACGAGGCGTCGCTGACCGACCTGATCGAGCAGCCCGCCAAGGTGATGCGCATCGGCACCATGATCAAGCAACTGCTCGAGGAGGTGCGCGCCGCACCGCTCGATGACGCGAGCCGGGCACGGCTGCGCGAGATCCACTCCGCCAGCATTCGCGAACTCGAGGACGGCCTGGCCCCGGAGCTGCGCGAGGAGCTGGACCGGCTGACCCTGCCGCTGCGCGAGGACGTCACACCGTCAGATGCCGAGCTGCGAATCGCCCAAGCCCAGCTGGTGGGCTGGCTCGAGGGCCTGTTCCACGGCATCCAGACCGCACTGTTCGCCCAGCAGATGGCTGCTCGCGCGCAGCTGGAGCAGATGCGCCACGGTGCGCTGCCCCTCGGCGCCGCCGGCGGCGGTCACGCCCAGGGCCACACCGGCTCCGGCCAGTATCTGTAAGCCTGCAAGCGGAATTGCCATGGCTGCCAACGATCCTCGTATCGAAACCCGCGACGCCTGGGTCGAGTTCCCCATTTTCGACGCCAAGGCACGGTCGCTGAAGAAAGCGTTCCTCGGCAAGGCCGGCGGGGCGATCGGGCGCAACAACTCCAACGTGGTGGTGGTCGAGGCGCTGCGCGACATCACCATGTCGCTGTCGTTGGGCGACCGGGTCGGCTTGGTCGGGCACAACGGTGCGGGCAAATCCACACTGCTGCGGCTGCTTTCGGGGATCTACGAGCCGACGCGCGGGTCGGCAACGGTAGTCGGGCGGGTGGCGCCGGTGTTCGATCTGGGCGTGGGCATGGACCCGGAGATCTCCGGCTACGAGAACATCATCATCCGCGGACTGTTCCTCGGCCAGACCCGCAAGCAGATGGCCGCCAAGGTCGACGAGATCGCCGAATTCACCGAGCTGGGCGACTATCTGGCGATGCCGCTGCGCACCTACTCCACCGGTATGCGGGTGCGGTTGGCGATGGGCGTGGTCACCAGCATCGACCCGGAGATCCTGTTGCTCGACGAGGGTATCGGCGCCGTGGACGCCGAGTTCTTGAAGAAGGCCCAGACCCGGCTCCAGAAGCTGGTGGAGCGATCCGGAATCCTGGTGTTCGCCAGCCACTCCAACGAATTCTTGGCCCGACTGTGCAAGACCGCGATGTGGATAGACCACGGCACCATCCGGATGACCGGAGGGATCGAGGAGGTGGTGGGCGCCTACGAAGGCCCGGATGCGGCCCGGCACGTGCGCGAGGTGCTTGCCGAGACGCAGGCCAGGGATCAGGCGTGACCGACACTGTCTACGCTGTCGTCGTCACCCACCGGCGCCCGCAGCAGCTGGCCGAATCGCTGAAGGCGCTGACCGGCCAGACCCGGACACCCGACCACGTGATCGTGGTCGACAACGACTTCTCTTCTGGAGACGCCACGGTGCGCGAGCTGGTAGCGGGGCAACCGGTGACCTCTACCTACCTTGGTTCGCGGCGAAACCTCGGCGGCGCAGGCGGTTTCGCACTGGGGATCCTGCACGCCCTGGCCGCCGGCGCGGACTGGGTGTGGCTGGCCGACGACGACGGTCGTCCGGCGGATGCCGGCGTGCTGGCGGCACTGCTGGACTGCGCCGCCAAGCATCAGCTGGCCGAGGTATCACCGATGGTGTGCAACATCGACGACCCGTCCCGGCTCGCCTTCCCGCTGCGGCGCGGGCTGGTGTGGCGTCGCGAGGTGCGCGAATTGCGCAGTGGCGCAGTGGGTGAGGATCTGCTTCCGGGGATCGCGTCGCTGTTCAACGGGGCGCTGTTCACCGCCGACGCGCTCGACGCGGTGGGGGTGCCGGATCTGCGGCTGTTCATCCGCGGCGACGAGGTAGAGGTACACCGGCGGCTGGTGCGCTCCGGCCTGCCATTCGGGACGTGCCTGACCGCGGCGTACCTGCACCCGTGCGGGTCGGAGGAGTTCAAGCCGATCCTGCGCGGCCGGATGCACACCCAGTACCCGGACAACGCGACGAAGCGGTATTTCACCTACCGCAACCGCGGCTACCTGATGGCCCAGCCCGGGCTGCGGCGGCTGCTGGTTCAGGAGTGGCTGCGGTTCGGCTGGTTCTTCCTGGTGTCACGCCGCGACCCGGCCGGCCTGATCGAATGGGTCCGGCTGCGCCGGCTGGGACGTCGAGAGCAGTTCGCCAAACCCGAGGGGCAGCAATGAGTTTCACCGATGTGGCCGCGGAGTCCAAGAGTTTCGCGCGGGCGCGGGCCGATCTGGTGGACGGATTCGGCCGCCGCGAGCTGTGGCTGCACCTGGGATGGCAGGACATCAAGCAGCGTTACCGGCGCAGTGTGCTGGGTCCGTTCTGGATCACCATCGGCACCGCCACCACCGCGGTGGCGATGGGCGGGCTGTACTCCAAGCTGTTTCACCTGGACCTGTCGGTGCACCTGCCGTACGTGACGCTCGGGCTGATCGTGTGGAACCTGTTGAACGCGGCCATCCTCGAGGGCGCCGATGTGTTCGTCGCCAACGAGGGGCTGATCAAGCAGTTGCCGACACCGTTGAGTGTGCACGTATACCGGCTGGTGTGGCGACAGATGATCCTGTTCGCGCACAACATCGTCATCTACATACCTATCGCGCTGATCTTCCCGAAACCCTGGTCATGGGCAGACCTTTCGGTGATCCCGGCACTGCTGCTGATCGCACTGAACTGCGTGTGGGTATCGCTGTGCTTCGGAATTCTGGCCACCCGCTACCGCGACATCGCCCCGCTGTTGTTCTCGGTGGTGCAGCTGCTGTTCTTGATGACGCCGATCATCTGGAACTACGACACCCTGCGCGCTCAGGGGGCGTCTAGGTGGACGGCGGTGGTGGAGTTCAACCCGCTGATGCATTACCTGGACCTGGTACGACTGCCGCTGCTGGGGGCGCATCAGCCGCTGCGGCACTGGGCGGTGGTGTTGGTGCTGACCGTCGTCGGCTGGTCGGTGGCCGCACTGGTGCTGCGCCAGTACCGGGCACGGGTCGCGTACTGGGTGTAGCGCATCATCGCGCCACACTCGCCACTTGTGCACCTAGTGATGAGCATGCGGGTGTTGCCGGATGTTGCGTAGGTGATCGCGGCGGCGCGGCGCCGCATCGTGGGACTCGAAGTAAGCCGGGTCAACAGATTCCACCGCGGTAAACGGAAAGGCCCCGACCCTGGGCCGCCAGAGGCGGCCAGAGCCGGGGCCTTTTCGTCTGCAGCTACGGAGTGGCCGGGTCGTTCGCCCCGTTGTTGCCGGTTGCGGTCTGTCCGTCGGTCTGCATTCCGCCCTGGTTGACGATGTTGCCGTCGGTCCCGTTGCCGCCGGTAGCGCCGGACCCGGTACCGCTACCGCCGTTGCCGCCGGTGGCGGTGCCGTTGGTGGCCATGGATGGCAGGTTCCCGACGCCGGTGCCAAACGCGTCGAGCCGGCTCGACCCGGCCTTGCCGCCGGTACCGCCGTCAAGGCCGTCGCCGCCCTTGCCGCCGGACGAGGTTCCGTTCGCGACGTTGTCCGGGTTACCGCCCGTGGCGATGCTGGCCTTTCCGCCGTCACCGCCGGTGCCACCGTTGCCAGCCTCGTCGGTGGTGGCGTCCCCGCCGTTACCGCCGGTCGCGGTGCCGCTGGCCGTTCCGCCCGGACCGCCCAGCGTGCCGCCATCGGTGGTCTTGGAGCTCTGAATGTCCGAGCTGCCGCCGTTACCGCCAACGCTGCCCGCGCCGGTTGCGTTACCGCCGTCACCGCCGGTTGAGGTGCCGAAGGAGTTTCCGCCGGTGGCGGCGTAGCCGACCTCGCCGGACTCCAGCTCGCCCCAGGAGCCGTTGCCGCCGACGCCGCCGTCGGTTCCGGTTCCGCCGTTGCCGCCCTGAGCGATCGCGTCGTTGCCGCCACCGCCGATGCTGCCGCCGGCACCGTCGACCATCAGCTGACCGCTACCACCGTCACCACCGGTGCCGTTGACGCCGGCGCCGCCCGTACCGCCGGCAGCAGACCCGGTGATGGTGCTGCCAGCACCGGTGGCGTCGGCTTGACCGAATCCGCCGTTACCGCCCTGGCCTCCGTCGACGCCGCCGCCACCGGCACCACCGTTGACGTTGGTGTCGCTGATGGCCGCGCCGTCGGTGGCGTTGATGACGGCACTGCCGCCCACGCCGCCCGCGGCGCCGGCACTGCCGTCGGTCCCACCGCCGTTGCCGCCGGTCGCGTGGCTGCCGGTGATCGAGCTGCCCGCCCCGTCAGCGTTCAGCCCGGCTTCGCCGCCGTTGGCGGTCGCGCTGGCGGCGCCACCGGTCACCGTGCTGTCGGTGATGCTGCCACCGTTGGTCGCCGACACTGTGGCAGAGCCGCCGAGGAAGCCATCGGAGTCCTGCCCGTTGGTCACCGTGACGTTGCTGATCGTGCCGCCGCCGAGGGCCTCCAGGGTGTTGTCGGCACCGTTCTCGCCGTTGACACCGTTCGCGCCGCCGTCGCCGCCGTTTCCGCCGGCGATGTGGCCGTCATCGATGGTGCTGCCCGCCCCGCTGGCGATGACCGCTCCGAGCCCACCGGCACCACCATTGCCGCCGACGCCGGTGGTGCTGCCCGCCCCGCCGTTGCCGCCATTGCCGCCGGTTGCGGTGCTGTTGGTGACGGTGCCGCCGTCGACTCCTGCGACGACGGCGCCACCGCCGCCACCGCCGCCGCCACCGCCCTGGCCCGCGGTCTGGCCGTCGGCGACCCCGCCGCTACCGCCGTTACCACCGTTGCCGCCGGTCGCGCCGTCGCCGATGCCGGCGCCGTTGGCGCCCGCGCCACCGGCGCCACCGTTACCGGCTGTGCCGGTGCCGGAGGTGCCGCCGTTGCCGCCGGCACCACCGTGACCACCGGTGAAGCCGCCGGTGTTGCCGTTGCCACCGTTGCCACCGTTACCGCCGTTGCCGGCCCCGCTGGCGGCGCCACCGGCACCACCGGTTCCGCCGGAGCCGCCCGTGCTCAATCCCACATTGGGCAGGTCGCCGACCACGGGTGCGCCGGTGCCGCCGTCACCGCCGATACCGCCGTTGCCGGCTTGGCCGTCCTCGGAGGTGCCACCGGCGCCGCCGTTGCCGCCGTGCCCGCCGGCCAGCGTCCCGTTCTCCCCGGTGTTGCCCTCGCCGGTGGTGTTGCCGCCGTTACCGCCGGTGCCGCCATTGCCGGCGGTCTGGTCACCGGTCGCGTTGGCACCCGCGCCGCCGTCGCCGCCGTAGCCGCCGTGACCGGAACCGTCGCCACCGGCACCACCGGCACCACCGTTGCCGCCGGTGTTGTTGCCGCCATCAGCGGTGCTCGTCACCGCGCCACCGGTGCCACCTTGGCCACCGGTGCCGCCGTAGACGCCCTGGCCACCGGTGCCACCGGAGCCACCGTTGCCGGCCTGGTAGCCGGTACCGCCGGTGCCACCCTTGCCGCCGGAGCCACCCACGCCCGTCGCATCCTCGTGGGCCGGGCTCAGCCCGTTGCCGAGGAAGCTGCCCTCGGCGTCGGTAGCGGCGTTGCCACCGATTCCACCGGCGCCACCATCGCCACCGTTACCGAGTTGGCCGAGGTTGCCATCGGTGCCGTCGGTGTGGCCGTCACCGCCGCCTTGGCCACCGGTTCCGGCCGTGGCGCCCGCAGCTCCGCCGTTGCCGCCGTTGCCACCGGCACCCGCGGCGCCCTCGTTGGGGGCGCTGGGGACAGCCGAGGGGCTCACGCTCGCACCGTTGGCGCCATTGCCGCCTTCACCGCCGACGCCGCCGTTACCGCCCTTGCCGCTGTTGCCGCCGTTACCGCCGTTGCCGTTGGTCGCCGAGCCACCGTTGCCGCCGACGCCCCCGTTGCCACCGTTACCCGCGTTGCCACCGGCACCTGCTGCCACAGTCGGGTCATTCGAATCCGCGCCGCGTCCGCCGCCGCCACCCGTGCCGCCGATACCACCGGCGCCACCGTTACCGCCATTGCCCGAGACCGAGCCGCCGTTACCGCCGACGCCGCCAGCGCCGCCGTTACCGCCGACGGAGCCGTCGCCGCCGGCGGTGCCCACATCTTGGCTGTCGAAACCGGCCGCGCCCTGGTCGCCGTTACCGCCGACCCCGCCGTTACCGCCATTGCCATGGCTGCCACCGTTGCCACCCGCGCCACCGGCACCGCCGGATACGCCCGTGCCACCGATACCGGCGCCACCGGCACCGCCGTCACCGCCGTTGCCCGACACCGTGTCCGGCAGTGCGCCGTCGGCGCCGTCCGCACCTGCGGTGCCCGGCGTGCCGCCGAAGCCTCCTGTGCTGGTGCCGGCCGCGCCGCCCGCACCGCCGGCGCCGACCGCACCGAGGTTGCCGCCGGCACCGCCAGCGCCACCGGCACCGCCGCCGACAAGTTCATCGCCGGCAGCCTCGGTGACAATTTCCGGCGCGGTCCCACCACCGGCGCCACCGTTTCCACCTGCGCCACCATTGCCGGCCAGCCCGGAACCACCGCCGACGCCACCGGCGCCGCCGTTGCCCGCGGCACCCGCGGGGTGCACACCGAAGAAGCCACCGCCGCCACCATTACCGCCGGCGCCACCGGCACCCGCGGCGCCACCGGAGCCGGCGTTGCCGCCGGTACCGCCCGCGCCACCGTTGCCGCCCGGGTCACTGGCGGGAATGAGCGCCGCGGGAATGACCTCGGGCCCGTTGTTCACATCACCGTTGCCACCGGCGCCGCCGTTGCCACCGTTACCGCCGACACCGCCGTTGCCGCCGAGGCCACCGTTTCCGCCGGCTCCGGAGGTGCCGAACAGGCCGGCAGCGCCGCCGTTGCCGCCGATGGCACCGTTACCGCCGGCAAAGCCATCGGTGCCGTCGCCGCCGTTACCGCCGTCGGGCCCGTTGGCCCCGGTGCCGCCGACCGGGCTCAGACCGTCCGCGCCCACGTTGCCGTTGGTCCCGGCGGCGCCGTTACCGCCGTTCCCGCCGGTACCACCGTTGCCGCCGTTACCGAAGAAGAAGCCGCCGGCGCCGCCGAGCCCACCGACCAGGCCGTCGGTGCCGGCCGCGCCGATGCCGTCGATGCCGAACGCACCGGCGCCCCCGTCGCCGCCGTTGCCCATCAGCGAGCCGCCGGCTCCACCGCTGCCGCCGACCAGGCCCAGACCGATGCCGCTGCCACCGTCGCCGCCGTTGCCGAGCATGCCGGCATTGCCGCCGTCGAGGTCGAACGTCGAACCGGCGGCGAAGTTGTAGGTGCCGTTCTCGATGTCGGCCAGCGTGACCTCGTTGCCCTCGGCGTCGAGCAGGACCGCGCCATTCGCGCTCAGCACGTCGCCGTCGGCGTCGACGAACCCACCGGCACCGCCGTCACCGAACAGGAATCCACCGGCGCTCGCTGCGTGATACACGAGGTCGCCATCGGCGTTGAAGTCCACATAGGCGTTGTCGCCGTTGCCGAATACACCGTCGAGGTGCAGGCCGCTGCCGATCAAGAGCTGACCGATGTCATACAGCGGCTGATAGATGATCATGTTGATCGAGTTGGCCACCAGCTCGTTGAGGGCCTGCAGCGGGTCGGTGCCCGCCGCCGCGCCGGCCCAGTCGCCGCTTAACGCGTCGAATCCAAGCCATTCAAGCCCGGACGTGTCCGCCGCCGGCGGCTCGATCCAGCTGAACAAGTCGTCGAATAGACCGTCGAGTCCATCGGCACTGGCCGGCGCCGCCGTCAGCGGCGTCATGCCGAAAGCCAGGAACGCTCCCACTGCGCTGGTGGCCCCCACAGCGCGGCTGACTCGGCTTTTTGCGGTCTTGGTAGCAGAGCGGTGTGACATGAGATTCTCCCCAGGCAGTTGAGCTCTTGGCGGTTGACACGGACGTAAATTGCTTAGCTCGCGTTAAGGTAACAGACCCGTTTCGAATTCGGCAACCAATTTCGTCGAATGACAGCTTTGTGGAACTCCTAAGACTGTCCTACCTGGCGATATACATAGAAAGCTGTCTTATCGAGAGGACTTTGGTGCAATTATAAGGAGAGTTATAACCAGAGTTTCCAGCCCACATCGAACCGAATACTGTGGTTTTGCATGGGTTGCTAGCAAAGTCTCAACAAGGATGCTTGTTTGCAAGCAGAACCCTTCCGACCATGGGCTAAGGCACGACTCGCGCGCCCGCGCACCAAGTTCGGGTAGTAGCTAGACCGGCAGAACCGGGTGATCCACGAGACTGAGAGCCCGGAACCACCGCGGCTATCGGCGGCTCAGATGTCCACCGGGGGCGACTCACACCGCGACGGGGGCCGGTTAGGAGACGTGTGGGTGCACCGTCGACTAGCACTGGTCCGCCTCAGCGTGCGGAACCCAGGAATTTCGTCGTTCTCACTGAGCGGTCTCAGGTCCGCACAGCAGCTCCGGTCGCGCCGTGGCAACACCGGGCGCGAAAAGACTTAGGGGGTGTATTGGCCCCGCGGGTCAGGCAAGCAGGTCGCCCAGGTCACCCAGACCGACGTCGGGAAGACCGACGTCGCCAAGGCCGGCGTCGGGGAGGCCGACGTCGGGAAGGCCGGCGTCGAAACCGTCCGCGCCGAGCACCGCGTCGAAGCTGACCGGCGTGAACACGTCAGCCCAACTGCCGCTGTGGAGCGCATCGCCCAAGCCGGTCAGAAGGCTTGCCGCACTGTTCCCGGGATCGAGCAACTCACCGGTGAACCAGTTGCGCGTCTCGTACCACTCCACCATGTTGTCGAACAGGCTCTTTACCGCGTCGCCGGCCGTGCCCAGCAACGTGATGGTGTCCTCGATACCCTGCCAGCCCTCGGTGAGCACCAGCAGCGGCGCACCGACCAGCAGCGTCAGCGGGATGACGAAGAACAACTCGCCGAGCGCCTCAAGGCCGATCACGACCGGGAACCACGGGGTATCCGGGTCATCCAGAATCGGGATAATCCAGTTCAATCCCGTCAGCGCACCGATGATGTCCATCAGGCTGGAATCGGAGGACAGCGCCGTCAGCTCGACCGGGGTCAAGACCGTCGCTGCCGGAAGGGCCACGGGGGACGCCGCGGCAGGAATGGGCGTGACGCCGCCGGCCGTAAACGCGACCACACCAGCGGTCGCAGCGCTGGCGAGAGCCCGAGAATATCCGTTCGACGCAGTCCACATGGCGACTGATTGTATTGCAATGCAACTGAATTTTCGAACCCAAAACTGAACACGAGATGAAATCGTTTGCGACTCCCGAGGAATGCTTTGTCACGTAGCGGGTTTCGGACGGCCGCCTTCATCCACTACTTCCCAAAGTGCAACTGCTACATAGCCTTTCGGCTATCCAGCGGTTGCCATTGCCGCGCGGAATCGCGGCCACACAACGCCTACGCGGTCACCGTTATCTTGAATCCGGTACCGCGGTCCGTATGCACCAAAAGAAACACCCCGCACGATTGTGCGGGGTGTTTCTTTTGCGTTGTCGAGATTAGCCCTCCGGAACCACGGGAGGCTGCACGACGCCAGGCTGACCGGGCTGGCCGGCCGTGCCGTCGCTCTCGGCGTCCGGACCGGCACCAGCGGCGCCACCGGCACCAGCGGCGCCACCCTCGCTGTCGGCACCCGGGGTGTTACCCGCGCCACCGTTGTCGTCACCAAACGCCGGGGTGAGGACGTCGCCGCCGTTACCGCCGTTGCCGCCGTTACCACCGGTGACCTCACCGGCACCACCGGCACCACCGTCGCCGCCGGCGCCACCCTGGATACCGTCGATCGGACCGGAGGAGGAGTCACCCGAGGTGGTGTTCCAGTCCGGGTCGCCGTAGCGGATGTTGCTGCCGGCGCCACCGTTACCACCGGCGCCACCGTCGCCACCGACACCACCGGTGCCATCGGAGTTGGCCAGGCCCTGGCCACCGGCGCCGCCGGCACCACCGGCACCGCCGTTGGTGCCACCCGCGTACAGGTCGCTACCGCCGTTACCGCCGTTACCGCCGTTACCGGCCGTCGCACCCGAACCGCCGGCGCCACCTTCACCGCCAGTGCCGGCCGCACCCTGCGGACCCGGGACACCCGAACCGACCGGGCCCTCGACGGACGAGTACTCAGTGATGTCGGCGACGTTACCGCCGACGCCACCGTTACCACCGTTACCACCGTTACCAATGATGCCGTCGTTGCCGTTGGCCGCACCCGCACCCGCCGCACCGGCGTTACCACCGGCACCACCGGCACCACCGTTACCGGGGGCGTTGTAGAGGCCGTGCACGGAGTCGGTGTCCTCGTGGATGCCGACGCTGCCGTTGCCGCCCTTACCGCCGTCGGACCCGACGCCGCCGTTACCGCCGTTACCGCCGTTACCGGTCTGGCCGCCACCGGCGCCACCGGCACCACCCTGGCCACCGGCCGCGCCGTTGCCACCGCTGGTGCCCGGGATCGCCGGGTCAAGGACGCCGCCGCCCGCCGCGGTCGAGCCGTTGACGCCTTCCACACCGTTGGTGCCGGCAGATGCGTTACCACCGTTACCACCGTTGCCGCCGTCGGCGTCGACACCGGCCGCACCGTTGTTGGCGCCCTCGCCACCGGCTGCACCACCGGCAGCAGCAGCGCCGCCGTTACCGGCGTTGCCGCCGTTGCCGCCCGCCATACCGTCAACGCCCGGGCCGTTTGCCTCGAGGCCGTTGGCACCGGTACCGCCGTCGCCGCCGACGCCGCCGTTACCGCCGACGCCACCGTCGGCGTTCGCGCCAGCCACACCCGCGACGGAGCCCTGGCCGGCTGCGCCACCGACGCCACCTGCGCCACCGAGGGCACCGTTGCCGCCGTTGCCGCCCGCAGCACCGTCGCCGGAGCCGTTGTCAGCGAAGCTGCCATCCGCGCCGGTCACACCAGCGCCACCGTTACCACCGGCGCCACCGACACCGGCGTCGCCACCGTTGCCCGCAGCACCCGGGGTGTGAACACCGAAGAAGCCACCGGCGCCACCGTTACCGCCGACACCACCGTTACCGCCGACACCACCGGCCGCAGCGTTGCCACCGTTGCCGTCCTCGGTGTCCGCACCCGCAGCGCCCGCGCCACCGGCGCCGCCGACACCACCGACACCACCGGTGCCACCGGCACCGGAGTTACCGAACAGGCCGGCCACACCACCGTTGCCGCCCGCGCCACCGTTACCGGCCGCGCCACCGATCTGACCGATGCCACCAGCGGCGCCGGTTCCACCGGTTCCACCGACACCACCGGCGCCACCGTTGCCGATCAGGAAGCCACCGTCGCCACCGACGCCACCGGCGAAGCCGACCGCACCGATGTCACCGATGCCACCGGTACCACCAGTGCCACCATTGCCCATCAGGAAACCACCGGCACCGCCGTCGCCACCGAGGCCGAAGAAGCTGCCGCCGTCACCACCGTTGCCGATCAGACCGGCGTTGCCGCCGTTGAGGTCAAAGTCGTTCGAGGCGAACGAGTAGGTGCCGTTCTCGATGCTCGCCAGCGTGACGACGTTGTCGTCGCCGTCCAGCAGCACCTCGCCATTGGCGCCGAGCACTTCACCGTCGGCGTTGAGGAACGCACCGCTGCCGCCGTCACCGAACAGGAAGCCACCCGCGGAGGCGGCGTTGTAGACCAGGTCACCGTCGGCGTTGATGCTGACGAAGGCGTTGTCGCCGTTGTCGAAGACACCGTCGATACGCAGACCCAGGTCGTTGATCAGGAACTGGTTGATGCCGTAGATCGGCTGGTAGATCAGCGTGTTGAGGGTGTTGGCCACCAGCGTGTTGAGACCATCGAGCGGGCTGGCAGCTGCCGAGCCGGCCAGGTCACCGTCGAACGCGCTGAAGCCCAACCAGTCAAAACCGGAAGTGTCCGCGGCCGAAGGCTCAATCCAGCTGAACAGGTCCCCGAAGAAGTCCTCGAAGTCAGCACTGGCCGGCGCCGCCGTGATCGGCGTCAAGCCGAACGCCAGGAAAGCGCCTGCGGCACTGGTGGCGCCCACAGCGCGACTGAGACGACGAGTCCTGCTCTTGGCGGCAGATCGGTTCGACATGTTTTCCCTTCAGGTGAGGATTAGCTATTGGCGGCTGACAGGGTCGTAAATTGCTAAGCCGCCGTTAAGGTAACAGAGGGGCCGCAACACAGGCAACCGAGCTGACATCTAGAACCTGGCAACTTGTTGAAATGCCCGTGAACAGTTAGTTTCCCGAAGTTGTCGCGGGTTTAGTTGGACACGTGTCTAAATATGGAACGGATCACAAGAAGCCTCGATATGTTCACGCTGAGCGAGAAACTGTGAAACGTGTAGGTTTTCTATCACGTTTCCGCAGGTCGGACCGGTGTACCTCGGTTCACTAGAGCGGTCGCACGGCCTGTCGCGCGTCCTGCGAGACGCTATTAGCCACCTTCGCGGGTGCGGCTGCCGACCGCTGGCGGGTGTAGTTGCTGATTAGGATTCCCGAGTGGCCGAGATAACACCCCGCCCCCTTCAGCTGTCGACGCAGGTGTGGCGCTTTCTGGTTACTGGAGCCCTGTCGGCGGTAGTGGATTTCGGGCTATACCTGCTGCTGTACCTGGGGGCGGGTGTCCCGGTCGACATAGCCAAGGCGATCAGCTTCGTCGCCGGCACCACCACCGCCTATCTGATCAACCGGCGATGGACGTTCCAATCCTCGGCCCATGCCGGGCGGTTCATCGCGGTAATGGCACTTTATGCACTGACGTTCGCCGTCCAGGTGGGGATCAACCACCTGTGTCTACAACTATTGGATTACCAGCGGTGGGCATTGCCGGTGGCGTTCGTGGCGGCCCAGGGCACCGCGACCGTCATCAATTTCGTGGTGCAGCGGACGCTGATCTTCCGGGCGCGTTAATCCAGACGCGCAGCCGTTAACACCGTCGTGGCCGTTGCCTCCGGCGCGCGGACCGCTGTCGGCTCCGGCGGTGCCGATGGACCCCTCACCACCGGCACCGCCGTTCCCTCCGACTCCCCCGAGGTCTCTCTGGCAGACGAACCGGCCAGGCCGATCAGTCCGCCGCTGCCGCCCCCCTGGCCCGCACTGCCGACGACTCGGCCACTGCCGATCAGGTCCCGCCCAGGCAGTTGTGCCGAGAAGTCATTGATCGGGTCCAGCAACGCCTGGCAGATCAGCGGCAGGTCGGGGTGGATGGCAGCAAAGCAGTCCGGCCCAGCCACGGCGGACTGCAGCATCCCCCAGGCATCGCTGAAGCGCGCCGCAGTGGAACCGCCCAGGGTGTCGAATGTGCCGCTGCCGATAACGTCGAACTCGTCACGGTCGACAACGGAATCATCGATCACATCTGCTCGTGCGGGCGGCCCGACGGCTGGCGATGCCATTCCGCATTCCGGGAACGCGCCCACGGCACCACCAGCGCCGATGATCCGCCGGGCATCAAGCCCCTTGGAACGGCCCGGCCGAGCGGACATGGCGATCTCCCCCACTGGACGTCGACTAACGATCACTAACTTAGTGCGTACGCTAATGGCATTCTTCTCATAGTCAAGACGGGTTTTAATCATGACCTTCAGTGCGATCAACGGAGCCTGTGCCGGCCGGGCCGCCGACAGAACTTGGGCTAATCCGACTTTGATACGCTAATTACCGGCTTTCAGCTGCTCAGCTCTCGCCTATCGGCAAGCGGCGCCCCTCGCGCAGGCGCTACCGAAGGGGGCCGCACCCACTGTCTGGCAGCTAGTAAATCTCAGCAATAATTAAGGAACTCGGCCGGCTGAAATTCTCCGAACGCCGCCGCGGCCCGGTCGAAAGACCGGGCCGCGGGGACTAGGCGTGTGGGGCTCACGGTTTGTTCGCACCGTTGTTGCCGGTCCACTGCACCCCGTCGCTGCTCTGACCAGCGCCGTTGATCTTCTCGTTCGACTGACCATTACCGCCCGTGTTACCGGCGCCGGTGCCCATGCCGCCGCTGCCGGCCTGGAGCTCACCGTTGGTGTACGAACCGGCACTGGCGGGGTTATTCGGCCCGCCCGGACCGGTCGCACCGACGTGGACGTATCCGGCTTTGCCGCCTTGGCCGCCGTCGATACCGGCGCCGCCGGTTCCGCCGGCCACGGTGTTGTCGGTGGCTTGCGCACCCTCGCCCAGCGCGGTGATCTGCGTCGACGCACTGGCGGCACCGCCGCCCGTGCCCCCGTTGATGCCCTCGCCGCCGGTAGCACCGGTCGCCGAGCCGCTCGCCTCAGCGCCGGCACCATCGGCGATGATGCTGGCCTTGCCGCCGTTGCCGCCGGTGCCACCACCGAGCGCACCGGTGCTGGCGTTACCGCCGTCACCGCCGGTGGCCGTGCCGTGCGCGGTCCCACCGTTGCCACCGGCATGGCCGCTGGCACTGTTAATGACACCGGTTCCGCCGTTGCCCCCGGCGCTGCCGGCGCCGTAAGCCGCACCGCCGATTCCACCGGTGCCCGTGCCGTACGACAGGCCTCCCGCTCCGGTGGCTTCGACTTCACCGAAGGCACCGTTGCCGCCCTTGCCGCCGTCGTATCCGGCGCCACCGTTGCCGCCGATCGCGGTCGCGTCGTTGCCGCCGCCGACGGTGCCGCCGGCGTTGTCGACGACCAGGTAGCCCGCGCCTCCGGTTCCGCCCTGGCTGCCGGTGCCGTCACCAAGGCCGCCGGTCCCACCGTTTGCCGTACCGGTGATGGTGCTGCCAGCGCCATTGGCGTTGGCGACAGCCTCACCGCCGAGGCCACCCCTGCCGCCGTCCGTGCCGTTGCCGCCGGCACCACCGGTGACCTCGGTGCCGGTGACGTGCGCGCCGTCGGTGGCGATGAGGCCGCCGGCACCACCGGCACCACCGATTCCGCCGTTGGAGTCGCCGTCTGCGCCGTTGCCGCCAAGGGCCTCGCTGTTGGCCACGCTGCTGCCCATTCCGGTGACCGTGACGGTGGCCGCACCGCCGGCGGCGCCGCCCGCACCGCCGTCACCGCCGGTGACAGCAGTGTCCGCGACACCGCTCCCCGCTGCGACGGTCACAGCAGCGGCGCCGCCCACACCGTTACCGACACCGTCACCGCCGTCGATCGTGGTGCCAGAGACCGTGCCACCCGTGACGGTGAGGTTGGCCGCACCGCCCTTGCCGGTGCCCGCACCGGCGTCACCACCGGTGAGGTGAGTGTCGGTGACGCTGCCGCCACCGGTGACAGTGAGGCTGCCCGCCCCGCCGAGGGCGGTGTCGGTGCTCTGCCCCGCCGCCACCGAGCTGCCGGCAACGGACCCACCGTCGGTGGTGATCCGCGCCCCCGGCCCCTGCTGAGTACCGGCACTGTCACCTCCGGTGACCTGACTGTTGGTGATGGAGTCGCCCTCGCCCCTGGCGATGATCACCGTGTCAGAGGCCACCCGGCCGTTAGACCCGACGACACCTGCACCGCCGTCGCCACCGGTGGCGGTGACGCCGGTAACAGACGAGTCCTTCCCGAGAGCCTGGACATAGGTGTAACCACCCTGACCGCCCACGGCCCCGACACCGGTGCCGTCACCCCCATCACCAGCGGTCACCGTGCCGTTAGCCGTGGTGCCTTCATTGAGCGCCCCGACCTGGCCAGTAAAGCCCCGGCCGCCGGTGCCGCCATCGATACCGTCACCGCCATTGCCGCCCTGAGCGCTACCACTGGCCTGCGCACCAACGCCGCCTGCGACGATGCTGCCGGTATTGCCAGCGCCGCCCTTGCCGGCACCGACCGCGTCACCACCGACACCACCGGTCGCCACACCCTGCGCGGTCCCGCCCGCACCGCCTAGGCCGCCACTGGCGTAAGCCCCCTCGATGTTGGCGCTGCCACCGTTACCGCCCACGCTGCCCGCGCCCGTTCCCATGCCGCCGGCACCGGCAGTAGACGAACCGAACGCAGTTCCGTCCTGACCAGCCGTCACCTGCGCGTAGCTGCCGTTACCACCGGTCCCGCCGTCAACACCAGCACCGCCGGCGCCGCCCTGGGCCACCGTGGCAACGCCCGCATTGCCGACCGTGCCGCCATTGCCGACAAAGGCGTAACCGGCACCGCCATTACCGCCGTGACCAGCCGTCGTACCCGCACCACCAGCACCGCCGATGGCCTGCACCTGATCCGGATCACCAGCAATACCCACCGTGCCATCGGGAGCCCGAACGATCGCGAGACCACCCGTACCGCCGGTGCTGCCCGTGCCGTCCGCGTTACCTCCGGCACCGCCGGTGGCATTACCGGAGGTGTGTTCGTTATCACCGACGATCAGACCTCCATCGGTGATCCCGGCATCAACGGAGGCCGCGCCGCCGGCGCCACCCTTGCCGCCGGCCTCACCATTACCGCCATCACCGGCGTGGGCCGTGCCCTCAGCGGTGGTCTGGCTGCCGTAAGCCCCGACGCTCGCGGCACCACCGGCACCACCGATACCGCCATTGGCATCACCGGCACCACCATCGCCACCGATCGCATGACCGTTGCTAACCGCGCCGCCCTGGCTGGCAGTGACGCTGGCACTACCGCCAGCGCCGCCCCCGATCCCGCCACCGGCAGCACCGCCCACGAGACTGCTGTCCACGACGCTGCCGCCGCCGGTAGCCGTCACTGTGGCGCTGCCACCGGCACCGCCAAGCCCGGCGTCACCTCCCGCAAGAGTGGTGTCCGCGATGGAGCTTCCGGCGCCATGGACCTCGACCTTCACCAAACCGCCGGCGAAGCCGTCCGTGCCGTTGCCGCCCGTCGCCGTGACGTTGCTGACGGTCGCATTGTCATAGACCAGGAAGTTGCTGGTACCGCCCGACGCCGCCGAGGTCACATAGCCGGCACCACCGTCACCACCGATGGCGTGACTGTCGAGGATCTGTGCGCCCTCACCAATTGCTTGCAGGGAACCCCGGCCGCCACCGGCGCCGACGAGGCCATCGTGACCGTCACCGCCCTTGCCACCGGTGGCGGTTCCGGTGACGTGGCTGTCCACACCCGAGGCCTGCAGCCAACCGGTGCTGCCGCCACCGCCGGTGTTGCCGACGCCGATACCGTCGCCGGCGTCACCGCCCTTGCCTGTGCCCGACGCGTAGGACCCGTCGGCGGTCGCGGCCACCTGACCGGTGCCGGCAGTTCGAGAGTCGCCGCCGATCCCGCCGTCGAGACCGCTGCCGCCGGTGGCTCCGAACGCACTGCCGTGTGCTTCCGCACCGACGCCGTTGCTCAGTACGACTGCCATGCCGCCATTGCCGCCCGTGCCACCACCGGTGGCAGCTCCACCGTCGCCGCCGTAGGCCTCACCAGTTGCCGTGCCACCTACCGGACCGCCGTAGCCGGCCTGAACCCAGCCGCCGCTGCCGTCACCGCCGACACTGTTCTCGCCGGTCGCCGTTCCGCCGTTGCCGCCGTAGCTGTCGCCCGTGGCGCTGCCATACGCGGTGGAATTGGTCGAACCCTCGGCCCCGGCGCCACCCTGGCCGCCGTCGATACCGTCGCCGCCGTCACCGCCGGTGCCGGTACCGCTGGCCGAGCTGTTCGTGCCCGTTGCCTCGACGGCGCCTCGTCCGCCCACGCCACCGGTACCGCCCGTTCCAGCACCGCCCGCGCCGCCGTAGGCGCTGCCGGTTGCGGTGCTGCCCGTGCCATCGGCCAGTACCGCGGCCTGGCCGCCGGCTCCACCGACGCCGCCGTTAGTGCCGATGCCGCCGGCACCGCCGTAGGCGTAGGCGTCGGTGATCACACCGCCGTTGGTGGCGGCGATAGTGGCCGCACCACCTACGCCGTCCGTGCCGTCGACAGCGAAGGTGGTGAAACCGCCGCGGGCAAAGCCGCTGCCGCCGCTGCCGCCGTCACCGCCCGTGACGTGACTGTTGGTGGTGGTGCTGCCATCGTCGGCTGTGATCGACGCGGCTCCGCCGCCCGCCGTGGTAGACGCATTGCCACCAGCCGCCGAGCTCGATTCGATCGTGCTGCCGTTGCTGGCGGTTATGCCGGCGGCTCCGCCAGCGCTCCCGGCAGCACCGTTGCCACCGGTGACGTGGCTGTCGGTGATGTGGTCATTACCAGTGCCCGGGTTGGCGCCTTCGGCCCCGGCGAAGTTCGTCGCGCGGCCGCCGTTGCCGCCGTTGACACCATCAGCACTGTCGCCACCGCCCCCACCGGCCGCCGAGCTGTCGGTGCTGGTGCTGTTGTCCGAAGTGGCCTGCACGTAGGCCTGGCCACCATTGCCGCCGGTCAGCCCATCACTACCCGTACCGCCATCGCCGCCGCTCGACTGGGCATCGGTGACCGTGGAGTTTTCGCCCACCGCCCGGACCCAGCCCAGCCCACCATCGCCGCCCTTGCCGCCTGCACCGATGCCGCTGCCACCGCTGCCTCCGTGGGCTTCGCCGTTAGCCGTGGCTCCGTCGGCCAGTGCCGACACCTGACCGCCGATACCGTTGCCACCAGTACCACCGTCGAGGCCATCACCGCCCGAGCCGCCGACCGCGATGCCAGAGGCTACCGCGCCGGCACCGCCCGCCATGATCGCACCGTTGCGGGCGATGCCACCGGTACCGCCACCGGTCGCATTGCCACCGGCACCGCCCGTCGCATTGCCGGACGCGGTGCCGCCGTTGCCGCCCAAACCACCGGGTTGTCCGTCACTCCAGGCCGCCTGGATACCACCGAGGCCCCCGGCGCCGCCGACACTGCCGACACCCGTAGCACTGCCACCGACCCCACCGGTCGCCGTGCCGGACGCGTCCCCGCCGGTCCCGAAGCCTTCCTGGCCGGCATAAACCGCCCCGGCACCGCCGGCACCGCCAACGCCGCCATCGCTACCGGTACCGCCACTGGCACCAGTGACCGTCGCGTCGTGGACGAGGCCGCCCTGCGCTGCGCTCGCATACCCGACACCACCGGCACCACCCGTGCCGCCGGCGCTGCCGGCACCACCGACACCACCGGTGACGATGGCGTTATCAACGGTGCCACCCGAGTTGGCCTCCACCGTTGCGCCACCGCCGGCACCGCCGGCCCCGCCGTTGGCATCTCCGGCCCCGGCGTTGCCGCCGGTCGCCGAGCTGTCTACAACGGTGCTGCCCGTCCCGTCAGCGGTGATGCTCGCCGCACCACCGGCCGCACTCTCGCTGGCGTTGCCGCCGATGGCCGAGACCGTGTCGATGACAGCGCCGTCGGTCGCAGTCACGCTGGCGCTGCCGCCGGCACCGCCCGAACCGCCGTTACCACCGGTGACCGTGGCGTTGGTGACCTTGCTGTCCGCGCCATCAGCGACAATGGCCGCCGCGCCGCCGTCGAATCCGTCCCCGGCATTGCCGCCGGCCACTGTGCTGCCAACGACACTGCCACCGTTGGTGACCAGTAGCGAGGCGCCGCCACCAAGGGCGTTATCGCTGTCGAGCCCGCTAGACACCGTGGTGTTTTCGATCGAGCCGCCGTCGGCAGCGACCAGCGAGTTGCTGGCACCGTCCTCGCCGACAACACCGCCCTGACCACCATTGCCGCCGTTGCCGCCGTCGACAGTGCCGTCGGTGATGGTGCTGCCCGGGCCATCGGCGTGGATAGTCGCTCCTCCGCCGGTTCCGCCGTGGCCGCCGGCCGCGACCGTGGTGCCTGCGCCCCCGTCGCCGCCCTTACCACCGGTCGCAGTACCGGTGGCAGTGCCGCCGTTGGTGCCACCCACATAGGCACCGCCGCCACCACCACCGCCGGCACCGCCGAAGCCGGCGTCCGCGCCGGCGCTGAGGGCGCCGCTACCGCCGACACCACCGGTTCCGCCGATCGCGCCAGTACCAATGCCGGCACCGGTACCGCCAGCACCGCCGTCGCCGCCCTTCCCGGCTGCGCCGCCATCGACAGCCGCACCACCGGCACCGCCGGTGCCGCCGATACCACCGGCTTGGCCGAGCAGCCCATCGGTGCCGACACCATCGCCGTCGCCGCCCTTGCCGCCGTTGCCCCCGTCGCTGGTCACGCCCGACGTCGTGCCGGCCGCACCGTCGACGCCTGCCGTTCCCACGCCAGTACCGGCGGCACCGCCGGCACCGACCGCGCCACCGGCGGCGCCGTTACCACCGTTACCGCCACCGCCGGCCGCGTCGCCGCCACCGCCGCCGGCACCATCACCGCCGGTGCCGGCCGTTCCTGCATTGCCGCCGTCACCTCCGACGCCACCATTGCCGTTGACGAGGCTGCCGTTACCCCCCGTGCCGCCCTCGCCGCCGGCTCCGCCCGCTCCGGCGTTGCCGCCATTGCCGCCGGAGTTGTCTCCGCCGGTGGCGCTGAAGCCTTCGCCGCCGTTACCGCCAGAACCACCGGCACCGCCTTGGCCTCCGGTGCCACCGACGTTGCCGGTTCCGCCCCCACCGCCGGTTCCACCGGCGCCACCAGCGCCGCCGTGGCCGCCGTCGGGATCCCCGTCGACTCCTGTCAGACCGTTGAAGCCCTGACCGCCGACGCCACCGGCGCCACCGGCGCCGCCATCACCCTCCGCGGCCCGGGTGACGCCATCGGTTTGTAGGCCGCCCTGGCCGCCGTTGCCGCCGGCGCCACCGTTACCGCCGGCCGTGCCGTCGACGTTGACCGCGTCACCCGCGGTGCCCGAAGCACCGTCCTTGCCGGCCCCACCGTTGCCGCCGACACCGGCCGCACCGTCCGCGGCATGCCCGCCACCGACTACCTGGCCGCCCTTACCGGCGTTACCACCGAGACCACCGTCGCCACCGGACGTGCCCGCCGCCGCACCGCCGTCCGTGGCGGCGTCATACCCGGCGCCGCCGGCGCCACCGTCGCCGCCCTTACCGGCCACACCGTCGGCGCCCGACGCGGCCTGGGTGCCGCCACCGGAGACACCACCGGCGCCACCAGCACCGGCGTTACCGCCGTCGCCACCATTTCCGCCAGTACCGCCGGTGGTGTTGACGGCATCCCCGGCAGTGCCGACCGCGCCATGGGCGCCATCGGTTCCCGAACCGCCCTTGCCACCGACACCACCGACACCGTCCAGACCGGCCGTGGAACCGGTACCGGCAACACCACCGTTGCCACCTACCCCGCCACTGCCACCGGACGTGCCCGCCGCAGCACCATCAGCGACCGCGTCATACCCCGCGCCACCGGCACCACCGGCACCACCATTGCCGCCCTTGCCCGACGCCGCATGGCTGCCATCGGTCTGCAGGCCACCCTGGCCGCCGTTACCGCCGTTACCGCCGGAAGTGCCGGCCGTGCCGTCGACATTGACCGCGTCACCCGCGGTGCCCGCAGCACCGTCCTTACCGGACCCACCGTTGCCGCCGACACCGGCCGCGCCATCGGCGGCATGCCCGCCACCGACTACCTGGCCACCCTTACCGGCGTTACCACCGAGACCGCCGTCGCCGCCGGACGTGCCCGCCGCCGCCGCACCGTCAGAAGCGGCGTCGTATCCGGCGCCACCGGCTCCGCCGTCGCCGCCCTTACCGGCCGAGCCGTGGGTGCCCGACGCGGCCTGGGTGCCGCCACCGGAGACACCACCGGCGCCACCGGCACCGGCGTTACCACCGTCGCCACCGTTGCCACCGGTACCGCCGGTGGTGTTGACGGCATCCCCTGCCGTACCGATCGCACCGCTGGCGCCATCGGTTCCCGAACCACCCTTGCCACCAATACCGCCGGCGCCGTGCGTGCCGGCCGTCGAACCCGTACCGGCAACACCACCGTTGCCACCTACGCCGCCGCTGCCGCCGGACGTGCCCGCCGCCGCACCAGCACTGACCGCGTCATACCCCGCGCCACCGGCACCGCCGGCACCACCGTTGCCGCCCTTGCCCGATGCCGCATTGCTGCCATCGGTCTGCAGGCCACCCTGGCCGCCGTTTCCACCGTTACCGCCGGAGGTGCCGGCCGTGCCGTTCACGTTCGAGGCCGTGCCCGCGCTGCCCGCAACGCCGTCCTTACCGGAGCCGCCGTTGCCGCCGACACCGGCCGCACCATCGGCTGCACGGCCACCACCGACCTGCTGGCCACCCTGCCCGGCATTGCCGCCGACGCCGCCATTGCCCGCGGAGGTACCCGCGGCGGCACCGGCGTCGCTGGCCGCGTCATACCCGGCGCCACCGGCGCCACCGTTGCCGCCCTTACCGGCCACACCGTTGGCGCCCGACGCGGCCTGGGTGCCGCCACCGGAGACACCGCCGGCGCCACCAGCACCGGCGTTACCGCCATTGCCGCCATTGCCGCCGACACCACCGTCGGGGTTAAGCGCGCTACCCGCCGTACCGATCGCGCCGTTGGCGCCATCGGTTCCCGAACCGCCCTTGCCACCAATGCCGCCGGCGCCGTGGGTGCCGGCCGTCGAACCCGTCCCGGCCACACCACCGTTGCCACCTACCCCGCCACTGCCGCCGGACGTGCCCGCCGCCGCACCAGCACTGACCGCGTCATACCCGGCGCCACCGGCACCGCCGGCACCGCCATTGCCGCCCTTGCCCGCCGCGGCGTGACTGCCATCGGTCTGCAGGCCGCCCTGGCCGCCGTTGCCACCGTTACCGCCGGAGGTTCCGGCCGTGCCGTCGACGCTGCCTGCGGTGCCCGCGGTCCCGGCGGTGCCCGCTTTACCGGAGCCACCGTTACCGCCGACACCGGCGGTGCCGTCCGCGGCCCGACCGCCACCGACCTGCTGGCCGCCCTGCCCGGCGTTGCCGCCTACGCCGCCATCGCCACCGGAGGTACCAGCCGCCGCAGCACCATCGGACGCCGCGTCATACCCGGCGCCACCGACACCACCGTTGCCGCCCTTGCCGGCCACACCGTTGGCGCCCGACGCGGCCTGGGTGCCGCCACCGGAGACACCACCGGCGCCACCAGCACCGGCATTACCACCGTCGCCGCCGTTGCCACCGACACCACCGTCGGGGTCGCCCGCGCTACCGGCCGTCCCGATAGCGCCATTGGCGCCGGCGGTTCCGCTACCGCCCTTACCGCCGATGCCGCCGGCGCCGTGGGTGCCGGCCGTCGAACCCGTACCGGCAGCACCACCGTTGCCGCCTACCCCGCCATCACCGCCGGACGTGCCTGCCGCCGCACCAGCACTGACCGCGTCATACCCCGCGCCACCGGCACCACCGGCACCACCGTTGCCGCCCTTGCCCGACGCCGCATGGTTAGTCCCATCGGCCTGCAGGCCACCCTGGCCGCCGTTTCCACCGTTACCGCCGGAGGTGCCGGCCGTGCCGTCGACGTTGACCGCGTCACCCGCAGTACCGGCGGCGCCCGCCTTACCCGAGCCGCCGTTACCGCCGACACCGGCGGTGCCATCCGCGGCCCGACCACCACCGACCAGCTGGCCACCCTGCCCGGCGTTGCCGCCGGCACCGCCATTGCCGCCGGAGGTACCCGCGGCAGCAGCACCATCGGAGGCCGCGTCATACCCGGCGCCGCCGATACCGCCGTTGCCGCCCTTACCCGCGGTGCCGTTGGTGCCCGACGCGGCGTGGTTGCCACCACCGGAGTCACCACCGGCGCCACCAGCACCCGCGTTACCACCGTTGCCACCGTTGCCACCGGCACCGCCGTCGGGGTCAAGCGCGCTACCGGCCGTACCGATCGCCCCGTTGGCGCCTGCGGTGCCCGAACCACCGTTGCCGCCGACACCACCGATACCGTGCAGCCCGGTGGCCGAGCCTGCTCCTCCGGCGCCGCCGTTACCACCGGCGCCGCCGGCACCGCCGTCGCTGCCCGGGGCCGCCCCTGCGGCTACCGCGTCCCACCCGGCGCCGCCCTTGCCGCCGGCGCCACCGTCGCCGCCGACACCATCTGCAGCCCGGGTGGTGCCGTCGGCCTCCAGACCGCCCTGCCCGCCGTTGCCACCACGGCCACCGGCTTGACCGGCCGTGCCGTCGATGTGGTTGGCGTTTCCATCGACCCCGTCGGCGCCGTCCTTGCCGTCGCCTCCGTTGCCACCGATCGCGGCGACGCCGGAGGTCGCGCGTGATCCGTCGGCTTCCAGACCGCCGAGGCCCGCGTTACCGCCGGCACCGCCGTTGCCACCGGCCGTGCCCGCGAGCGCGCCGGGGTCCGAGACCGCGTTGTAGCCGTCGCCACCGACACCGCCGCCGCCGCCCTTGCCGGCCGAGCCGTGGGTGCCCGACGCGGCGTGGTTGCCACCGCCGGAATCGCCGCCCGCGCCACCGACACCGGCGTTACCACCATTGCCGCCGTTGCCGCCCGCGCTGCCGTTCATGGTCGATGCCGTGCCCGTGACACCCGCCGCACCGTCACCACCGTCGGTACCGGAACCACCGTCTCCGCCGACGCCGCCGGCGCCATGCGTACCGGTGGTGGCGCCGGTTCCGCCGACACCACCATTGCCGCCCGCACCGCCGTGTCCACCCGAGGTGCCCGCCGCCGCACCGTCGGCGAGCGCGTCATAGCCGCGACCACCTTGGGCGCCGGCACCACCGTTGCCGCCGCCGCCTTCAGCGGCGCGCGTGGCGCCATCGGTCTCGAGGCCGCCCTGGCCACCGTTGCCACCCGCGCCACCGTTACCGCCGGCCTCCCCGTCATGCGATGACGCGCTGCCGTCGGCTCCGGCGTAACCCGCTCCACCGTTGCCGCCCTTGCCGCCGCTACCGGCCGTACCGCCGGAACCGCTGGCGGCCTGCCCACCGGCACCTTGGCCACCGACGCCGCCCTGGCCCGCGTTGCCACCGGCGCCACCGGTTTGGCCGGCGAACCCGTCCACGTGCGAGGCGTTGCCGTCGGCACCGTCGGCACCGTCAGCGCCGTCGCCACCGACACCGCCGTTGCCACCGATCGCCCCGACGCCCTCTTCGCCCCCGATGCCCGCAGCACCTGAGTCGGCGAACCAGCCACCGGCACCACCCGAGCCGGCCTTACCGGCGGCACCACCGTTACCGCCGACCCCACCGTTGCCGCCGCTGATCGCGTCAACGTGGCTGACGGTGCCGTCCTCGCCGTCGGCGCCGTGGCCACCGATCCCGCCGGCGGCACCGGTGCCGCCCGAACCGCCCTTACCGCCGTCACCGAACCAGTTCGAGCCGCGGCCGCCGGCACCACCATTGCCGCCGGCGCCACCGTTTTGACCCGCGCCACCATCGGCGCCGGCCAACACACCAGCCAGTCCCGCCGCGCCGACCGCCCCGTCACCGCCGGTACCGCCGGCACCTGCCGTGCTCCACAACGCCCACAGCGCGGCGTCGCCGCCGACACCACCGGCACCACCGTCGCCACCGGCGGTGACCGCGCTTCCACCGTCACCACCGTCTCCGCCGTGGCTCAGCCACGCGAACAGACCGGCGGCCCCACCGTCGCCACCGGCACCGGTGTCATAGCCGTCACCGCCGTGGCCACCGTTGCCACCGAACAGGCCACCCTGACCGCCCGCACCGCCGTCGTAGACGCCGCCCGTCCCATCGGCGTCCCATCCCGCACCGCCGCTGCCGTAGATCCAACCGCCGGCGCCGCCGTCGGGGTTGGCGGCCGTTCCATCGGCGCCGTTGCCGAACGGCATGAACCAGTTGATCTCGCCCCAGTTGAAGGATGCGTCCGCAGAACCCGGCCAGCTGAAGTCGGCCGCTCCGATATCGCTGAGGTTCAGGTCGGCCAGCACTGCATCCCAGGTGGCGGTATCGCTCCAGGAATCGAAGACCCCGTCCCAGCTGGCGGAGTCCAATACGACGCCCCAGGCGGCCTGATCACCCCAGTTGGCGCTGAGGTCCGCGACGGCCGTACCCAGGTCCTGACCGAACAGGTCCACCCACACGTCTTCGATGTCCGCCTGCGCGGTGGGAGCCGCGGCTAGCGGCCCCAACCCAAACGCGAGAAACGCGCTCACCGCGGTTCCGGAGCCCAACGCCCGGCTGCTGCGACGGCGACCTTTGAAACCACTCTGACGGTAGCGAGACATGGCACGTGCCCCTTAGCTGCAGATATTGACGACGGCGGCAAATCTAATGGGGGGCTAGGTTAGCAGGGGCTAACTCTTAGTCAACCCCTATTTCCTTGAGGAACCTGGGCGGTGCCGACAACGCTTGTTTTCAGCGCTTTGACCAGGGGCAATCGGAAACTGAGAAGAATGTTGTTAACGACACCGCGTAGATTCACAGCTCTTGTACATCACTTATTTTCTTCTCAGATTAGGTAAAAATGCCTACGCTTCGTTTGCCAGGGCGGACGGGCTGGCGTAGGGGATCTGCCACCCGGCGCCCTCGGCCGCGGGCCGCAACGCCATCGCGGCCCGGTCGAAAGACCGGGCCGCGATGCTTGGAGCGGGCGACCAGTAGCGCGCCCCTCCCCTTACGGGTTGTTCGCGCCGTTCTGACCGCTATCGCCGGTCACGCCGTTGGGCTGACCGTCCTGGCCGGCTTGGCCGTTGCCACCGGTGCCGCCGGTGGTGGCGGCGTCTCCACCGTTGCCGCCAGCACCACCGGCGCCGCCGTCGCCGTTGCCCTCAGCCCCGACCGAGCCGCCGTCACCGCCATTGCCGCCTACACCGTCGCCACCGACGCTCGCATTGCCGACGCCGCCGGCACCACCGCTGCCGCCAACAGCGCCGATGCCTCCGTCGCCGCCTGCACCACCGTCGCCGCCCGTACCGTTGGCGTCGATGGACAAGCCGGCGATGAGGATTGATTCGACGTTGCCGCGGCCGCCAGCTCCGCCGTTGCCGCCGAGGCTGCCATCGCTGCCGTTGTAGCCGCCGTCGCCGCCCGCACCACCGGTGGCGGTCCCGCTCACGGAGATTCCGGGCGCGTGGCCCTGTACCGATCCGGTCCCGCCGTTACCGCCGTTACCGCCGTTGCCTGCGCCGCCGTCGCCACCGATACCGGTGCCGGTAGCCGTGCCGCCGGCATTCCAGGACACCACTTGGGCATTGCCGCCGTTGCCGCCGGTGGCGCCGTTTGTGCCGGCGCCGCCGACGCCGCCGACGGCGATGCCGTCGTTAACGGTGGCCTGATCGATGGCGAGGATCTGGGTGTTGCCACCGTTGCCGCCCGTGCCGCCATCGGTTCCGGTGCCGCCGAGACCACCGGTAGCGCTGCCGCCATTGACGGCTTCACCGTTCCCACCTTGGACAAGGGCAGTACCGCCGTGGCCGCCACTGCTGCCGATCCCGTTGCCGAGACCGCCGTCGCCACCAGTGGCGGTGACATCGTGGGCGGTGTTGTCGGGGTACGTGAGTCCGTCATACCCGCCGGTGACCCAGCCCGAGCCGCCATCACCGCCGACGCCGCCATTTGTGCCGACACCGCCGGCACCTCCGCTGGCAACCGCGTTGGCAACGGAGGTGCCTGCTCCGGCCGCATAGACACCCGATTCGCCACCGGTACCGCCGGTGCCGCCATTGCTGCCGTCACCGCCCACGCCGCCGGTGGCTGTGGAGTCGGTTACGGCGGCTCCCTGAACCGCCTCGATGTCGGCCGCACCGCCGCTGCCGCCCACACCCCCGTTGGCGTCACCGCTTCCCGCGTTGCCGCCGGTTGCGGTGCTGCCGGCCACTGTGCTGTTCGCACCGTCGGCAGAGATGGTGGCCGCGCCGCCGACAGCGGTGTCGCTGTTGTGGCCGCCGATTGCGTGACTGTCGGAGATGCTGCCACCGTCGGTGGCGTTGACCGTGGCATAACCACCCAGACCAGCCGACCCACCATCAGCACCGATGGCACTGCTGTCGGAGACAGTGCCGTTGACCGCGAGCACCTGCCCAATGCCGCCGTTGAAGTCACTAGCCGTACCACCGATAGCGGTGCTGCCCGAGATGTCGCCGCCGCTGCCGGCGTCACCGAACGTCCCGGCATTGACATACGCCTGACCCCCGAGGGCACCGGTCCCGCCGCCGGAGGCATCACCACCGGCGCCGGCCGTGGCGATACTGTCGGTGGCCTGGCTACCGGTCGCGTTGGCAACGATCCTGCCCTGACCACCGGCGCCACCGTGACCACCGTTGCCAGCCGCACCACCATCGCCACCGGTGGCAGTTCCGCTGGCCGCGCTGTTGACGCCGAACGCCTGAATATTGCCGATAGTGCCGGCCCCGCCGACACTGCCCGCGCCTGTGGCGTCGCCACCATTGCCGCTCTGGCCAGTACCGCTGGCATGGGCCCCATCAGCGAAGGCACCCACCTGACCGCTACTGCCATTGCCGCCGGTAGCACCGGCAAGACCGTCACCACCATTGCCGCCGATACCGGAGCCATCAGCCACGGCACCGTTGCCACCGGCCACCACACTGCCGATACCGCCGCTACCGCCGTGACCACCACCGGAAGCGGCACCACCGTGCCCTCCAGTTCCGAAACCACTTGCCGCACCGTCATTTCCACCAATACCCGGCCGGACAAAGCCACCCTGGATATTGCCGCTACCTCCGCTGCCTCCGACGCTGCCGGCCCCGTCCGCGCTACCACCATCACCACCGGCGCCTGCGCCGGTGGCGCTGCCCCCGGTGCCGCCCTGCAGCCCAGCACTGACCTCGGAATAGCCACCCGCACCGCCGTGTCCACCATTGGTACCGGCGCCGCCGTCACCACCGGTAGCGGTGGCGTCGCTGACCGTGCCGCCCTGGCTCGCCCCCGCCAGGGCGTCGCCACCCTTGCCGCCGACGCCGCCGTTGGCATCACCAGAACCGGCGTTGCCGCCGGTCGCGGTGCTGCCGTCCACGGCACTGTTTGCGCCGTCGGCCGACACCGTTGCCTTGCCGCCAACAGCGGTGTCGCTGTTGTGGCCGCCGATCGCGTGACTGTCGGAGATGCTGGCCCCGTCGGTAGCGCTCACCGTGGCGTAACCGCCCAGACCACCGGACCCACCGTCAGCACCAGTGGCACTGCTGCCGGAGATGGTGGAGCCGTCGTCGGCGGTCATAGTCACGTATCCACCAGCCCCGCCGTCGCCGGCGATAACCTGCGAATCAGTGATCGTCGAGCCATTCGTGGCGGACAGATCAGCGCTACCGCCTACAGCGGCGCCGTTCGCGTCGCCGCCTTGGACCGTGACGCCATCGATCTGGTCGCCACCGGTGGTGTCGACAGAGCGGCTGCCGGTCACCAGGTTCCCCCGGCCTCCGCCACCGCCGGTGACGCCGGCCGTATTGCTGTCGCCGCCCTTGGCTCCGCTGACCGAACTGTCGGTAATGCTGCTGTTGGCTCCGCTGGTGCCGGGGCTACCCGGGCCTGCGGCGGTTTGCATCACGCCCGTGCCGCCGGCGCCGCCGATGCCGCCGTTACTGCCGGAGCCGCCATCGCCGCCGGTGGCGGAGGCATTGGCGATGGTGCTGTCCTGGCTCAGGACCTGAGCCCAGCCGGTGCCCCCGGCGCCACCCTTGCTGTCTGCGCCGGTGCCGGTGCCGCCGTTACCGCCGTGGCCCGTACCCGTGGCGTGGGACCCGCTGTTCAAAACGGTGATCTGCCCGGTGGCTCCGTTACCGCCCGTGCCACCGTCCAGCCCATCTCCACCATTGCCACCGATGCCGATTCCCTGGGACGTCGATCCGGTTCCGCCCGCGATGACACCGCCGGACCCGGCGTTACCGCCGGTGCCGCCACCGGTGGCGTCGCCTCCGGTTCCACCCGTCGCGGTGCCGCTGGCGGTACCTCCGGGGCCACCCTGGCCCAGGTAGGTCTGCTGATAGCCACTTCGGATCGTTCCGGCACCACCGTTGCCGCCGGTGCTGCCAGCGCCGGTGCCGGTGCCGCCCGCGCCGCCGTTGGCCGTGCCAGAGGAAGTGCCGCCCACAGTCGCAGCGTCACCACCGGTTGTCGTTATCTCGCCCGCGCCACCATCACCGCCGGCACCACCGTTCACACCGTTGCCACCGATTCCGCCGGTAGCGGCGGTGCTTGCACCACCGGTGACACTTCCGCCCAGTTTCGCGTCGATGAGCCCGGCGCCACCGTCACCACCTGTGCCGCCGTTGATCCCACCATTGCCACCGTTACCGCCCGTAGCTGTGCCGCCAGCGCTGCTGCCGGCTCCGAAGGCGGAAATCTTGCCCTGCCCGCCGGTGCCGCCGTGGCCGCCGGCAGCCGTGGCAGTACCCGCACCGCCGGAACCGCCGTCACCGCCCGTGGCAGTTCCGCTCGCGGAGGCCCCGCCGTTGGTGAAGACGCTGCCGCCACCGCCACCGCCGCCACCGCCACCGCCGTAGCCCGGTCCGCTGACACTGCCTTGAGCGCCGTCGCCACCCGCACCGCCGCTGCCGCCACTGCCACCGGTTCCGTTGCTGGCGCCGTCGCCACCTGCGCCGCCGGCACCACCGTTGCCGTCGACGCTGCCGTTGCTACCTGCCCCGCCCATACCGCCGGTGCCGCCGGTGCCGCCGGCCTGGGCGTCGCCGAACAAGTTGTACGTGCCGATGCCCTTGCCGCCTTGGCCACCGGCACCACCCGCGCCGCCGGCAGAAGACCCATTCGTCCCACTGGCGCCTGTACCGATGCCGCTCCCATTGGCGCCGCCGGCACCACCAGTACCGGCCGTGCCGCCGGCACCACCAGTCCCGCCGTCGCCGCCGTTGCCGGCGACCGCATTGCTGCCCCCGCCGGCGCCCTTACCACCGGCACCACCGGTTCCCCCCTTGGCGTCACCACCATTGCCACCCTGGCCGCCGGAGCCGTCAGTCGCCGTAGTGCCGTTCGTCGAGGTACCCGCGGCACCGCCGGCACCACCGACACCACCGTTGCCCGCGGCACCGCCGTCATCGCCCATACCGCCACTACCGCCGTCGGCGCCGCTGCCGACGACAGCGTTGACACCGGCGTCGCCGGTCGCGCCGTTCGCGTTACCACCATTGCCGCCTACGCCGCCATTACCACCGGCACCGGCGTCGGCTCCCGCACCCGCACCGCCCGCACTGGCGAACCAACCGCCTGCGCCGCCCGCACCGGCCTCGCCCGCGTCACCGCCGGCGCCGCCCGCGCCACCGTTTCCACCGATGGCGGCATTGCCGAGCAGGTCGGCATCGTGCCCAGCGGCACCGCCGCCACCCTCGCCGCCCGCGGCACCATTCCCCGCCGCGCCGCCGTTGCCACCGACGCCGAAGAATGTCGAGCCCCTACCGCCGGCACCACCGTTGCCGCCGCTACCGCCGGCTTGCCCGGAGCCGCCGTTGCCGTCTCCGGTGACAAAGCTGCCGAGAGCGCCTGCAGCACCGGCCAATCCGTCGCCACCATTGCCACCGATACCGGGCGTGCTGAACAGACCCCACTGGGAGGCGTCACCACCGGCGCCGCCGGCACCACCATCGCCACCCGCGGTGACCGCCTCACCGCCAGCACCACCCGCCCCGCCGTGACTGAACCAGGCGAAGGGACCGGCGGCACCGCCGTCGCCACCGGCACCACCGTCGTAGCCGGAGCCACCGTCGCCGCCGTTACCACCGAACAGGCCGCCCTGCCCGCCGGAGCCGCCGGCGTCAATACCGCCCGCACCGTCGGAGTCCCAGCCCGTACCGCCACTGCCGAAGATCCAGCCACCGGCCCCACCATCGGGGTGGGCGGCGGTGCCGTCCGCTCCGTCACCGAATGGCATCAGCCAATTAATCTCGCTCCAATTGAACGACGCATCCGAGGCACCCGGAAGGTCAAGGGAGGCGGCCCCGATACCGGCCAGATTCAGATCCGCCAGGATCGCATCCCACATGGCCGGTTCACCGAGGCCATCAAAGAAGGGGGTCCAACTCCCCGGGTCGAATACCACCGCCCAGGCAGCCTGGTCACCCCAGTTGGCACCCAGATCGGCAACAGCGTTACCGAGGTCGGCGCCCAACAGGTCGATCAACACATCGTCAAAGTCGGCATGCGCGGCCGGCGCCCCCGCCCACGGCCCCAACCCAAACGCGAAGAACGCACCGACCACGGTCCCGGCACCGAAGACACGGTTGCGACGACCCTTGGACCCACCCTCACGATGACTAGCCATGACGCCTTCCCCCTTAACTGACGCATAATGCGGGCACAGCAATCTCGTTAGGGAGCTACGTTAACAGCGATTCTCAGTCAGTCAACCCCGGTACACTGCAGCAGACTAAAGATCTAGATTGACGCTTGTTACCCCTGATTACGGTTAGTTATGCTCCGTAAATAGACTTACAACTAGTGTTGTCATTTACGTCTTCACAGGTAACTAACAGTTAAGCGTCGCGGCACAGGCTCTCAGCAAAGCGATCGCGCGCTCAAAGCGTTTGCTGGCAGTTGCAGGCTCGGCGTCACCGGCCACCGATCAGGCCCCCTAGGACCACCAGGTGCAGGTCACCGGCAGCCACGTCGCCTCGGCGGGCCGGCACCCACGATTTGGCGAACGCCTCCGATGCCGCGATGGCGCCGGCGCCTTCGCGGCGGCGCCGGCGCGACCCCGCCCCCGGCGGCGATATAAGGCCGGCGGCCTCGGTTATGCGACCTCGCCGCAGGGTTTCTACGGGTGAGATCGGGACTTCGCAATCAACTACGAATGCCGCTGTCCCGATTACCCTCCAGTAACGCTTCGCGACCTGTGGCGATAAGGACAACAGTTCGCAATAAGAACCGCCATCTTCCCCGTTTACCACGCCCAAAAAAGCGACGCGGCCACCCCATTGCCGGGGCGGCCGCGTCGGTCTGTTCAACCAGGATCAGCCGTTGGGTCCTGATCCGTTCGGACCGTTGCCACCGTGGCCGCCATCGCCGCCGAGGCCCAGGTTGCCGCCGTCGCCACCGGCACCACCGGCGCCGCCGATTCCGGAGGTTCCGGTGTTGTTCCAGCCGTCACCGCCGTTCCCGCCGTTGCCGACCGGGCCGCCGGGCACGCTGCCCGCACTGCCTGCCGTGGCGTTGCCGGAGCCGGTCCCGGCGTTGCCGCCCGCGGCGCTCGGGTAGGCGACGTCGCCACCGTCGCCACCGTCACCGCCGGTTTGGGTGGTGGCATCGCCGTTCGCGCCGGCGCCACCATTACCCGCGGTGCCGCCGGCGCCGCCGTTGCCACCGTTGCCGCCCGCACCGAGGCTGCCGGTGCTGCCGTGGGCCGCGGTTCCACCGAGACCACCGTTGCCACCGTTACCGCCCTGACCGCCGATGGCACCGTCGCCACCGTCTTGGCCGTTGTTGGCCTGCCCGGCGATTCCGGATGCCACCGCGCCGGCAGCACCGCTCATGCCGCTGCCGCCCTGGCCACCGTCGGCACCCGAACCGCCGGCGCCGCCAGCGCCACCGTTACCGGACAGGGCGCCGCCGAGTCCGCCCGCGCCGCCGTTACCGCCCGCGCCACCGTCCTGGCCCTGGAGACCGGAGTCGCCCGCGACGGTAGCGCTGAGGCCGGCCACCCCCGCCGTGCCACTACCGCCGGCACCACCGTCGCCACCGTCGCCGATCGCGCCGCCGTTACCGCCCGTGCCGCCGGCACCACCGGAGGCACCTGTTCCCGCGTTCGGGTCTTGGGACGGGTCGTATCCGGCGCCGCCGTTACCGCCGTTGCCCGACGGGCCGATGGCCTGTGTTCCGTTCGCGCCGTCGGTCCCGTCGGTGCCCCCGGCACCGGCCGTGGTTCCGGCCGCGCCGCCGTTGCCGCCGGTGCCGGCGATGCTGCCCGGGTCACCGCCGTTGCCGCCGTTGCCGCCGTTGGGGGTGCTGGCGTCGCCGGCGGCACCGTTGCCACCCTGGCCACCTTCGCCCGCGGTGCCGGCGCTGCCGCCGTTGCCGCCATCGCCGTTGGTGCCGGCAGTGCCGTGGCTGGTGGTACCGGCATTGCCGCCGGCCCCACCGGTGCCGCCGGATCCGGCTTCCCCGCCGTTGCCGCCATTGCCGCCGCTCGCGCCGGCCACCGATCCGGTGCTGGCGTCATATCCCGCGCCGCCGGTGCCGCCGGCGCCGCCCGCTCCACCGCTACCACCGTTTCCGCCGTTGCCTGCGACGTTGGCCGCCAGCGAACCGCCGTTGCCGCCCGCGCCGCCCTTGCCGCCGTCGCCGCCGGCCAGGCCTTGGCCACCGGCACCACCGTTCGGGGCTGCGAGGGTGCCCGCGGTGCCGGCCGCACCGGTCCCGCCGACGCCGGTCTTACCGTCACCGCCGACGCCACCATTGCCACCGTTGCCGATGTTGCCGCCGTCACCGCCGGCTCCACCGTTGCCGCCGCTGGTGCCGCCGTCCGCGCCGGCGTCGTTGGCAGCGTTGTAGCCGTTGCCGCCCGTGCCACCGTTGCCTGCCGGACCAGTGACCCCGGTGCCGTCTGCCCCGTCGCCGCCGTTGGTGCCGCCGGTTCCGCCGGTGCCGTGCGCCCCACCGGCGCCGCCGTTGCCCGCGGTGCCGGCGTTACCGCCCGCACCGCCGTTGCCGCCGTTGATGGTGACCGCGTCACCGTTGCCGCCGTTGCCGCCGTCACCGGGTGTGCCGGCGTTACCGCCCGCACCGCCCGCGCCGCCGTTGCCGTTGGCACCCGCGGTCCCGTGGGCCGAGGCGCCACCATTGCCGCCGGCACCGCCATAGCCACCGGCCTGGCCGTTGCCGCCGGACCCGCCATCGGTACCGGCACCGCCGGCCAGAGTGGCGCTGGTGCCGGCCAGGCCGTCACCGCCTGACCCGCCCTTACCTCCGGCACCGCCGACGCCACCGGCGCCACCGTTGCCGGCCGTCGAGCCGCCGACACCACCGTCGCCGCCCTTACCGCCGTGGAAGCCCGCGGTGCCGTCGGTGCCGCTGATGGCAGCCAGCGTGCCCTGGTCGCCGTCGATGCCGTTGCCGCCGTTGCCGCCGGAGCCGCCCGCTCCACCGTTGCCGATGTTGCCGCCGTCGCCGCCCGTACCGCCGTCGCCACCGACGCCGGCCGCGTTGGTGAAGCCCGAACCGCCCGCACCGCCGTTGCCGGCTGGGCCGGTTGGGCTGCTGCCGGCGGTTCCGCCGGTCGCCGCGCCTGCGCCGGTGCCGACCGCGCCGCCGTTACCACCGGTGCTCGAGTTGCCCCCGGCTCCGCCGTTGCCGCCGTTGAGGTTGGTCGCGTCGCCGGCCGCACCGTCACCGCCGTTACCACCGGCTGCGCCGTCGCCGCCGGCCCCGCCGGACCCGGCCGCGCCCACCGCGCCGTCGGCTCCGGTGCCGCCCGCGGCCACACCGCCGGCCGCACCGCCGTTGCCGCCCCGGCCGCCGTTGCCGGCGACCCCGGCGTCGCCGCCCTTCTCGCCAGAACCGTCACCGCTGTTGAGGTAGCTGCCGTTCACCCCGGCCGCCCCGGCGCCCGCGTTTCCGCCCTGGGCGCCCGCACCGCCGCTACCGCCGTTGCCGCCATGACCGGAGAGGGAGCCGCCGAGGCCACCCGCACCACCGTTGCCGCCGGACCCGCCGTCGGTACCGCTGGTGCCGTTGTCGCCCGCGGCCGTGGCGGCGACGCCGTCGATGCCCGCGACACCGCTGCCGCCGGCACCACCGTCGCCCCCGTCGCCGAGGTTGCCGCCGTCACCACCGGCACCACCGTTGCCGCCGGACGCGCCGGCCGTGCTGGCGGTGAAGCCGTCACCACCGCGGCCGCCGTTGCCGACCGGGCCACTGACCCCGGCGCCCTGCGATCCGGTGGCGCCGGTAGACGCGCCGGTACCGGCCGTGCCCGCGGCGCCGCCCTGGCTGGAGTCGCCACCGCGGCCACCGTTGCCGCCGTTGAGGTTGTTTGCATCGCCGTTGGCACCGGCGCCACCATTTCCGCCCGCGGCGCCGTCACCACCGCTGCCCGCGTTGCCGCCGGTTCCGGCCGCAGCGGAGCTGCCGTTGCCGTTGGTGCCGCCCGCACCGCCGTTGCCGCCGCTACCGCCGGCGCCGGCCGTCCCGGCGTTACCGCCGGCCCCACCGTTGCCGTCACCGGTGGCGAACGACCCGGCCGCACCGGTCACGCCGGCCGCGGCGTCACCACCGTCGGCACCCGAACCACCATTGCCACCGGCGCCGCCGGTCAACGAGGTCAAGCCGGTACCGGCGTTGCCTCCCTTACCGCCCGAGCCACCCGAGCCACCGGCAGTCCCGGAGTTGCCATTGCCGTTGCCGTCGGTGCCGACGGCGTTGGTGCCGGCCACACCGTCGCCACCGGCGCCGCCGTTGCCGCCGTTGCCCAGGTTGCCGCCATCGCCACCGGCACCACCGTTGCCGCCCGATTCGCCGGCCACCCCGGAGGTGTAGCCGTCACCGCCCTGGCCGCCGTTGCCGGCCGGGCCGGCGACACCCGCGCCCTGGGATCCGGCGCTGCCCGTCGTGGAGCCGGTGCCGGCCGTGCCCGCGGCACCGCCCTGGCTGGAGTCCCCACCGCGGCCACCGTTGCCGCCGTTGAGGTGCGCTGCGTCGCCGTGGGCACCTGCGCCACCGTCACCGCCCTGGGCACCCGCGCCGCCGCTGCCGGCGTTGCCGCCCGTGCCGGTCGCGGCCGAGCTGCCGTCGCCGTTGCTGCCACCCGCCCCGCCATTGCCGCCGCTGCCGCCGGCACCGGCCGTCCCGGCGTTGCCGCCGGCCCCGCCATTGCCGTCACCGGAGGTGAACGAACCGGCAGAGCCGATCGCACCGGCCACGGCATCGCCACCGTCGGCGCCCGAACCACCGGCACCACCGGTGCCGCCGGTCAGGGTGCTCAGGCCGGTGCCGGCGTTGCCACCCTTGCCACCGAAGCCACCGGAACCACCGCTGGTGCCGGAGTTGCCGTTGCCGCCGGCGTCGGTCCCGACACCGTTGGTGCCGGCCACACCGTTGCCACCGGCGCCGCCGTTACCGCCGTTACCGAGGTTGCCGCCGTCGCCACCCGCGCCGCCGTTACCACCGGAGGCGCCGGCCACCGTCGAGGTGAAGCCGTCGCCGCCGTTACCGCCGTTTCCGCCACTGGTCACCTGATTGCCGCCGGCTCCGTGCAGGCCGGCTGTGCCGCCGTTACCGCCAGTTCCGGCGCTACCGCCGGCACCACCGGCACCTTCGATGCCGGCATTGCCGCCGTTGCCACCCCGGCCACCGTCGAGGTAGGTGGCGTCGCCGTCGGCGCCCCTGCCGCCGTCGCCCCCGGCGCCCGCGTCGCCGCCCTTACCGCCGGCACCGCCGTTGCCGTTTCCACCGTTGCCGGTGGCGCCGTTGCCCGCGTTACCGCCGGCACCACCCTCGCCACCGGTACCACCGGCACCACCATTGCCGCCGTTCTCACCCGCACCGTCGTTGACACCTTGAACGCCGGCCGCGCCGGTGTATCCGGCGCCGCCGGCACCACCGAGACCGCCCCGGCCGCCGACACCACCGTCACCACCGGTTCCGGAGTTGGGGTTCAGGGCGTCGCCGCCGACGCCGCCGGCACCACCCTTGCCACCGGTACCACCGGCACCGCCTTGGCCGGCCTCCCAACCGCCGGCACCGCCCGCGCCACCGTTGCCACCGTTGCCGCCGGCACCGCCCTTGCCGCCGTGCCCGTTCTCCAGCAGCACACCACTGTTGCCGCCCTTACCGCCGTCCCCGCCGTTGCCGCCGTTGCCGCCGGTACCGCCGTCACCGACCGCGCCGGCGTTGCCACCAAGACCGCCGTTGCCGCCGGCCAGGGTGAGCGCCTTGAAGCCCAGTTCGCCTGCGTGGGCGGCGTTGTAGGCCGCCACGTCGAACCCGTCGCCGCCATTACCGCCGTTACCGCCGTGCCCGGCCGCCTGACCGTCGGCGCCACTGGCCGCACGCTCGGTGGTCGACCCACCATTCAGGCCGCCCTGACCGCCGTGGCCGATCGCGCCCGGGTTTCCGCCGTCGGCGCCGCGGCCACCGCCGGTGTTGCCCGCTGTCCCTTCGGCCCCGTCACCGCCATTACCGGCGATCCCGGCGTTGCCGCCGGCACCACCCTGGCCGCCCAGGCCGTTGACACCCGCCGAACCCAGGCTGGTGCCCGCACCAGCCAGACCACCCTGGCCACCCTGGCCACCATTGGCGCCGTCACCACCACCGGCACCATCACCACCAATTCCATTGCTGGCAGCCACATCCCACTGTCCAACAGCACCGTCACCACCACGGCCACCGTTACCGCCCGCACCACCGACACCGCCGACACCACCATTGCCGCCGTTGCCGAAAAAGCCCGAAGCCTTGCCGCCGACACCACCATTGCCACCATTGCCGCCAACAACACCGTTGCCACCGACCACGCCGTTGCCGCTACCCCCGTTGGCCCACACGCCGCTAGCTCCGTCGATGCCCGCCACGCCGGCCGCGCCGACACCGCCGGCACCGCCAGCACCACCGGAGCCGAACAGCCAACCCGCGCCGTCGCCGCCATTACCGCCGGCGCCACCACCATCACCGCCGATACCGCCGACCCCGCCGACGCCCATCCATGAACCACCGGCGCCACCGTCGCCACCGGCCAAGCCCGCCAGACCCGCGCCGCCGGCGCCGCCATTGCCGAACAAACCGGCCGCGCCACCATCACCACCGGCGACACCAGCACCACCATCACCGAACAACCAACCGCCCGCACCACCATTGCCACCATCAACACCGGCAACACCAACAGCGCCATTACCAATGATGATCGAGCCGAACCCGAACGTGTCATTGACAAACGAGCCGACCTGAACACCCAACGGGCTCTCAAGCCAATCGACCATGCCGGCATGCAACGGCGCATAGATGTACGCCTCAACCAACGCCGTCAGATCAAACGCATCACCACCGGCCAACCCCGCCGACGAGTCAAACAACGACCCCCAATCGAACGCACCCCCAGCGTCCACCTCGGCAGCCGACCACGCCCCCGAACCGAAAACATCCAGCAGCCAATCAAACTCACCATCAGCCTGCGCCACCGGCACCGACACCAACGGCGACACACCGAACGCCAAAAATGCCGCTGCCGCCGAACCCGCACCCAGCACTCGACGACGCGAGTCCCCTGTGCGCCGCCCGGCTCCGGTCTGCCGTGCGCTCTCACGCTTTCCAGTCATGTACTGCCCCAAGTTCTCAAACGGTGGCCCACTGCGTGGGCCGATGGATGGTTGTGATGTTTTTGCTCGGCTATCGCCGCGCCTACCGCGCGGCAACAGTCAGATCGGAGATCGATCCGCCACGGAGAATCCGCGGGGCGTCGAGCTATCCACCCATGTCTTCGCGGTACTTACCTGAGCCATCCGGAACCGGATGGACGCAGCTCGGGGTACGGAGCGCTTCCTGTGCTGACAGGTGCTCGGCCCCGCTGCCCTGGCGTGCCAGGGCAGCGTTCTCATCGCGGGCATCCGTTCACTCGACGACCTGACGCTTACCCGCCGGCGGCGGCACTGCCGTCGCCGCCGCGCCCGCCGTCGCCACCATTGCCCATGTTTCCGCCGTCGCCGCCGGCACCGCCCTGGCCGCCGTCACCGGCTCCAGGCTGGTTGTAGCCGTCGCCGCCGTTGCCGCCGTTGCCGGTCGGCCCGGCAGCCGGGGTGCCGCTGGCTCCGGATCCGCCGGCCGTTCCGCCGCCGCCGACCGTGGTACCGGCCGCGCCGCCCTGACCGCCGGTGCCCGCGACATTGCCGGCGTCACCACCGTTTCCGCCGTCGCCACCGTTGCGGGTGGTGGCATCGCCGTCGGCACCCCTGCCGCCGTCGCCGCCCTGGCCGGCGCTGCCGGCGTTGCCGCCCTTGCCGCCGTTGCCGTTGGCGCCGACCACGCTGCCGTTCTGCGCGGTTCCGGCATTGCCGCCGGCACCACCGGTGCCACCCGAACCGGCCTCGCCGCCGTTACCGCCGTCACCGCCGTTGGCTCCGGCAGCGGTCGGGCTGTAGCCGGCTCCGCCGGTGCCGCCGGCACCACCGTCACCGCCCACGCCGCCGTTGCCGCCGTTGCCCGCGGTGTTGACGCTCAGCAGGCCACCATTGCCGCCATTGCCGCCGGTGCCGCCGTCGCCACCGGAATCACCCTGAAGTCCGTTGCCGCCGTTGAGGTTGAGGGCATCTCCGGCCGTGCCGGCCGCACCGGCGCCGCCCACACCGGTAGCCGCGCTGCCACCGGTTCCACCGTTGCCACCGTTGCCGGCCATGCCACCGTTGCCGCCGTTGCCGCCGGCGCCGCCATTGGTGCCCGGAACGGCGGCGGGGTCCGTAGCGGCGTTGTAGCCGTTGCCTCCGTTGCCGCCATTGCCGGACGCCGTAGTGACCGGGGTGCCGCTGGCACCGTTCGTACCGTCGACGCCACCGCTTCCGCCGGTGCCGTGCGCGCCGCCGGCGCCGCCAGTGCCGGCAACGTTGCCCGGGTCGCCCCCGTTTCCGCCGTTGCCGCCGTTCGGGGTGGTGGCGTTGCCGTCAGCACCGTTGCCGCCGTTGCCGCCCTGGCCCGCGACGCCGGCGTTGCCGCCGTTGCCGCCGTTGCCGTTGGCACCCGCGCCGGCCGCGCCGTTGACCGCACCGGCGTTACCGCCGGCGCCGCCCGCACCCCCGGATCCAGCCTCACCGCCATTGCCGCCGTTACCTGCGTTGGTGCCGGCCGCCGCGTTGGGGTCGGTGGCGGCGTCGTAGCCGGCGCCACCGGTCCCACCGTTGCCACCCGCGCCACCGACTCCACCGGCGCCACCGTTACCGGCGTGGTTGGCTGCGAGGTTGCCACTGGCACCGCCGTCGCCGCCCTTGCCACCGTTGCCGCCGGATAGGCCGGAGCCGCCCGCGCCGCCATCGGGTTGAGCTGCCGTTCCCGCGGTGCCGGCTGCACCGGTACCGCCGACGCCGGTGGCACCCGCACCACCGATGCCGCCGTCGCCGCCGTTGCCGTGTGAGCCGCCGGCGCCGCCTGCACCGCCGTTGCCGCCGTCACCGCCGTTCTCAGCCGAGCTGGTGGAGCTGAAGCCGTTGCCACCCTGTCCGCCGTTGCCGGCCGGGCCGGTGATCGCGGTGCCACCAGCCCCGGTGGCTCCGTTCGTGCCGCTGGCACCACCGCTGCCGTGCGAGCCGGCCGATCCGCCGTTGCCGGCGGTGCCGACCTCGCCACCGTTGCCGCCCTTGCCGCCGTCGGGGTTGGTGACGTCACCGTCGGCACCCCTGCCGCCGTTGCCGGCCGTGCCCGCGTCGCCGCCCCGCCCGCCACTGCCACCGTTGCCGTTGGCGGCTGCGTTGCCGGAGGTCGAGGTACCGGCGTTGCCCCCCTGACCGCCGGCACCACCCTGACCGCCGTTGCCGCCCGTGCCGCCGTTCTGGCCGTCCGCACCGGCGGACGCGGCGTTGGCGCCGTCGATTCCGTTGCCGCCGTTGCCGCCGACGCCGCCGTTGCCCGCGTTGCCGCCGGCGCCGCCGGTGGCGCCGGTGCCTCCGGAGCCACCGTTGCCGCCCTGGCCGCCGTTGGTTCCGGATTCACCGTTACTGCCGGCGTTGACGCCGCTGGAGCCGGTAAATCCGTTGCCGCCCTTACCACCAGCACCACCATTGCCGCCGGTACCGGACGCCGCGTGCTGGGTGGTGCTGCCCGCGAGCAAACCGCCCTGACCACCGTTGCCGCCCAAACCACCAGCGCCGCCGGCAGTTCCGTCCACACCCGCTGTGGTGCTGTTGGTCCCGTCGATGCCCTTGCCGCCGGACCCGCCGTTGCCGCCGAGGCCCGCGATGCCATTCCAGCCGCTGGCCGCCGCACCGCTCGGGCCCTGACCACCCTCACCACCGAGGCCGGCGTTACCGCCGTTACCACCATTACCGCCGGCCGTGCCGTCGTGATTGCTCGACGTGCCATCGACGCCCACGCTGCCGGCCGCACCCTTACCACCGCTGCCGCCATCGCCACCGGCACCCCCGGCACCGTGCTGGCCGGCCGTCGAGCCGGAACCACCGGCGCCACCGTTACCACCCTGGCCGCCGTTGGTGCCACTGACACCATCAGCACCCGGCGCAGCGCCATCGGCACCGGTAAATCCATTGCCGCCCTTACCACCAGCGCCACCATTGCCACCGACACCGGACGCCGCGTGCTGGGTGGTGCTGCCCGCGAGCAAACCGCCCTGACCACCGTTGCCGCCCAAACCACCAGCGCCGCCCGCAGTTCCGTCCACACCCGCTGTGGTGCTGTCGGTTCCGTCGAGGCCCTTACCGCCGGACCCGCCGTTGCCGCCGAGGCCCGCGGTGCCGTTCGAGGCACTGGCCGCCGCACCGCTCGGGCCCTGACCACCGGTGCCTCCCGCGCCAGCGTTGCCACCATTGCCACCGTTGCCGCCGGCCGTGCCGTCGTGATTGCTCGACGTGCCATCAACGCCCACGCTGCCGGCCGCACCCTTACCACCGCTGCCGCCATCGCCACCGACACCACCGGCACCGTGCTGACCGGCCGTCGAGCCGGAACCACCCGCGCCACCATTACCGCCGGCACCACCGTTGGTGCCACTGACACCATCAGCACCCGGGGTAGCGCCATCGGCACCGGTAAATCCATTGCCGCCCTTACCACCAGCCCCACCATTGCCGCCGGTGCCGGAGGTGGCCCGGTCGGTGGTGCTGCCCGCCTGCAGGCCGCCGAGACCACCGTTGCCGCCGACACCACCACTACCGCCGGCGGCACCGTCCACACCGGCCTGTGTGCTGTCGGTTCCGGTCAGGCCGCTGCCGCCCTGGCCGCCGTTGCCGCCGAGTCCTGCGGTGCCGTTGGTGCCGTTGGCTGCGTGGATGCCGCCTGCGCCCTCGCCGCCTGCGCCACCGAGTGCCGCGTTGCCGCCCCTGCCGCCGTTGCCGCCGGCCGTGCCGTCGTGGTTGGCCGACGTGCCGTCGACACCCACGCTGCCGGCCGCACCATTGCCGCCGCTACCGCCATTGCCACCGGCACCCCCGGCACCGTGCTGGCCGGCCGTCGAGCCGGTCCCGCCGGCGCCACCGTTGCCGCCGGCACCACCATTGGTGCCACTACCACCGTCGGCACCCGGGGTGAGGCCGTTGGTACCGGTATATCCGTTGCCGCCCTTGGCTCCGGCGCCTCCGTCGCCACCGGCACCCGAGGCGGCGCGGTCGGTGCTGCTGCCCGCCAGCAGGCCACCTTGCCCACCGTTGCCGCCGGCACCACCATTGCCCCCGGCGGTGCCGTTCACTGCCGGCCCGGCGCCGTCCAGACCCGCAAGGCCGTTGCCGCCCTTGCCGCCATTGCCACCGAGGCCCGCGGTGCCGTCGTTGCCACTGGCCGCGGTGCCATCGGCGCCCTGACCGCCCGCACCACCGGTGCCCGCGTTGCCGCCGTTGCCACCGTTACCGCCGGCCGTGCCGTCGTGACTGTTCACGACGCCGTCGGTACCCGCGGTACCTGCCGCACCATTGCCGCCGCTACCGCCATTGCCACCGACGCCGCCGACGCCCTGCTGGCCCGCCGTCGCACCGGAACCGCCGGCGCCGCCGTTGCCCCCGGCGCCACCATTGGTGCCGCTCACACCATCAGCGCCCGGGATAGTGCCGTCTGCGCCGGTGAATCCGTTGCCGCCCTTGGCACCGGAACCGCCATTTCCACCGTTACCGGAGGCGGCGCGGTCGGTGCTGCTGCCCGCCAGCAGGCCACCCTGTCCGCCGTTACCGCCGACACCACCGCTGCCGCCGGCGGTGCCGTCGATACCCGCCTGGGTACTGTCCACTCCGGCGAGGCCGTTACCGCCGTTGCCGCCATTGCCGCCGAGGCCCGCGGTGCCGTCGTTGCCACTGGCCGCGATGCCGCCGGCGCCCTGGCCGCCCGCACCACCGGTGCCGGCGTTGCCGCCATTGCCACCGTCGCCGCCGGCCGTGCCGTCGTGGTCGGCCGACGTGCCGTCGATGCCCGCATCCCCGGCCACGCCGTCGCCGCCGTTACCGCCGTTACCCCCGGCACCACCGGCACCCTGCTGGCCCGCGACCGAGCCGGTACCCCCGGCACCGCCGTTGCCACCGGCACCACCGTTGCTGCCGCTCTCGCCGTCCGCGCCGGCAATCGCGCCACTCAAGCCGGTGTAGCCGTGGCCACCTTGACCGCCGGCACCACCATCGCCGCCTAATCCTGTTGTGGCGTAGGTGATTCCGTCGGCGTTCAGGCCACCCAAGCCGCCGTTGCCACCGGCGCCACCGTCGGTGCCGGCGGTGCCGTCCACGCCCTCGGCCGTGCTGGTGGTTCCGGCCGCTCCGGCGGCACCGTTTCCGCCGTTACCGCCGATGCCCGCGCTGCCGTTGTCACCGGCGTTGCCGCCCTTGCCGCCGTTGCCGCCGGCGGTTCCCGCTGCCGCGTTCGGGTCTGCGGCGGCGTCATAACCGTCGCCGCCTCGGCCGCCGGATGCGGCACCGGTCGAGGCCTCGCCGCCGTTACCCGACTGGCCCTCCGCACCACCGGCGCCGGCCTGGCCGCCCGCACCGCCGGTGCCGGCCGTGCCGGTCGAGCCACCGTTGCCGCCGTCACCGCCGTCCGGGTTGGCCGCCGTCCCGGCCGCACCCGCACCACCGTTGCCGCCCACCCCGGAGTCACCGCCGTCACCGCCGGCGCCACCGGCGCCACCGTGGCCGGCCGCACCGGTATTGCCGTCCGAGCCGAAGAGCGCATGGGTGGCACCCGCTGCCCCGGCCGCCCCGGCCGCGCCGCCGTTACCACCGGCACCGCCGTTGCCACCGTTGGAGCCCGCGGTGCCATCGCCACCGTTGCCGGAGCCACCGTCGGCGAATGTGCCGGCCGCGCCATCGGTGCCGTCCTCGCCACCCAGACCCTGGCCGCCGGCACCACCGGCGCCACCGTTTCCGGCCGCGCCGCCCTGGCCGCCGGAGCCGTACAGCAGCGCCTTGGACGCCCCACCGGCGCCGCCGTTACCGCCCGCGCCGCCATTGCCGCCCGCGCCACCGTTGCCGCCGTCAACACCGGCGACGCCGATCGCACCGGCGAACCCGGCCAGACCGTCCCCGCCGGCCCCGCCGTTGCCACCGATGCCGTAGATCCAGCCCAGCCCGGCGCCCCCGTCACCGCCATTGCCGCCGGACCCGCCGGCGCCACCGGCCCCACCGACGCCGATCCAGCTGCCGCCGTTGCCGCCTTCACCACCGTCGAGGCCGAGGCCACCGGCCCCGCCGGCACCACCGTTGCCGAACATCCCGGCAGTGCCGCCGTCACCACCGGCAACCCCGGTCAGCGAACCGTCGTAGCCCGCACCGCCGTCTCCGAACAGCCAACCCCCGTTGCCACCATCGGGATTGAGCTCGGTGCCCGCCGCACCGTTGCCGATGACGATCGAACCGAACCCGAACCAGGTGTTGATGAAGTCATCCACCGGCTTGCCGATGAACGGGTCGTTGATCCACGCCACCATTCCGGCGTGCATCGGCTCAAACAAGTACTGGCCCAGCAACCCGGTGATGCCGAACGGGTCGCCCAGCATCGCCGCCGCCGAACCCGGATCGGCGTAGGCCGCACTCAGCGCGGTGCCCAGCTCGTCGCCGGCGAACAGCTGATCCCAGTTGAAGCCCAAATCGCCTGTGCCGCCGTCGAACAACGACCCCCAGGCGTTCGGGTCAAACAGGTCCTCCAGACCGAAGTCGGCCTGCGCCTGCGGCGCCATCCCCAGTGCCAGAAAGGCGCTCACCGCACCGGCGGCACCGACCGCCCGACGCCCTGCGCTGACGCGGGTTCCGTGCAGTGCTGCGCTGCGACGCTTACGAGCCATGGGGATGACCTCTATCTGGTGTCTGTGGGTGGAGAGTTAGTTGGGCAACTGGGTTGGGGATGCAGCCGCCGAGGACGCGGCGTGCGGGCCCGGTTTTCCGGCCCCGGCACTGTGTGCCGGGCCGGATAGCCGCTTGCCTGCAAGGGATTTAGCCGTGTGCGCCATCGGTGCCCCTCGTTCCGGATCCGCCGCCAGTGCCGGTCTGGCCAGCCGCGCCCGGGTCCGCGCTGACCGCGCCGCCCGCGGATGCCGATCCGGCCGCCCCGGCGGTACCGCCAGCGCCACCGGAACCGGCCGCACCGCCGGTGCCACCGGCGCCACCGACACCGACGTTTCCGTTGGCGCCGATGCCCTGCGCAGTCCCCGCGGCGCCACCGACGCCGCCGCTACCGCCCGCGCCACCGTTACCGCCCTTGCCGCCGGTGCCACCGTCGCCGCCGTCGCCGCCCTTGGCGTAACCGGTGCCCTGGTGGTTCTCACCGGTACCGCCGCCGCCGCCTGCGCCACCGTTACCGCCGTTCTCGCCGGCACCGCCGTTACCACCAAGGCCGCCGAGACCACCGTCACCACCGTTGCCGGCGATCGAACCGCCCTTGCCGCCCGCGCCACCGGCGCCGCCGCTGGCCCCGGCCGTGCCGTTGGTGCCGTCTCCGCCGTTGCCGCCGTTGCCACCGTCGCCGCCGTACGCGTAGCCGCGGGTTCCGCCGGTCTGTGCATTGGCGCCCCCGCCCGCGCCGCCGGCGCCGCCGGCCGCTGCCTGGCCGCCGTTGCCGCCGTTACCGCCATCGCCGGCGTTGATGTCGCCGCAGCCGAAGAAGAGCGCGCACGACGCGGACGATCCCGTGCCACCGGCACCACCGATCTGGCCGGCCTGGGTGGTGTTAGCGCCGTTGGCTCCAGTACCGCCACCGGCTGCCTGGCCAGTCGGGGGGGTGTAACCGGCCGTTCCGACCGCACCATTGCCGCCCGCACCACCGGTCCCGCCGTTGCCAACGGTTCCGGCGTCGCCGCCCTTGCCGCCGATACCACCGATCTGCGCAGCACCGTTGACGGTGCCCTGGCCGTTACCGCCGACGCCGCCGTTGCCGCCGTTACCGCCGCTGGCTCCGGTAGCGCCCCCGGCTCCGCTCGAGGCGAGCTGGCCGTTACCGCTGTCACCGCCGAGACCGCCGGCCCCACCGGTGCCGCGGTTTCCGCCGTTGCCGCCCTGGCCACCGTTGCCGGCGGCCGCGTTGGTGCCGCCACCGGCACCGGTGCCACCGGTACCGCCGTTGCCGGCGCTGCCGCCCTGGCCACCGGCACCGCCTTGGCCGCCGACACCGTGGCTGCCGGTGCTGCCGTCGGTGGCGGTGCCTCCGACACCGCCGTTGCCGCCGACCCCACCGGCGCCACCGATGGCCCCGCTGCCGCCGTTGCCACCCTTGCCACCGGTGAGTCCGCCGCCGTCGGGGGCAGTGATGCCCGTCGAGCCGTTCGCGCCGCTACCGCCTGCACCACCGACGCCGCCCTTACCGCCGACACCGCCGTTGCCAGCCGCGCCGGACACCGCACCGCCGTTGCCGCCCGCACCACCGTTGCCGCCGGCACCACCGGTGAGTCCGGCCGTGCCGGATCCTCCAGCGTTGGCGGCGTTCCCGCCGGCCTGACCCGCCGCACCGGTACCACCGGCACCGCCGTCGCCGCCGTTGCCGATCGAGCCGCCGGTGCCGCCCTTACCGCCGTCGCCGCCGCGGGCGCCAGCCGCGGCGTTGGGGTCGGCGGCCGCGTTGTAGCCATTACCGCCGGTGCCGCCATTACCGGATGGGCCGACCGCGGAAGTACCGCTCGCGCCGGTCACTCCGTTGACACCACCGGTGCCGCCGGTCCCGCGGGCACCGCCGCCGCCGCCGGTGCCGGCGACATTGCCCGCATCGCCGCCACGACCGCCGTTGCCGCCGTTGGGGTTTGCGGCATCCCCGTTGCCGCCGTTGCCGCCGTTGCCGCCCTGCCCGGCCGTCCCGGCGTTACCGCCGGCGCCACCGCTGCCGTTGACACCCGCGGTGGCCGCGCCGTTGATCGCACCCGCGTTGCCCCCGGCGCCACCGGTGCCACCGGAACCGGCCTGACCACCGTTGCCGCCGTCACCGCCATTGGCACCGGGCGTCGTCGCGTTGAAACCGGCACCACCGGTGCCACCGGCACCACCGTCGCCACCCTTGCCGCCGGCGCCGCCATTGCCGGCGTGGTTGACGCCCAGCAGGCCACTCGCGCCGCCGACGCCGCCCTTACCGCCATTGCCGCCGGCCGCACCGGATCCCCCGGCACCGCCGTTGGGGTTGGCGGCCGTGCCCGCGGTGCCGACCGCGCCGGTGCCTCCGACGCCGGTCGCGCCCGCACCGCCGGCACCACCGTTGCCGCCGTTACCGGCCGACCCCGCCGCACCGCCGTTACCGCCCGCGCCACCATTGCCGCCGTTGTCGGCCACGCTGGTCGGGCTGAAGCCGGCGCCGCCGTTCCCGCCGTTACCGGAGGCCACGCTCACCGCCGTGCCGTTGGCGCCGGTCACTCCGTCGACACCACCGGTGCCGCCGGTCCCGCGCGCACCGCCGCCACCGCCGGTGCCGGCGACATTGCCCGCATCGCCACCACGACCGCCGTTGCCGCCGTTGGGGTTTGCGGCATCCCCGTTACCGCCGTTGCCGCCGTTGCCGCCCTGCCCGGCCGTCCCGGCGTTACCACCGGCACCACCGCTGCCATTGACACCCGCGGTGGCCGCCCCGTTCACCGCACCCGCGTTGCCGCCGGCACCACCGGTGCCACCGGAACCGGCCTGACCGCCCTTGCCGCCGTCACCACCGTTGACGCCGGGCGTCGTCGCGTTGAATCCGGCACCACCGGTGCCACCGGCACCACCGTCGCCACCCTTGCCGCCGACGCCGCCATTGCCGGCGTGGTTGGACACCAGGGCGCCGCTGGCGCCGCCACTACCGCCCGCACCGCCATTACCGCCGGCCGCGCCAGAACCACCGGCACCACCGTTCGGGTTGCCGGCTGTTCCCGCCGTACCGACCGCGCCATTTCCTCCGACGCCGGTCGCGCCCGCACCGCCGGCACCACCGTTGCCGCCGTTACCGGCCGAACCCGCCGCACCACCGTTACCGCCGGCGCCGCCATTGCCACCGTTTTCGGCGATGCTGGTCGGGCTGAAACCTGCCCCACCGTTGCCGCCGTTACCCGACACCGTGGTCGCCGAGACGCCGTCGGCGCCCTGGCCGCCGTGGATTCCGCCGCCGCCGGAGGTGGCGCCGGCCGTGCCGCCGGCGCCACCGGTCCCAGCGACGTTGCCAGGGTCGCCGCCCTGGCCCCCGTTGCCGCCATTGGGGTTGGCCGCATTTCCGGCGGCGCCATCGCCACCGTTGCCGCCCGCTCCGGCATCGCCGGCGTTACCGCCGGCCCCGCCGTTGCCGTTGTTGCCCACGGTTCCGTTGGCGGCGGTGCCCGCATTACCGCCCGCACCGCCGACGCCGCCAGAACCGGCCTGACCACCCTTGCCGCCGTTGCCGCCATCGGCACCGGGCGCCGTGGCGGTGAAGCCCTTCCCACCGACACCACCGTTGCCACCGGCGCCGCCCGCACCGCCGATGCCGCCGTTACCGGCGGTGTTGGTGCTCAGCGAGCCGCCAGTGCCGCCGGCACCGCCGTTGCCGCCGTTGCCTCCCGAACCGCCCTGTCCGCCGTTGGTGCCGTTGACGCTGCCCTGGGTGCCGTTGTTTCCGACTGGCCCGCTGGTTCCGGCAGAGCCTGCCGCGCCGGCACCGCCGTTGCCGCCGTTGCCGTGGGCACCGCCGTTACCGCCCGCGCCGCCGTCGCCGCCGGATTGCCCTGCCGCGGTGGGAGTGAATCCCGCGCCGCCCTGGCCGCCGTTGCCGGAGGCCCCGATGATCTCGGCGCCGTGTGCGCCGGTGGCGCCGACTGTCGCCCCAGTACCACCGGCGGCTCCGCCATTGCCGCCCGCGGCGGCGGTGCCGACATCGCCGCCGTCACCGCCGTTGCCACCGTCGATGTGCGTCGCGTTGCCGTTGCCGCCGGCGCCGCCATTGCCGGCCGCCCCAGCGTCACCACCACGACCGCCGGCACCTCCGGAAGCGTCGGCCCCGGAGGTACCGTGCGCGGAGGAACCGCCGGCACCGCCCGCGCCGCCATTGCCGCCGAGGGCGCCGTCGCCGCCGTCGCCGCCGTTCGCGCCGTTGCCGCCGGCCGTGCTGGCGTTGGCCCCGGTCACGCCGTTGCCACCGTTGCCGCCCGCGCCCCCGGCACCACCCACACCGCCGGCGCCGCCATTGCCGGCCTCGGAACCACCCTTACCGCCCGCGCCGCCAATGCCGCCGCTGCCGCCGACCGTGCCGTTGCCGCCGTCGGGGTTGACCGCGTTGCCGACGGCGCCGTTGGTGCCGTCCGCGCCGGATCCACCGGCGCCACCGTTTCCGCCGTTGCCGCGATCGCCGCCGTCACCGCCGACGCCGCCGTTGCCGCCGGAGTCGCCCGCGGTGGTCGCGTTGAATCCGGCGCCGCCCGCGCCGCCGTCGCCTTGACCGATTGCGGCGGCGTGCCCGGCCGAACCCGCTGCGCCGGTGTGAGACCCGGTGCCCGCGTTGCCGGCGCTGCCGCCGGTGCCGGTGTTCCCGCCGTCGCCGCCGTCGCCGCCGTCGCGATGCGCTGCTGTGCCGGCTGCGCCGGCGCCGCCGTCGCCGGCCCTACCGGCGTCACCGCCGCTACCGGCGTTGCCCCCAGCCCCGGTGGAGCCCGCGATGCCATGGGCCGCCGTACCGCCCGCACCACCGTTGCCGCCGCTGCCGCCGTTGCCGCCGCTGCCCGCGTCGCCACCGTTGCCACCGGTGCCGGTGCCGCCGTTGTCGAACGAACCGGTCGCGCCGACGACACCGTCGCCGCCTGCGCCGCCGTCCGCGCCGTGGCCGCCCCGACCGCCGGTTCCGCCGTTGCCGGCCATCGAACCGCCCTTGCCGCCGATGCCACCGGCGCCACCGTTTCCGCCGGTGTGACCGTCGGTGCCGTCAGGGTTGGTGACGCTGCCGTCGCTGCCAGCGATGCCGGTCGACCCGTTGCCGCCGTTACCGCCCGCACCACCGTTGCCGTAGGCGCCGCCGTCACCGCCGGCGCCACCGTTGCCGCCCGATTCGCCTGCGGCCGTGGGGCTATAGCCGTCGCCGCCCGCGCCACCGTTGCCACCGACGCCGGTCACGTCGGCACCGTTGATGCCCTGCTGACCGGCTACTGCTCCGGCACCGCCGGCTTGTCCGCCCGCACCGCCGGCGCCCGCCGTGCCGGTGTCGCCGCCGTCACCGCCCGCGCCACCGTTGAGGTTCGTCGCCGTGCCGGCCGCGCCCGCACCACCGTTGCCGCCGAGTCCGGCAACCCCGCCGGCCCCGCCGTTGCCGCCGTCACCGGCCTGACCGCCGGCACCCAAGGTGCCGTTGCTGCCGAACCAAGAGCTGGCCTTCCCGCCGGTACCGGCCGCGCCGGCCGCACCGCCGTTGCCGCCCGTGCCGCCGTTACCGCCATTGGTGCCGTCAGTGCCGTCGCCACCGTTGCCGCTACCGCCGCCGGCGAAGGTGCCCGTCTCGCCGTCGTTTCCGTCGGTGCCGGCCATACCCGCACCACCGACACCGCCGGTGCCACCGTCACCGGCCGCGCCGCCCTTACCGCCGGCGCCGAAAATGATTGCCTTCGAAGCGCCGCCAGCTCCACCGTTGCCGCCTACACCGCCGTTGCCGCCGACGCCACCATTGCCGCCATCGACACCGGCGACTCCGACCGCCCCCGCGGCGCCGACCAGTCCGTCGCCGCCGACCCCGCCGGCACCACCGATAGCGAAGAGCCAGCCAGCCCCGGCACCGCCGTTGCCGCCGTCGCCACCGGCACCACCGATACCGCCGACGCCGCCGATACCGCTCCAGCTGCCGCCGGCCCCACCGGTGCCGCCGTCGAAGCCCGCGCCGCCGTCGCCGCCGGCACCGCCGTTGCCGAACATCCCGGCCGCGCCACCATTGCCGCCGGCCACCCCGGTCAGCGAGCCGTCGTAGCCCGCGCCACCGTCGCCGTATAGCCAGCCGCCGTTGCCGCCGTTGGGGTTGAGTTCGGTACCGGCAGCACCGTTGCCGATGATGATCGAGCCGAAGCCGAAGGTGTTGTTGATGAAGTCGTTGACCTGGGTTCCGAACGGACTCTCGATCCAGTCGACCATCGCGCTATGCATCGGGGTGTAGAACCACTGGTCGACTATGGCGGTGAGGTTGCCGGTGTCGGCCGCCGAGCCCGCGGTCAGTGCATTGGCCAGCTCGTCACCGGCGAACAGCTGATCCCAGTTCAAGCCCGAATCCCAAGTGCTGGAATCGAATAGCGGAGCCCAGGCACTCGGGTCGAACAGGTCGTCCAGATCGAAGTCGGCCTGCGCTTGCGGGGCCATGCCGAACGCCAGGAACGCACTGACGGCTCCGGCGGCACCGATTGCTCGGCGAGATGCATTGCCGCGGTTGACGTATTGACCTGTGTTACGACGCTTACGAGCCATGGGAACGACGCCTATCTGCTGAGTTCGGGATGAGGTTGGTTGAGTTTTCGACGTCGGCGAACCGGCTCGAAAGGGCGTTCCCACGCAAAAGGAAACGCCGCGAAAATGCGTGCGAGAGAGCGTGGCTAGCCATGGGCGCCGTCGTTACCCTTCGTGCCTCCCGCGCCACCGGTTCCGACTTGCCCCGGGGAACCGTTGGAGGAGCCGACGGTTCCGGGCGAGGTCGTTCCGCCTTCTCCACGCGCTCCGCCGGCGCCACCAGCACCGGCCGCGCCCCCAGTGCCTGCACCGCCACTGGCACCGGCTGCGCCGGAGCTGCCAGAGCCTAGGGCGACGCCCGCCGCGCCAGCGGCACCACCGTTGCCACCGTCGCCACCATTGCCGCCCCCGCCGCCCGTGCCGCCATCACCGCCGTTGCCGCCCCAGACGTAGCCAGAACCCTGACGGTTCTGCGAATATCCGCCCTTGCCGCCATCTCCGCCGTCGCCGCCCTTCTCACCGGCGCCGCCGTTGGCGCCTGCACCGCCGGCACCACCGTTGCCGCCGTCACCGGAGATCGAGCCGCCCTTGCCGCCGGCACCGCCGGCGCCGCCGCTACCGCCGTTCGCGCCGTTCGCGCCGATACCACCGTCACCGCCGTCGCCGCCGTCGCCGGCGTGGGCCTTGCCGTTGGTGCCGCCGGCATTGGCATACGCATCCCCGCCGGCACCACCGTTGCCGCCGTCCGCGGCCTGCGCCCCGTTGCCGCCGTTTCCTCCGCCGCCGGCGTAGAAGTCGCCGCAGCCGAAGAACTTGGCGCAGCTGTTGTCATTGCCCCGGCCGCCGTTTCCGCCGGCCTGCCCGGGTTGGGTGCCATTGGCACCCGTACCGCCGGCACCGCCGCCGGCCGCCTGGCCGTTCGGGGCCGTGTAACCGTCGGCGCCCACCTTGCCGTTGCCGCCGGCACCGCCGTTGCCGCCGTTGCCGATCGCACCGCCGTCACCGCCGGCACCGCCCTTGCCGCCGTTGGCTCCTGCCGCCGCGCCGGCGTCACCGGCCGCGTTGTAGCCGTTTCCGCCCGCGCCGCCATTGCCGGACGCGCCCGCTGTCGCACTTCCGCTTGCGCCGCCGGACCCGTCGGTTCCACCGCCGCCCGCGACGCTGCCGGCTGCGCCGCCGGTTCCCCCGCTGCCCGCGATGTTGGCCGGATCGCCGCCGTTACCGCCGCGGCCGCCGTTCGGGGTGCTGGCATTGCCGTCGCCGCCCCGGCCGCCGTTGCCGCCCTGGCCGGCGCTGCCGGCGTTACCGCCCTGGCCGCCATTGCCGTTGGCACCGACCACCGCGCCCGACTGCGCGGTTCCGGCGTTGCCGCCGGAACCGCCATGACCGCCGGAGCCGGCCTCGCCACCGGCCCCACCATTGCCACCCGCGGCGCCGGCCGCCGTAGCGCTGAATCCGTTACCGCCGTTACCGCCGTTGCCGCCGGCTCCACCGTCACCACCGACGCCGCCGTTCCCCGCGGTGTTGATCGCCAGCGCACCGCCGGTTCCGCCCGCACCGCCGTTACCACCATTGCCACCGTCGGTGCCGGTACCGCCCGCGCCACCGTTGGGGTTGCCGGCCGTGCCCGCTGTGCCGGCGGTACCAACGCCGGACTTGCCGCTGCCCCCGACACCGCCATTGCCGCCATTGCCCACGCTGCCGCCATCACCGCCGGCGCCGCCGTTGCCACCGCTGGTCCCGCCGGCAGCACCGGCGTCGCCGGCCGCGTCGTAGCCCGCGCCGCCGTTGCCGCCGTTGCCGGCTGGACCGGCGATCGCTGTGCCGGCATCGCCGTCGGCCCCGGCGTTGCCGCCGGTTCCCCCGGTTCCGACCGCGCCGCCCTGGCCCGCCGTTCCGGCAGAACCGACCTCGCCGCCGTTGCCGCCCTTGCCGCCGTTGATGTTTGAGGCGTTGCCTGCTGCACCGTCCGAGCCGTTACCCGCCGTGCCGGCGTTGCCACCGGAACCACCGGACCCGCCACTGCCGTTGGTGCCCGTGTTGCCTGAACCGCCGGCCGTGCCTCCGGCGTTACCGCCGGCGCCGCCGGAGCCGGCGTTGCCACCGTTGCCACCGGAGCCGCCGTTGTTGCCGTTCGCCCCGGCCACCGTGGCCTGTGCACCGGCCAGGCCGTCCCCACCGTTGCCGCCGGAACCACCGGCACCACCCAGACCGCCGTCGCCGCCGTCGCCGCTGATCGCGCCGCCCAGACCGCCGGCGCCACCCGCGCCACCGTCGGTGCCGTTGCCGCCACTGGTACCGGAGTCGCCCGCGGTGGTGGCACTCACGCCGGCCGCACCGGTGAAGCCGTTGCCGCCGTCGCCCCCGTTCCCGCCGTTGCCGTGGTCGCCGCCGTTGCCACCCGCGCCGCCCGCGCCGCCGTTGACGCCCTCGGCCGAGGAGGCCAAGCCGTTACCACCGTCGCCGCCGTTGCCCCCGATGGTCGGCGCGTCGCCTTCCGCGCCCTGCGTACCGGCGTTGCCGCCCACACCACCGGATCCGGCCGCGCCGCCGTTGCCACCGGCGCCCGCGATTCCAACGTTGCCGCCGTTACCGCCGTTGCCGCCGTTGATGTTTGAAGCGTCGCCGTCCGAACCCCGGCCGCCGTCGCCGGCCGCGCCGCCGGTGCCGCCCTGGCCGCCGTCGCCACCGTTGCCGTTGTCGCCCAGGGTGCCGGTGCCGGTGGCGGTGCCTGCGTCGCCGCCCTTGCCACCGTCGCCGCCGGTTCCGCCGGCGCCACCGTTGGTGCCGTTGCCACCGTTGCCGTCACCGGTCAGGTAGCTGCCAATCTCACCCGTCTGTCCGGCCCCGCCTTGGCCACCGATGCCGCCCTTGCCGCCGTCGCCGCCGCTGCCGGCATTGCTGTTGGCGCCGGTGCCGTTTCCACCGTGCCCGCCGTCGCCGCCCAGGCCGCCGTTGCCGCCCAGTCCGCCGTTACCACTCAGTGCGCCGGCAGCGCCGCCGTTGCCGCCATTGCCACCGTCGCCGCCGGTACCGCCCTTGCCGCCCGACCAGCCACCATTGCCACCGGGACCGCCAGCGCCGCCGTTGCCGCCGTTGCCGCCGGTGCCGCCGTCTCCGACTAGTCCGGCGTCGCCGGCGTTGCCACCGTTGCCGCCGGCGATGCTAAGTGCCTTGAAGCCCAGTTCGCCTGCGTGGGCGGCGTTGTAGGCCGCCACGTCGAACCCGTCGCCGCCATTACCGCCGTTACCGCCGTGCCCGGCCGCCTGACCGTCGGCGCCACTGGCCGCACGCTCGGTGGTCGACCCACCATTCAGGCCGCCCTGACCGCCGTGACCGATCGCGCCGGGGTCCCCACCGTTGCCACCATCGCCGCCGTCGGGATGCTCGCTGTCCGCGTCCAAACCAGCGCCGCCATCGCCGGCAATCCCGGCGTTGCCGCCGGCACCACCCTGGCCGCCCAGGCCGTTGACACCCGCCGAACCCAGGCTGGTGCCCGCACCAGCCAGACCACCCTGGCCACCCTGGCCACCATTGGCGCCGTCACCACCACCGGCACCATCACCACCATTTCCATTGCTGGCAGCCACATCCCACTGTCCAACAGCACCGTCACCACCACGGCCACCGTTACCGCCCGCACCACCGACACCGCCGACACCACCATTGCCGCCCTTACCGAAAAAGCCCGAAGCCTTGCCTCCGACACCACCATTGCCACCATTGCCGCCAACAACACCGTTGCCACCGACCACGCCGTTGCCGCTACCGCCGTTGGCCCACACGCCGCTAGCTCCGTCGATGCCCGCCACGCCGGCCGCGCCAACACCGCCGGCACCGCCAGCACCACCGGAACCGAACAGCCAACCCGCGCCCGCGCCACCATCGCCGCCGTTGCCGCCATCGACACCACCGGCGCCGCCGACCCCGCCGACGCCCATCCACGAACCACCGGCACCGCCGGTACCGCCATCACCACCGGCTAGCCCGGCGCCGCCGGCACCACCATTGCCGAACAAACCGGCCGCGCCACCATCACCACCGGCGACACCAGCACCACCATCACCGAACAACCAACCGCCCGCACCACCATTGCCACCATCAACACCGACAACACCAACAGCGCCATTACCAATGATGATCGAGCCGAACCCGAACGTGTCATTGACAAACGAGCCGACCTGAACACCCAACGGGCTCTCAAGCCAATCGACCATGCCGGCATGCAACGGCGCATAGATGTACGCCTCAACCAACGCCGTCAGATCAAACGCATCACCACCGGCCAACCCCGCCGACGAGTCAAACAACGACCCCCAATCGAACGCACCCCCAGCGTCCACCTCGGCAGCCGACCACGCCCCCGAACCGAAAACATCCAGCAGCCAATCAAACTCACCATCAGCCTGCGCCACCGGCACCGACACCAACGGCGACACACCGAACGCCAAAAATGCCGCCGCCGCCGAACCCGCACCCAATAACCGACGAGTAGCCCGAGTTGCCTTGTGGCGCTTACCAATCACAGGGGGACCTCATTACTTAAGCAGGAATGGTTGATTCGTGGACCAATGCCGCGGACGTCTTAGCCGGTACTGCCGGTCGATCCGCCGCTGCCGGCGGCGCCGTTGTCGCCGTCGGTCCCGCCGGTGCCCCCCGCACCACTGGATGCGCTCGAGCCGTCGGCGTTCTGGCCACCCGCGCCGCCCCCGCCGGCCGCGCCGCCGCTTCCGCCGACCTCGGCGGTCCCACCGGTCCCGCCCTGGCCGGCAGTCTGGCTGCCGAATGAGGTGCCGCGACTGGTGTTGCCGCCGTCGCCGCCGTCGCCGCCGCTACCGCCTTGACCACCGGAACCACCGTTGCCGCCGGCACCGCCCACGCCGGCCTGACCGGCACCGTCCGCACCGGCGGCCCCCGCGTCACCGCCCTGGCCGCCGATGCCGCCGGATCCGCCGTTACCGCCGTAGCCGCCGTTACCGCCGTTGCCGCCCTGGCCGCCGACCGCGGAGGTGCCGCCGACCGGCGCCGACATGTAGGCCTGTCCGCCGTTTCCGCCGTCGCCGCCATCACCGCCCACGGTGCCGTCGCCGCCGTTGCCGGCCGCGCCACCGACGCCACCGTTGCCGCCCACACCCGACATCGACCCGCCGGCACCGCCGGCACCGCCGGCACCGCCGTTGCCGCCGGTCACACCGCTGACACCGTTGCCACCGTCGCCACCGTTTCCGCCGGTACCACCGTGAGCGCTGCTGGAGCTGCCACCGACGTAGCCGTAGCCGCCGGTACCGCCGTCGCCGCCGTCGCCGGAAACCCCGCCGCTACCGCCGTTGCCGCCCTTGCCGCCAGTGGCCGTCTGGCCCAACCACGCACCGGTGTTGCCCCGGCCGCCGGTGCCACCGTTGCCGCCGTTCTGGATGTGCCCGCCGTTGTTGGCGCTGTTACCCGCGGTGCCATTGCCGCCGACTCCGGCGGTGCAGGAGCTGGTGCCCCCGGTGCTGCCGCAGTCCGATCCGCCGGCGCCGTTGCCGGCCAACGGGTTCGACCCGCCTTCGGTCGGTGCGGCCGGGTTGGTGCCCACCGCGCCCTTACCGCCGGCGCCGCCGTCTCCGCCGTTGCCGTTGCTACCGGCCGCACCACCGAGGCCGCCGTTGCCGCCGGATTGACCGGCGTTGTTGATCACGCCGATTCCGTTACCGCCCGCGCCACCGTTGCCGCCGTTACCGCCGCCGCCGACCGCGCCGACACCGCCGTGCGCACCGTCGCCCGCGCTACCGGCCCCGCCGCCGCCGCCCTGCCCGGCCGTGCCGCGTTCGCCACCGGTGCCGCCGTTGCCGCCGTTGCTGGCGTTCGCCGCGGCGCCACCTCCGACACCCTGGCCACCCTGGCCACCGGTGCCGGCGTCACCGGCGGCGCCGCCGCGCCCGCCGGCACCACCGGTTCCGTTGGCGGCGGTGCCGCCCTGGCCGCCCACGCCGCCCTGACCGCCGTTGCCGGCGTCACCGGCGTTGCCGCCGTTCTGGCCGGCAACAGACGCATTGAGCCCGGCACCACCGAGACCGCCCGTGCCGCCCGCGCCGCCCTGACCGCCGACGCCGCCATCACCGGCCACGGTGCCGCCGGCACCACCGGTCCCGCCGTTGCCACCGAGTCCGCCGTTGCCACCGTGCGTGCCGGTGCCGGAGGCATCGGTGACCCCGGCCGCCCCGGTAGCACCGGCACCGCCGTTGCCGCCCGCACCGCCGGTGCCGACCGTCCCGGCGTTGCCGCCGTTACCGCCCTGACCACCGACCTGCAGAGTGCCGTCGTACAGGATCTGGCCGGCGCCACCGTTGCCGCCCGCGCCGCCGTTGGAGTGGCCTGCGGCGCCGTCCGCACCATCCGCGGCGTGGCTGCCGTCGGCGCCGGTGCCACCGGCGGCACCCAGGCCGGCCTGCCCGACCGCCCCGCCGTCGCCGCCGTTGCCACCGGTGCCGGCCTCGAAGTCAAGGCCGCCGCCGGCCCCGTCGCCGCCTCGGCCGCCGGTCCCGCCGTTACCGGCCGCGCCACCGGTGCCACCGACCCCACCGGCACCGGCCGCGCCCGCGTTGCCGTTCACCGCGGTGCCGCCGGCACCACCGTTGCCGCCGTGTGCCGCGTTTCCGCCGTCGCCGCCGTCGCGACCGTCGCCGCCGTCGGTGCCCTGGCCCGCGGCATCGGTGGTCCCTGCGGTACCGACGAGTCCGTTGCCGCCGGCACCACCGCTGCCGCCCGCACCACCGGTGCCGCCCGCACCACCGTTGCCGGAGATAGTGCCACCTGCGCCGCCGACCCCGCCGTTTCCACCGGCCGCGCCGTCCCCGCCATTGCTTCCGTCGCCACCGGCGTCCGTGACGCCCGCGTTCCCGGTCGCGCCCGCGCCACCGTCACCACCGACGCCACCGGTTCCGACCGCGCCCGCGTTGCCGCCGGCACCACCGTTACCGCCGGCCTGGGAAGCACCGTTCGACAGCACCTCACCGGCACCACCGTCGCCACCGGCACCACCGTTGCCGCCGCCGACCGCCGCCGCGCCCGCCACACCACCGGCACGCTGGCTGACACCGTCGCCGCTGAGGCCGCCCTGCGCTGCGGCCCCAGCCTGGCCGGCGCTGCCCGCACTTCCGCCGGCGCCACCGTTGCCGGCGACCAGGTTCAAGCCGCCGCCCGCGCCGCGGCCACCGGCACCACCGTCGCCGCCGTGGCCGGCGTTGCCGCCGTTGCCCCCGATCCCGCCGATCCCCGCCTTGCCTGCGGCTCCGTTGACCGCGCTGCCGCCCAGACCGCCCTGACCGCCGACGCCGCCGTTCCCGCCATTGCCACCGTCGAGGCCGATGCCGCCGTTGCCGCCGTTGCCGCCGCTGCCGACCGCGGCATCGGTGCCCGCGGCGCCGGTCAGGCCGATGGCACCGTTACCGCCGTTGCCGCCGTGGCCGCCGACACCACCGGCGCCGCCGTTGCCGGCGATCGAGCCACCGCTGCCGCCGGCGCCGCCGACGCCACCGATGGCACCGTTGGCGCCGTTCACGCTGTTGACCGAGCCGGTTCCACCGCTGGCGCCCGCGCCGCCATCACCACCGCGGCCACCGTTGCCGATCGAGCCGGCGCTGCCACCCTGGCCGCCTGCGCCGCCGACCTGCATGGTGCCGTCGGACAGTTCGCGACCGTCGCCGCCGCGGCCGCCTTCGCCACCGTTACCGCCGCCGCCGATACCGCCGACCGCGCCGGCTGCGCCGTCGTGGCCGGATCCGGCGCCGGTGCCGCCATCGCCACCGGCACCCGCGGTGCCGCGCTCGCCGCCGCTGCCGCCATTGCCGCCGCTGCCGGCGGTCGCACCGGTACCACCACCGGTGCCCACACCGCCGTTGCCGCCGTTGCCGGCAGCACCCGCGGTGCCGCCCTGGCCGCCGGCCCCACCGTTGCCGTCGGTCGCGTCACCACCGAGGCCCCCGGCTCCGCCGGTGCCGCCGGTACCACCGTTGCCACCGGTTGCGCCGGACGCGCCGCTGCCGGGGGTCACGAAGCCGCCGCTACCGCCATTGCCGCCCGCGCCACCGGCACCGCCGCGGCCGCCGGCACCGCCGTCGCCGGAGAGGGTGCCGCCGGCACCGCCCTTACCGCCGACGCCGCCCGACGCGCCGTTACCGCCGGTCAGTCCATTGCCGCTCGCGTCGCGGCCACCGGTCGCACCTGCCGCGCCGCTACCGCCGTTGCCGCCCGCGCCACCGGTTCCGATCGCACCCGCGTTGCCGCCGTTGCCGCCGGCACCGCCGGCCTGGACCGTGCCATCGGCCAACACCTGGCCGTTGCCGCCGTTGCCGCCTACGCCGCCGATCGCGCTGCCCGCCGCACCCGCGGCTCCGCTGGCGGCCTGGCCGCCGGCACCGATACCGCCGGCGCCACCGTTTCCGGCTCCACCCGCCGTGCCGCCGCTACCGCCATTGCCGCCGTGGCCGGCCACCGCGTTGGCGCCGCCACCGGCGCCGTCGCCGCCGGCACCACCGGTGCCACCGTTACCGGCCGCGCCCCCGGCACCACCGGTGCCACCGACGCCCTGGCCGCCCGCGGAGCCGTGCGCCGCGGTGCCGCCCGCACCGCCGGCGCCGCCGATACCACCGCTGCCGCCGTTACCGCCGACGCTGCTGGTGCTGCCGCCGTCGCCGCCGTTCCCGCCACTTCCCGCGACCGCATCCACGCCGTCGATTCCGTTGGAGCCGGCACCACCGGCGCCGCCGGTTCCACCCACGCCACCGGCACCACCGACGCCGCCGTTACCCGAGATCGCGCCGCCGGCACCGCCCACGCCACCGGCACCGCCGACGCCGCCGGTCGCACCGTTGGTGCCGTTGCCCGAACCGCTGGTGATCCCGGCCGCACCCGTCGCCCCGGCACCACCGGTACCGCCCGCACCGCCGTTGCCGACCGCGCCCGCGTTACCGCCGTGACCGCCCACGCCACCGGCCTGGACCGTGCCATTGGCCAGCAGCTGCCCGGCACCACCGGTACCGCCCACGCCGCCGTCGCCGCCGGTACCCGTCGCGCCCGCTTTGCCGCCTACCGCATGCGCGCCGCCGGCACCCAGGCCGCCGGCGCCACCGGCACCGCCGGCACCCACCGAACCACCATTACCGCCGAGGCCACCCGCGCCGGCCGCGGCGGCCTTGCCACCACCAGCACCCGTGCCGCCCTGGCCGCCGTCGCCCGCGTTACCGCCGGCACCACCGGCACCACCGACACCGCCCGCACCGAATGCACCCGAGGTGCCGTGCGCCGCCGTACCACCGGCGCCACCGTTGCCGCCGAGGCCACCGATGCCGCCCTTGCCGCCATTGCCACCGTTCTCGCCGGTCCCGCCGGCACCACCGGTTCCGGCGGCCGCGTTCTGACCCGCATCGCCGGTCTCCCCGGCCCCGCCGGCGCCGCCGGTGCCACCGGCACCGCCCGCGCCTCCGGCACCGCCGTTACCCGAGACCGATCCACCGGCACCACCGGCACCACCGTTGCCGGCGACACCACCGGCGCCGCCCTGCAAGCCGTTGCCGTTGACGTCGTTGCCGCCCAGGGCACCCGCCGCGCCGTTACCGCCGACGCCACCGTTGCCGCCGTTGCCGGTCGACCCGCCGTCACCGCCCCGACCACCGTTACCGGCGGCCTGGCCCGGGTTGACCGCGCTGAAGCCGGCACCACCGTTGCCGCCGTTGCCGCTGACGGTGGCCGCTTCGCCGGCGCTGCCCGCCGCGCCCGCAACGCCGCCGGAGCCGCTGCCCGCCGCGCCGCCCCGACCCGCGGCACCGGCAATACCGGCTTCGCCGCCGCGACCGCCGTTGCCGCCGTTGAGGTGTGCGGCGGTCCCGGCCGCACCGTTACCGCCGTTGCCGCCCGCACCGCTGTCGCCACCGGCACCGCCTGCACCGCCCGATCCGCTGTGGCCCGCGGAGCCGAACAGGCCACCGGCCCCGGCGTCGCCACCGACGCCGCCGTTGCCACCCAGGCCACCGACGCCGCCGTTGGTCCCGGCACCGCCGTTTCCGGTGCCGGCACCGGTGAAGGTGCCCTGCGCGCCATCGGTACCCGCCGTGCCGCTGCCGCCGTCGCCGCCAACGCCGCCCACACCGCCGGACCCGCCGCTGCCGAAGAAGGTGCCGCCACCGCCACCGGCGCCACCAGCACCGCCGACACCACCGTTGCCACCGTCCCGGCCACCGGTGAAGCCGTCACCACCGGCACCACCGACACCACCGACGCCGCCGTTGCTGAAGTACAGCCCGCCCCGGCCCCCGGCGCCGCCGGCCCCGCCGGCCCCGCCGTTGAGGTGCACAGCGGTGCCGTCGCCGCCGACACCACCGTTGCCGCCGTTGCCGCCGCTGCCGAAGAAGAATCCACCGGCGCCACCCGCGCCGCCGGCGCCGCCCGCGCCACCGAACTGCCCGGCCGTACCGTCGGTTCCGTTGCCGCCATTGCCGAAGAGGCCGCCACCGTTGCCGCCCACTCCGGGCGCGCCGTTGATCGGAGCCGGGTCGCTGGTCAGGGCAGCGAAGGTGGCCATGCCGGGCCCGCCGGCCCCGGAGTCGCCGGCCCCGGTGTCACCGGCGCTGCCGGCGTTGCCGCCGTTGCCGAACAACCAACCGGCATTGCCGCCGTTGCCGCTGTAGCCGAAGCCGTTGCCGCCGTCTCCCAACAGCAGGCCGGCGTCACCGCCGTCCGGGTTGTCCGCGGTGCCGTCGGCGCCATTACCGATCAGGTACACCCCGAACATGCCGTTGATCGCACCGTTGACCTGCAGGCCGAGCGGGCTGTTGATCCAGTTCTCGATGCCGGTGTGCACCGGCTCGTAGAACAGCGTGTTGAACAGGTCCGCGAACGGGTCACTGGCGGCTGCGGACACCGGGACCAGCGCGGCGTCCCAGCCGCTGTCGAGCTGAGTGAACAGCGGCGACCAGGAGTCGGCATCGAAGATCGTCTGCCACGACGAGGCGTCGCCCAGGGTGGCGAAGGCATCGCCCAGGCTCTGACCGAAAAGGTCTGAGACCCAGTCCAGCTCGTCGGCATGGGCCGACGGCGCGACGGACAGCGGGGTCATCCCGAATGCCAGGAACGCGCCTACCGCGGTTCCGGCACCGGCGATGCGTTTGCGCCGACGCGCCCCGGCTGCGTTCGCCGTCCGCCGTTCCACACCGTCGCGCTTGCCACCCATTGCTGTTATCCGCCCTTGCTTTTCGTGAAGTGTTGGTTTTTGCCGAGGCCGTCTTCGACCGGCTTAGAAGCCGAACAACCCGCCGAGTTGTCCGATGCTGACGGAGATCAGATCGGTGCCGGAGATGCCCATGTTGGCCAGCAGGCCGTCGAGGTCCAGGCCGCCCAGGCCCAGGTCGTCGATCACGTCGTTGACCGTCAGGCCGTCGAGGCCCAGGCTGGCGACCAACGAGTCGATGGTGACGGCGCCCAGGCCCAGCGAGCTGGCGATGTCGTTCAGGGTGACGCCGCCGAGCAGACGCTGAAGAATCTCGTCCAGGTGGACGCTGTTCAGGTTCAGGTCATCGAGGAGATTGCCGACCTTGGCGCCGCCGAGCAGGCTCTCCAGGAACCCGTCCAGGTGAATGTTGTTCAGGCCCAAGTCGTTTGCGATCGAGCCGAGTGTCATACCGCCCAGCACGTGGTCGAGGAGGCCGCCGATGTCGACGTTGTTCAGGCCGAGGCTGCCCAGCAGCCCGTTGATCGTGACGTCCAGGCCCAACCGGTCGATCACGGTGTCGATGTTCAGGTTGTTCAGGCCCCAGGAGCTGAGCATCGACATCAGCGAGATGTTCATCAGACTCGAGAAGCCGTTGTTCAGAAGGTCGCTGAGCGTGACGTTGTCCAGCCCGAGGTTGTGCATGACGGTGTCGAAGGGGGTGCTCAGATTCAGGCCGGTGAGCAGCTCGCTGAGCTTCTCGCCGCCCACACCTGTCGCCCCCAGCAGCTGACCGATGGTGATGTCGGACAGTGGAGTACCGGGCGCCACGCCCAGGTTCGGGGCACCGGCGCTGTACAGCCGCTGCAGAGTCTCCAGCAGGCTGTTGGGCCCCATCAAACTGTTGAGGGTCTGGTAGCAGGACACGTTGTACAACCCCGGCAGCAGGGGGCAGGTGACGTCCGGGATGGGGATCGCGCCGTCGGCGAGTTCGAGCAACGTCTTGTCACCCATCCCGGCCTGGGTCAGCAGGTCGGTGAATTTCTGGTCGCCGATCTCGGTGCCTTCGAGCAAGTCACCCAGCGTCATGTCGGCCATCTCCGCGTTCTGCAGCAACTCCGACAGCGACATGTCGTAGCCGGCGCCCTGCAGGATCTCGATCACCAAGTCGCCGACGGTCATACTGCCGGCGCCGCCGCCACCGAACATGCCGCCCAGCAGGCTGTCGATCAGCTCGGCGAGGCTCTGGTCACCGAAACCCGAGGCGTCCAGCAGCGGGTTGATCACGCTGCCGAGCGTCATATCCGCACCACCGAACTGACTGAGCAGATCGGTGATGGTCGCGTCGCCGCCCACCGTGGTGTGAACGAGGTCTTTGAGCGCGTCGCCCAGGGTGAGGTCGCCGACGCCGAGCTGGCCGAGCAAGCCGGTGATGCTGGTGTCCGTCATCCCGGCGGAGTGCAGCAGTCCGGTCGCCAACTCGCCCACCGTCTGGTCGCCGAGGCCGAACTGGTCGAGCAGCCCGGCCAGGGACGGGTTGCCGATGCCGGCCTGACCGAGCAGGCCGGTCAGCACCTCGGCGATCGACTTGTCTCCCAGGCCCACCTGGTCAGCCAGGCCGGAGATCGTCGGGTTCCCGATACCCATCACGTCGAGCAGGTTGGCCGCCAGATCCGCGATCGGCTGGTCGCCGATCCCGAATTCGGACAGCAGCGCGGTGACGCTCAGGTGCCCGAAGCCCAGGCTGTCGAGCAGGCCGGTCAGCAGGCCCTCCACCGACTCGTCGCCGATGCCGAACTGGCCGAGGACGTCGCCGAGCGTCGTGTTTCCGACGCCGGCCAGGTCCACCAACTGGCCCAGTTGCAGGTCAACGGTCGCCGTGTGTGGTGCGACGAACAGCCCGTTGAACAGCGGGATGTTCATCCCCGCCACGTCGATGCCGGCCGTACCGAACAGGAAGGCGTTGATCAGCGTGCCCGGCGCGTTGAGCAGGATCATGAACGCGTTGCCGGGGTCGGCGGCGAGCTGATCCATGATGTCGTTCCACGCGTTGTTCAGCGTGATGAACGGGCCGATCATCGCCAGCAGGTTGTGCAGCGTGGAACCCAGCTCGATGTTGATCTGCGCCGGCAGTGGTACCGCGTTGACGGTGATCGTCGGCAGCAGTCCCCAGCTGGTCAGTAGGCCGGTGACGTCGTTCGCCGGGTCGGCGGTCAGCGTCACCGAGTGCTGCTGCGCAGCAAAGGACGTCGGGGCGGCGGGCATCGGCGCCACCGACGGCACGACGGCGATCAGTCCGGCGCCGACGACGGCGATCCCGGGCGTGAGGTAGGGGCGAAGGGTCTGCAGCATCAGGTTTCTCCGAGTCGATTCGGTGGATGGGGGCGGTTACACGCCGCCGAATAGCGAGGCGAAGAATCCGCCGAAATCGCCGAGATGGGTGTTGATGAGCACCATGTCGGACAGGCCGAACTGGTCCAGCAGGTCGTTGAGGGTGTCACTGCCCAGGCCCATGTTGGTGAGCATCGAGTTCAACGTTCCGTCGCCGAACAGGTCACCAAGCAGCTCGTCCAGCTCGGTGGTGGCGAGTTCGAAGCTGCTCAGCAGATCGGCGATGGTCTGTCCGCCCAGGAAGCCGCCGACCAGCGTGTCCAAGTCGGTGGTGGCGAAGCCCAGACCGCCCAGCACTGAGCCCAGTGACATGTCGCCCAGCAGGCTGTGCAGCAGCGCGTCGAGGTGGGTGTTGCCCAGGTCGGTGGTACCGAGCAACGAGCCCAAGGTCTGGCCGCTGAAGATGCCGTCGAGCAGGTCACTCAGATGCTGGTTACCGATACCCGCGTCATTGAGCAGCTGGCCCAAGGTGCCGGTGCCCAGCAGGTTGCCCAGCATCTCGTTGAGGGTGGTGTCGTTCAGCCCCATGTCGGTGAGCAGCTGGCCCAGGCTGGAGTTGTCCAGACCGAAGCTGGCGACCAGCTCGTCGAGCGTCTGGGTGTTCATGCCCATGCCGGTGAGCACCGAGCTCAGGGTCATCGAGAGGTTGGCTTCGATCAGATCGCTGAGCTTCTGGTCGGCCATCGGCCCGAGCAGCTGGGCGATGGTCTGATCGGCCATGCCCTGGTCCGCCAGGATGCTGTTGATCGTGTTGGCGTTGAGGCCGTCGATCATGCCCTGGCCGCCGATCTTGTCGGCGACGGTGTCACCGCCGGTGGCCCAGATCAGGTTGTTCAGGGTCAGGCCGCCGAAGCCGAGGTTGCTGAAGATGGTGCCCAGCGAGACGTTGCCCAGGTGGGCGGCGTCGACGATGTTCTGCATGGTCAGGCCGCCCAGCCCGGCGGCGTTGACCAGATCGCCGACGGTGGCGTCGCCCAGGCCGGCGCCGCCGAGGAAGTCGACGGCCAGCGAGCCCACGCTGACGTCGCCCAGGCCCATCGCGTCGATGAGGTCCAGCGGGGTCCGTTGACCCAGGTCCAGCGCGTCGAGCACCTTGGGCAGGATGTCGCCGATCGACAGGTCAGCCAGGCCCAGCGAGTTGAGTAGATCGACCGGGGTCCGCTGACCCAGGCCGAGACCGTCGAGGAGGCTGGCGGCCAGGTCGGAGACCGGCTGGTCGGCAAAGCCGAGCTGGTCGAGCAGGCCGGTGACGGTCGGGTCGCCGATGCCGGCCGCGTCGAGCACCGCCAGCAGTGCACCCGAGACCGACTGGTCGGCCAGGCCGACGTTGCCCAGCAGATCGCCGAGCGTCGGGTTGCCGATGCCGATCGCATCGAGCACCTTCGTGCCCAGATCCGCCACCGACTCGTCGCTGAGTCCGACGTTGCCCAGGATGTCGATCAGGTTCTTGTGCCCCAGGCCCATGGCGTCGAGCAGTCCGGTGGCGAGCTGCGCGGCGGACTGCGACCCGATACCGATCGCGTTGATCAGGTCCAGCGGGGTCTGGTCGCCCAGCCCCACCCCGTCGAGCAGGCTGGTGAGCATCGACCCGATCGGCAGGTCGCCGATCCCGATTCCGGACAGGATCGTGGTCAGGCTCTTCTCGCCGAGGTTCACCGTGTCCAGCACCTGGCTGAGGGTGATCTCGAGGTCGAAGGACTGCGGACCCGCCAGCAGGCCGTTGAACGCCGGGACGGTGATCCCGAAGAATTCGATGGTGTTGGTGCCGTTGAGCCACGCGTTGAGCAGGGTGGCCGGCGCGTTGAACAGGATGCTCAGCGTGTTGGCAGGGTCGATGGCGATCGCGGCCCAGATCTCGTTCCATGCGTTGGCGACCGTGACGAACGGTGCGACCGACGACAACAGCAGCCCGAGTTCCGACGGCAGCATCCCGGAGTCCACGTGCTGGCCCAGGTTGGCCAGGTTGGTGGCCGTGTTGCTGAACAGTTGATCCCAGGTGACCAGCACGTCGGACGTGTTGGCCATCAACCGCAGGTTCGACGGTTGCTGGACCGGCGCGAGATCCGGCCGTGGCGCCGGCGAGGTATGCAAGCTCACCTGCGGGATCGGCACAGCAGTGACGCTGACGAGACCGGCACCTACCAGGGCGACGCCCGTCGTGGCGTAGGGACGAAGTAACTGCTGCATCGGGAGTTTCTTCCATCTCGGGGGATCAAACTTTCGCGACAGTACATGAGAAGCGTCACATTTCAAATAGGGAACTCTCAGGCTCACAGACGCAATTCTTCGATTGGCGAAAGACAACGTCTGTAGTCAAAATAACGACAACAGACGTAGTCAGAGAATTGACAACATTTTGCGATTGCATTTCACAACAAGTCTGTTGATAGATGCATTGCACCTGTTCACAGCGACAACATGCGTAGTCAGAATTAGACAACGGACGTAGTCAATACCGCCCGTCCGATAGTCGGGGCAGCGTCAAGACTTCCAGCCCGGCACCGGCAATCAGGGCATATGGACCGCGCCGCCGACGCTTGCCATTCCCCAGCGATACTGATAATTCGCTGAGGGATCGTACATCACCGCAGCATATTCGGCGGACAACTGTCCGCCGACGAGCTACTGACCATTCCGCCGCGGCGGGTGCAGCGTCACCTTTGCGATGACACCCAGGGTCGCGGTTCCGGCACCGTTCGACGGCCGCATTGCCGTCACCGACGGCGTGCGAAGAGTTCGCCGATCCGACGCAGCAAGACAGTTTGCTGGACGGTACCCGCGGTACCGCCAACTTGACGCCCGCCGGGGATGCGCCGGTGTCTAGTCCGATTCGCGGCGCTGGCGTGCCAGCCTGCCCACGAACCGGGCCAGGCCGAGTGCCATCTGCTGCTTGGCGGCCGTTCCCGGTTCGGGCGCCGGGGGCAGCGGAGCGTTCCACTGGGCGAGAGCCGCCAGCTCACCCGCGCTGAACTTCTCCCGGCACGCGGCCCGCTGGATCTTGCCGCTGGACGTGGTGGGAATGCTCATCGGCCTGACCAGGAGCACGTCGTGCACCTCGGTCCGGTGGTGGCGCAGGACCGCGTCGCGGATCGCGGTCAGCACACCGTCGGTATCGGTGTCGCTCATCCGGTGTCTCTGCACCTCTTGGACCACCACGAGCCGTTCACCGGCGAACGGATCCCCGCGCTCGCCGGTGATCGCGAACACGGCACCGCGGCCGGGCAGCAACACCGAGTCGCAGCCCTGCACGGTGCGCTCGATGTCGTTGGGGTAGTGAACGACGTCGCCCAGCACGACCAGGTCTTTACAGCGACCGGTGACGAACAGTTCACCGTGATGCAGGAATCCGCGGTCCCCGGTGCGCAAGAACGGGCCGTCAAACTCTTGGCCGCTGTCAGCCAGGTACGCGGCGAAGGTCTGCTCGGTCTCCGTGCTGCGCCGCCAATATCCTTGCCCGACGCTGGGTCCGGCGACCCAGATCTCCCCGACTCCGTCGGCGTCGCACTCGATTCGGGTTTCCGGGTCGACGATGATGACCCGCTGGCCGCCCCGCGGCCGCCCGCAGCCGACCACCGCGGCTGCGCGCGGATCATCCGGAGCGGCTTCGACAACCCGGTCTTCACCGAGTGCCCCGCGATCGACGTGCACGACCACCGGCAGCGGCGAATCCGATCCACCGGACACTCCCAGCGTCGCCTCCGCCAGTCCGTACACCGGCAGAAACGTCTCGGGGGCGAACCCGGCCGGCGCGAACGCCTCCGAGAATGCCTGCAGCGATTCGGGATTCACCGGTTCGCCGCCATTCAGGGCGACCTGCCAGTTGGACAGATCGAGCGCCGCGCGCTCGGCCGGCGTGCTGCGCTTGACACACCAGTCGTAGGCGAAGTTGGGTGCGCCGGAGATGACGGCCCCGTGCCGGGACATCGCCTCGAGCCAGCGCATGGGGCGCATCAGGAAGGCGCCCGGCGACATCACCACCGTGGTCGTCCCGACGTACAGCGTCATCAGGACACCGCCGATGAGGCCCAGGTCGTGGTACTGCGGCAGCCAGGTCACCGAACCCACCGGGCGATGGAACACCGGGTTGTCCGGCGTGGGGTTCCAGGTCTGGCGAACGGTCTCCAGGTTGTGCATGAAGTTGCCGTGGGTCAGCACCACACCCTTGGGCGCCTTGGTGGTTCCGGAGGTGTATTGAATCGCCGCAACGGTCGCCGCGGTCACCGGCGGCAGCGCCCAACGGTCGGCAGCGGACTCATCGCCGCTCAATTCTTCGGTGGCGAACCACTGCAGCGGCGCTAAGCCCGCCGCCTGGGCTGCGCGGTCCGCCGCCGCGCGGATCCCCTCTTGGGTTTTCGTGGTGGCCAAGGCAGTTTCGGCGCGCGCATCGGGCACGATTGCCTCGATCCGCGCCGAGGTCCACTGCGCGTCCACCGGAATCGCGATGGCGCGGGCATACAGGCAACCGAAGAAGGCGACGATGCTGTCCAGGCCCGGGCGGCAGAAGATCAATACTCGCTGGCCCGCCGCCCCGTGCTGCTGCAGACCGGCGGCGACGGCCCGGGCCCGACGGTCCAGCTCGCGATAGGTCAGCCGGTCGTGTTCGTCGTCGCCCTCCGGGCAGAACCGGAAGGCGACCTTGTCGTCGTGGCGGTCGGCCTGCTGCGCAAGCAGGTCCACCAACGTAAATGCGCTGGGCTCTGTCGTTGACATCGCCCAGCGCACCTACGGATCGAACGGATTTACTGCTGCTGAATTACTGCTGCTGGCAGAGGTTGTCCAGGACGTCGATCTGACCGCGCAGCTGGTCGCGCAGCGGCTGCTGGACGGCGTCCTCGGGCGAGTGCCCAGCCAGGTAGTTGATGCTCAGCGACTCGAGGGTGTCGGCCATGTCGCCAACGGCCTTCGACAGGTCGGCCGGGGTGGCCGGGTTGGCCTCGAGGTTCTGGTGCAGGAAGGCGCCACCGGCGAACAGCGAAAGCCGCGCGTTGGTGCCGACCGCCAGGTCACCGGCCAGGTCGCCCGGGACCGGGTTCTGCAGGTTGGTGTTGAACTGGGTGCCCTGCCGCACGACGCCCTGCGCCTCGCAGATCTTGCCCTTGGCGTCGGCACGCTGGTCGTCCGAGAACTTCTGGCTCGTCGACGGGTGGAACCAGCCGAAGATGGCCAAGACGATGCCGATCACGGCCAGCGCCAGCGCGGCGATCGTGGGCACCGACAACGCCGACGACGAGGTGGAAGATTGCGGAAAACCCGCGGTCTTGGGCTTGGCAGAGGAGGATTCGCTCGCAGAAGTCTCAGGCATTGCGCGATCGTAGCGGGACAGATCGCATTAGTCACGCTGAACCGGGATCCGGCGCGTTGGCGGTACCCTCATGTGCGATGTTGAGCACCGAGTTGCAGACCACAACGCGCCGCCTCACCGGCTGGGGCCGCACCGCGCCGAGCGTGGCGCAGGTGTTGTCGACCCCGGATGTCGAAATCATCGCCAAGGCGGTGGCTCGCTCGGCCGACGACGGAAGTCGCGGCGTGATCGCCCGCGGCCTGGGCCGTTCATATGGCGACAACGCCCAAAACGGCGGCGGCCTGGTGATCGACATGACCGCGTTGAACCGGATCCACTCGATCTCGTCTGACCGCGGCGTCGTCGACGTCGACGGTGGAGTGAGCCTGGATCAGTTGATGAAGGCGGCATTGCCGTTCGGGTTGTGGGTGCCGGTGCTGCCCGGGACGCGCCAGGTCACCATCGGCGGGGCGATCGCCTGCGACATCCACGGCAAGAACCACCACAGCGAGGGCAGCTTCGGCAACCACGTGGTGTCGATGGAGTTGCTGACCGCCGACGGCTCGGTGCGCCAGCTGACACCCGACGGCCCCGAGGCTGCATTGTTCTGGGCCACGGTCGGCGGCAACGGTCTGACCGGGATCATCCTGCGCGCCACGATTGCCATGACGCCGACCGAGACGGCGTACTTCATCAACGACGGCGACAACACCGCAACTCTCGATGAGACCATCGCCTTTCACAGCGACGGCAGCGAAGCCAACTACACCTATTCCAGTGCGTGGTTCGACGCGATCAGCCCGCCACCGAAACTGGGCCGCGCCACCATCACCCGCGGGCGCCTGGCCCTGCGCGACGAGCTGCCGGCCAAGCTGGCCCGCAACCCGCTGAAGTTCGACGCGCCGCAGTTGATGACGGTGCCCGACATCTTCCCCAACGGGTTGATGAACAAGTTGAGCCTGAGCGCCATCGGCGAGCTGTACTACCGCCGCGGCGGCCACTATCGCGGCAAGGTGCAGAACCTAACGCAGTTCTATCACCCGCTCGATCTGCTGGGTGAGTGGAACCGCGGCTACGGTCCGGCCGGCTTCGCCCAGTACCAGTTCCTGGTGCCCACCGAGGCCGTCGAGGAGTTCAAGAGCATCATCATCGACATCCAGGCCAGCGGGCACTACTCGGCGCTCAACGTGTTCAAGCTGTTCGGACCGGGGAATGAGGCGCCGCTGAGCTTCCCGATGCCCGGCTGGAACGTGTGCCTGGACTTCCCGATGAAACCCGGCGTCAACGAGCTGCTCAACTCCCTCGACCGCCGGGTGCTGGAGTTCGGCGGTCGGCTCTACACCGCCAAGGACTCCCGCACCACCGCGGAGAATTTCCACGCCATGTACCCGCGTATCGACGAGTGGATCGCGGTGCGACGCAAGGTCGATCCCGACGGGATCTTCGCCTCCGATATGGCCCGACGTTTGGAGCTGCTCTAGATGGTGTTCGACGCGACCGGTAATCCCCAGTCGATTCTGCTGCTGGGCGGCACGTCCGAGATCGGTTTGGCGATCTGTGCGCGCTACCTGCGCAACGCCTCGGCCAGCGTGGTGCTGGCCTGCCTGCCCGGTGACCCCGGCCGCGACGGCGCCGTGGCGGCGATGGAGGCGGCCGGCGCCAAGTCGGTGCGGATCGTCGACTTCGACGCGCTGGACACCGCAAGCCACCCGGCGATGATCGACTCCGCGTTCTCGGGCGGCGATATAGATGTGGCGATCGTGGCGTTCGGCATGGACGCCGACGCCGAGGAGCTCTGGCACAACCAGGCCAAGGCGGTGCAGGTCGCCGGGATCAACTACACCGCAGCGGTTTCGGTGGGCGTGTTGCTCGCGGGCAAGATGGGCGCCCAGGGCTTCGGCCAGATCATCGCGATGAGCTCGGTGGCCGGTGAGCGGGTTCGCCGGACCAACTTCGTCTACGGCTCCACCAAGGCCGGGCTCGACGGCTTCTATCTCGGCCTGGGTGAGGCGCTTCGCGAAGACGGGGTGCGGGTGCTGGTGATCCGACCCGGCCAGGTGCGCACCCGGTTCTCCGCGCACGTCAAGGAAGCCCCGTTGACCGTCGATAAGGAAGACGTCGCCGAACTGGCGGTGGCCGCGGCCGCCAAGGGCAAGGAGATCGTCTGGGCGCCAGGGGCGTTCCGCTACGTCATGATGGTGCTTCGGCACGTCCCGCGGGCGATCTTCCGCCGGCTGCCCATCTGATGCGCACCGCGCTGACCACCGTCGGTCAGATGATGCTGGCCGCCACGCTGGCCGTCGTCGTCGCGGTGGTCGCGCTGATGGCGATCGCCCGGGTGCAGTGGCCCGCGTATCCGTCGTCGAACCAACTGCATGCGCTGACCACCGTCGGGCAGGTCGGCTGCCTGGCCGGGCTGGCCGCGGCGGCCATGCTGTGGCGACGCGGCCGCCAGACGTTGGGCTGGCTGGCCGCGGTGGTGTTCACCAGCGCGTTCTCGGTGGTCACGCTGGCGATGCCGCTGGGGGCCACCAAGCTCTACCTGTTCGGGATCTCGGTGGACCAGCAGTTCCGCACCGAATACCTGACCCGGCTGACCGACAGTCCCGCATTGGCCGACATGACCTACCTCGGGCTGCCGCCGTTCTACCCGCCGGGCTGGTTCTGGCTCGGCGGGCGGGCCGCGGCCTGGACCGGCCTGCCGGCCTGGGAGATGTACAAGCCGTGGGCCATCACCTCGATCGCCGTGGCGGTCGCGGTCGCGCTGGTGCTGTGGAACAAGCTGATCCGCTTCGAGTACGCGCTGCTGGTCACCATCGCCGGGGCCGCGGTGACGCTGGCCTACAGCTCCCCGGAGCCCTACGCGGCGATGATCACCGTGCTGCTGCCCCCGGTGCTGGTCCTGACCTGGTCGGGTCTGCGGGCGTCCGGTCGCGGCTGGGGAGCCATCGTCGGCGCCGGTGTCTTCCTGGGCTTCGCCGCCACCTTCTACACCCTGCTGGTGGCCTACACCGCATTCACGGTGACGCTGATGGCGGTGGTGCTGGCGGCGTCCCGGGCGATCAAACGCGCCGGCGCCAAGGCCGCGCTGAGCCCGCTGGGGCGGCTGGCGGTGATCGGCGTGATCGCCGTTGCCATCGCGTCGATCACCTGGACGCCCTACCTGCGGCAGGCGCTCTACCACCCGCCCGGCGAGTCCCGCAGCGCCTTCCACTACCTGCCCGGCGACGGCGCGGAGCTGAGCTTCCCGATGCTGCAGTTCACGCTGCTCGGCGCGCTGTGTCTGCTGGGCACGGTGTGGCTGGTGGCGCGGGCCAGCAAGTCAACCCGCGCCGGGGCGCTGGCGGTCGGCGTCGTCGGCGTCTACCTGTGGTCGCTGCTGTCGATGCTCTCGACCCTGGCCCTCACTACCCTGCTGAGCTTCCGACTCCAGCCGACGCTGACGGTGCTGCTGGCCACCGCCGGAGTATTCGGCTTCGTCGAGGGCGCCCAGGCGCTCGGCCGGGCCGCGCAGGGCTGGCACACCATCGTCTACCCGGTCGCGACCGCGGTGGGGTTGGCCGGGGCGCTCGCGTTCAGCCAGGACATTCCCGACGTGCTGCGGCCTGACATCACCGTCGCCTACACCGACACCGACGGCCACGGCGACCGCGGCGACCGACGCGCACCGGGGGCCGCGAAGTATTACGAGGCCGTCGATGCGGCCATCACGAAGGCCACCGGCAAGGCTCGCAACGAGACCGTGGTGCTCACCGCCGACTACAGCTTCCTGTCCTACTACCCCTACTGGGGCTTCCAGGGGCTGACGCCGCACTACGCCAACCCGCTGGCACAGTTCTCCGCGCGCGCCGCCGCGATCGAGGCCTGGTCCAAGCTCGAGACCTCGGAGCAGTTCACCCGCGCGCTCGACGACTTGGCGTGGCCGGCGCCGACGGTGTTTCTGATGCGCCCCGGCGCCGGCGACACCTACACGCTGCGGCTGGCCAAGGACGTTTACCCCAACCATCCCAACGTGCGGCGCTACACCGTAGAGCTCGATGCGGCCCTGTTCGCCGGGCCGCAGTTCCACGTGCAGAAGATCGGCCCGTTCGTGCTTGCCATCCGCACCTGACGGACGCCATCGGCCGCACCGATAGCATCTGTCCGTGACCGATACGCGCGCCGACTTCCGGATCGCTCGGGCCGTCGCCGTCGTCGCCGGCGTGCTGGGCACCCTACTGGCGATCCTCACCCCGTTATTACCGGTCAAACAGACCACTGCCGAACTCAACTGGCCGCAGAACGGTGTCCTGGCCAGTGTGCAGGCACCACTGATCGGCTACGTCGCCACCGACCTGGACATCAGCGTGCCGTGCCAGGCCGCGGCGGGCCTCACCCCCGCCAAGTCGGTGCTGCTGTCCACGGTGCCCAAACAGGCCCCCAAGGCCGTCGACCGCGGACTGCTCATCGAACTCGTCAACGACGACCTGGTTCTGGTGGTGCGCAACGTGCCGGTGGTGGTGGCACCGCTGTCCCAGGTACTCGGCCCGGACTGCCAGAAGCTGACCTTCACCGCGCACGCCGACCGGGTGACCGCCGAGTTCGTCGGCCTCAAGTACGGACCGCACGCCGAGAAACCCGGCTCCCCGCTGACCGGGACCCGAAGCGGCTACGACTTCCGCCCGCAGATCGTCGGCGTCTACACCGACCTGGCCGGCCCGGCGCCGGCCGGCCTGGACTTCACCGCCACCGTCGACACCCGGTTCTCCAGCGCACCCACCCCGCTCAAGCTGGCCGCGATGATCCTCGGGGTGACGCTGACCATCGTCGCGCTGATCGCCCTGCACATCCTCGACACCGCCGACGGCACCCGGCACCGGCGCTTCCTGCCGGCCCGCTGGTGGTCGGCCTCACCGCTGGACGCGTTGGTCACGCTAGTCCTGGTCTGGTGGCACTTCGTCGGCGCCAACACCAGCGACGACGGCTACATCCTGACCATGGCGCGGATCTCCGAGCACGCCGGCTACATGGCCAACTTCTACCGCTGGTTCGGTACGCCGGAGGCGCCGTTCGGCTGGTACTACGACCTGCTGGCGGTGTGGTCGCAGGTCTCCACCACCAGCATCTGGATGCGGCTGCCCACCCTGGGCATGGCGCTGGCCTGCTGGTGGCTGATCAGCCGCGAGGTGATCCCTCGCCTGGGCCACGCCGTCAAACACAGCCGGGCGGCGGCCTGGACCGCGGCCGGCATGTTCCTGGCGTTCTGGCTGCCGCTGAACAACGGCCTGCGTCCCGAGCCGATCATCGCGCTGGGCATCCTGGCGACCTGGTGCTCGGTGGAGCGGGCGGTGGCCACCAGCCGGCTGCTGCCGCTGGCGATCGCCTGCATCATCGGCGCGATGACGCTGTTCTCCGGCCCGACCGGGATCGCGTCGATCGGCGCGCTGTTGGTGGCGATCGGGCCGCTGCGCACCATCTTGCATCGGCGGTCCAAGCAGTTCGGGCTGGCGCCGTTGCTGGCCCCGATCGCCGCGGCGGTCAGCATCACCGCGATCGTGATCTTCCGCGACCAGACCCTGGCCGGCGAGATCGAAGCCAGCACGCTGAAGTCCGCGGTCGGGCCCAGCCTGGCCTGGTTCGAGGAGCACGTCCGCTACGAACGGCTGTTCCTGGCCACCCCCGACGGCTCGGTGGCGCGCCGATTCCCGGTGCTGGCACTGGGCGTCGCGCTGGCGGTCTCGGTGGCGATGGCGCTGCGCAAGGGCCGGATTCCCGGCACCGCGGCCGGACCCAGCCGGCGCATCATCGGGATCACCATCATCTCGTTCATCGCGATGATGTTCACGCCCACAAAGTGGACGCATCACTTCGGTGTGTTCGCCGGCCTGGCCGGATCGGTGGGGGCGCTGGCCGCCGTCGCAGTGGGGGCCGCGGCCATGCACTCCCGGCGCAACCGGACGCTGTTCACCGCAGTCGTGCTGTTCATCACCGCGCTGTCGTTCGCCAGCGTCAACGGCTGGTGGTACGTCTCCAACTTCGGGGTGCCGTGGTCGAACGCCTTCCCCAAGTGGCATCTGGCGTTCGCGACCATGGGTGTGGCGCTGACGGTATTGACGGCGCTGGTGGCGGCCTGGTTCCACTTCGTCAACGGCGCCGAGCGGCCGCCGCGCTGGACGGCGCTGTCCGGCTATCCCCTGGCCATCGCCTCCTGGGTGCTGATCGTGTTCGAGGTGGTGTCGCTGACCGCCTCGATGCTCGGCCAATACCCGGCCTGGACGGTGGGCCGCTCCAACCTGGCTGCGATTCCGGTGCTGGGTTCCGGGCGGACCTGCGGACTGGCCGACGACGTGCTGGTGGAGCAGGACCCCACCGCCGGGATCCTCACCCCGATCGATGCTCCGGTCGCCGACGCGCTCGGCGCCACGTTCTCGGTCGGGTTCACCCCCAACGGGATTCCCGCCGACGTCTCGGCCGACCAGGTGATCGGCCCGCCCGGATTGGGCCGGCTGGCCGACGACGACGCACAGACCGCCGGCGGCGAGGCCGGTACCGAAGGTGGCACCACCGCCGCCGAGGGTGTGAACGGCTCTCGCGCCCGGCTGCCCTACAAGCTGGACCCGGCCCGGGTGCCGGTACTGGGCAGCTGGCGCCCCGGCATTCAGGTCCCCGCGCTGCTGCGTTCGGCCTGGTACCGGCTGCCCGCCGACCGGGCCGACGCCGGGCCGCTGCTGGTGGTGACGGCCGCCGGCCGCTTCGACCGCGGCGAGGTCACCGCGCAGTGGGCCACCGAGTCCGGCGCCGCGAACGACAAGCCCGGCGGGACGGTCGAGTTCGGTGACATCGGCGCGGTCCCGGCGTGGCGCAACCTGCGCGCACCGATGTCGGCGATCCCGCCCGAGGCCACCCGCATCCGGTTGGTGGTCCGCGACGACGACCTGGCCCCACAGCACTGGATCGCGGTGACGCCGCCGCGCGTGCCGCAGCTGCGCACCCTGCAGGACGCGGTCGGCTCCTCGGATCCGGTACTGCTGGACTGGCTGGTAGGCCTGGCGTTCCCCTGCCAGCGGCCGTTCGGTCACCGCAACGGGGTGACCGAAGTGCCGAAGTGGCGGATCCTGCCGGACCGGTTCGGCGCCGAGGCGAACTCCCCGGTGATGGACAACAACGGTGGCGGTCCCTTGGGCATCACCGAGTTGCTGGTGCGCGCGACCACGGTGCCCAGTTATCTGAACCACGACTGGTTCCGCGACTGGGGCGCCCTGCAGCAGTTGACGCCGTACTACCCGGCGGCCACCCCGGCGCAGCTGGATCTGGGCACCGCCGTGCGTTCCGGGCTGTGGAGCCCGGCACCGTTGCGGCACTGATTTCTTGCCGCCGAGTGGGAATCTCACGACGCTCCGTCGGCGTGTCACGTCGTGAGATTCCCACTCGCGGGGGCTGGAGCGCCCCCGAACGCATTCGACGCCGGGCGGGACGGGTTCCCCGCGCGGCCGGCCGGGTCGCCTAACATCAGGGCTCGTGTCCTCCACCTACGACCAGCCCAAGCAGCGCTATCGGATCGCCCGGCTGATCGCGGTGGTGGCCGGCGTCACCGGCGTGCTGCTGTGCGGCATCACCCCGCTGCTCCCGGTCAAACAGACCACCGCCACCATCGCCTGGCCGCAGGGGCTCAACGCCGACGGCCACGTCAGCGACGTCACCGCTCCCCTGGTGTCCGGTGCGCCGCGCAGCCTGGACATCACCATTCCCTGCTCGGCGATAGCCACCCTGGGCGAAAAGGGCGGCCTGGTGTTGTCGACCGTGCCGGCCGGCGGCGTCGACGCCACCGCGCACGGCCTGTTCGTGCGGGCCAACAAGACGGCAGTGTTCGCCGCCTACCGCGACCACGTGGCCGCGGCCGCCCCCCGCGCCAAGATCGCCGACTGCAGCCAACTGCACCTGTGGGCCAACGCCGGCGAGGTCGGCGCAGATTTCGTCGGGATCCCCGGCGCGGCAGGCACCCTGCCCCCCGAGAACAAACCGCAGGTCGGCGGCGTCTTCACCGAGCTGGAGATCGGCCCGCAGCCCGGCCTGAGCGCCCGCATCGACGTCGACACCCGGTTCATCACCGCACCCACTGCCCTCAAGACCGCGGTCATGGCGCTGGGGGTGCTGGCAGTGCTGGCTGCCATCCTGGCGCTGGCCGTCCTGGACCGCCGCCAGACCCACCGCACCCCGCGCAGCTGGCGGCACTGGCTGCGGGCCAACCCGATCACCTGGCTGGCCGACATCGGCGTACTGGCCACCCTGGCGCTGTGGCACGTCATCGGCGCCATCTCCAGCGACGACGGCTACAACCTCACGATGGCCCGCAACGTCGCGCACGCCGGCTACGTGGCCAACTACTACCGGTTCTTCGGCGCCACCGAGGCCCCGTTCGACTGGTATCCCTCACTGCTCGGCCAGCTGAGCACGATCAGCACCGCCGGGGTGTGGATGCGACTGCCCGCCACACTGGCCGGCATGGCCTGCTGGCTGATCATCAGCCGCCGCATCCTGCCCCGGCTGGGCCGGCTGTCCGGCAACCGGGTGGCGGTGTTCACCGCCGCGGCCATGTTCGCGGCGGCCTGGCTGCCGTTCAACAACGGCCTGCGCCCCGAGCCCCTGATCGCGCTGGGCACTCTGCTGGTCTGGGTGCTGGTGGAACGCACCATCGCCACCCGCCGACTGGTGCCCACCGCGCTGGCGATCGTGGTGGCGGTCTTCACCGTGACGCTGGCGCCGCACGGACTGATCGCACTGGCCCCCCTGCTGACCGGCTCCCGGGCCATCGAGGCGGTGATCCGCAAGCGCCGGGCCACCGACGGCCTGTTCGCACCGCTGGCCGTGCTGGCCGCAGCCGGATCGGTGATCGCTGTGGTGGTCTGCCGGTCTCAGACCCTGGCCGCGGTCGCCGAAGCGGCCCGGATCAAGTACGTGGTCGGTCCGACCATCGCCTGGTACCAGGAGTTCCTGCGGTACTACTTCCTGACCGTCGAGGAGAACGTCGACGCCTCGCTGACCCGCCGGTTCGCCGTGCTGGTGCTGCTGTTCTGCATGTTCGCCATGCTGGTGGTGCTGCTGCGGCGCGGCCGGATCAACGGGGTGGCCAGCGGCCCGGCCTGGCGGCTGATCGGGTCGACCGCCGTCGGCCTGTTGCTGTTGACGTTCACCCCCACCAAGTGGGCGGTGCAGTTCGGCGGGTTCGCCGGGCTCGCCGGTGCGCTGGCGGCGCTCACCGCGTTCACCTTCGCCCGGGTCGGGCTGCACAGCCGACGCAACATGACTCTGTACGTGACCGCGCTGCTGTTCCTGGTGGCCGTGGCGACCTCCGGGGTCAACGGCTGGTTCTACGTCGGCGGCTACGGGGTGCCGTGGTTCGACATCCCACCGGTGATCGCCAGCCGCCCGGTGACGTCGATGTTCCTGGCTGCGTCCATCGCCACCGGCCTGCTGGCCGGCTGGCAGCACTTCCGGCTGGACTACACCGGGCACACCGAGGTGACGCCCAACCGGCGCAACCGGATTCTGGCCTCCACCCCGCTGCTGATCGTCGCGAGCCTGATGGTGCTGCTGATGGTCGGCTCGATGGCCAAGGCCGCCGCCGGGCGCTACCCCGCCTACACCACCGCCAAGGCCAACGCCGACGCGATCACCTCCGGCCTGGCCGGTTGCGCCATGGCCGACGACGTGTTGGCCGAACCCGACGTCAACGCGGGTCTGCTGCAGCCGGTGCCGGGCCAGAAATACACCGAGCTCGGCCCGCTCGGCGGGTCCGACCCCTACGGCTTCGACCCCAACGCCGTCGACGAGGACCTCACCTCGCTGGCCGTGATCGCCAAGCCCGGGGTGCCCAACGCGGACGCCTCCCCCAACAAGCCCAGCGCCAACCAGAGTGACGCGGCGGGCACCGCCGGCGGCAAGATCCCCGACGACGCCCCCGACGGGGTGAACGGTTCCCGGGTGGCGCTGCCGTTCGGCCTGGACCCGGCCGTCACCCCAGTGCTCGGCTCCTACAAGGAGCAGGTCGCGGCGCACGCCACCTCGGTCTGGTACCGACTGCCCGAACCCGACCGCACCGCCACCCGGGCGCCCATCGTCGTCGTCACCGCCGCCGGGGCCATCTGGTCGCACGGCGAGGACGGCAAGCTCGACTACGGCCAGCCGCTGAACCTGGAGTGGGGCACCAGCAACCCCGACGGCACGTTCAAGGCGCTCGGCCAGACCGAACCGATCGACATCGGGCCGCAGAACTCCTGGCGCAACCTGCGGTTCCCGCTCGCGTGGGCGCCGCCGGGCACCGACGTGGTGCGCATCGTCGCCAACGACCCGAACCTGTCCACCGAGCAGTGGATCGCCTTCACCCCGCCGCGGGTGCCGGTGGTGGCGACCATCACCGAGTTGATGGGCTCGCAGACCCCGGTGCTGATGGACATCGCCGTGGCGGCGAACTTCCCGTGCCAGCGGCCGTTCACCGAGCACCTGGGCATCGCCGAGCTGCCGAAGTACCGGATCATGCCGGATCACAAGCAGACCGCGGCGTCGTCCAACCTGTGGCAGTCCGCCGAGGACGGTGGGCCGTTCATGATCACCCAGGCCATGCTCTGGACGACCACCCTGCCGACCTACCTGCGCAATGACTGGTATCGCGACTGGGGTGCGGTCGAGGCCTATCACCGACTGATCCCCGCCAAGGATGCGCCCGACGCCGACATCGAGCAGGGCACCGTCACTGTTACCGGCTGGAGCCGGTCCGGACCGATTCGAGCACTGCCATGACGCCGCCTGTGACCGACCGTGACCTGAAACTGACCCGCTGGGTGGCCGTCGTCGCCGGCCTCGTGGGCTTCCTGCTGTCGGTGGCCACCCCGCTGCTGCCGGTGGTGCAGACCACCGCCACGCTGAACTGGCCGCAGCACGGCGAGCTGGGCAGCGTGACCGCCCCGCTGATCTCGCAGACCCCGATCTCGATGTCGGTGAAGGCGCCGTGCGCGCTGGTGCGCCAGTTGCCCGCCGAGGGCGGCACGCTGCTGGCGACCGCACCGGCCAAGGGCAAGGACGCCGCACTCAACGGGCTGTTCATCACCGTCACCGAGAAGCGGGTGGACGTCACGGACCGCAACGTGGTGCTGGCCACCGCACCGCGGGCCAAGGTGGAAGGGCCCGGCTGCACCGACATCGAGGTCACGTCGTCGCACGCCGGAACGTTCGCCACCATCGGCGGGATCACCCAGCGCTACGGCTGGCCCGACCCGAACCTGCGCCCGCAGATCGTCGGGGTGTTCACCGACCTGGCCGGTCCCGCCCCGGCAGGTCTGGAGTTGACCGCCGACATCGACACCCGGTTCTCCACCAAGCCGACCCCCTTGAAGCGGGCCGCGATCTACGTTGCCATCCTGGCCACCGTGATCGCGGTGCTGGCGCTGTGGCGCCTGGACCGGCTCGACGGCCACCGGATGCACCGGCTGATCCCGAGCCGTTGGCGGTTCTTCTCACTGGCCGACGTGGCGGTGGTGTTCGGGTTCCTGCTCTGGTACGTGATCGGCGCGAACTCCTCCGATGACGGCTACATCCTGGGGATGGCCCGGGTGGCCGATCACGCCGGCTATATGAGCAATTACTTCCGTTGGTTCGGCAGCCCGGAGGACCCGTTCGGCTGGTACTACAACCTGCTGGCGCTGATGACGCACGTCTCCGACGCCAGCATCTGGATCCGGCTGCCGGACCTGGTCGCCGGGCTGGTGTGCTGGCTGCTGCTGAGCCGCGAGGTGCTGCCCCGGTTCGGTCCGGCGGTGGCGGCCAGCAAGCCCGCGCTGTGGGCGGCCGGCCTGGTGCTGCTGGCGGCATGGATGCCGTTCAACAACGGCCTGCGCCCCGAGGGGATCATCGCGGTCGGTGCGCTGATCACCTACGTGCTGGTGGAGCGGGCGATCATCTCCAGCCGGCTGACCCCGGCGGCGCTGGCGATCATCTGTGCGGCCTTCACCCTGGGTATTCAGCCCACCGGCCTGATCGCGGTGGCCGCGCTGCTGGCCGGTGGCCGGCCGCTGCTGCGGATCCTGGTGCGTCGCCACCGCATTCACGGCACCAGGCCGCTGGTGGCGCCGCTGCTGGCCGCCGGTGCGGTGATCCTGACCGTCGTCTTTTCCGACCAGACCATCCGCACCGTGCTGGAAGCCACCCGGGTTCGTACCGCGATCGGCCCCAGCCAGGCCTGGTACACCGAGAACCTGCGCTACTACTACCTGATCCTGCCGACCGTCGACGGCTCGCTGTCGCGGCGGTTCGGTTTCCTGATCTGCGCGCTGTGCCTGTTCACCGCGATGTTCGTCATGTTGCGGCGCAAGCGCGTTGCCGGGGTCGCCAGCGGCCCGGTGTGGCGGTTGATGGGCGTGATCCTGGCGACCATGTTCTCGCTGATGTTCGCGCCCACCAAGTGGGTGCATCACTTCGGCCTGTTCGCCGCGGTGGCCGGGGCAATGGCGGCGCTGACCACGGTGCTGGTATCTCGACAAGTGGTGCGCTGGTCGCGAAACCGGATGGCCTTCGCGGCGGCGGTGCTGTTCATTCTGGCGTTGTGTTTCGCCACCACCAACGGCTGGTGGTACGTCTCCAGCTACGGCGTGCCGTTCAACGCCGACATGCCGCGCATCGGCGGAATCACCGTCAGCACAATTCTGTTCGCCATGTTCGCCGTGGCGGCCGGTTGGGCGGCCTGGCTGCACTTCGCGCCGCGTGATCGCGGCGAGGGCCGGGTGGCCCGGGCGCTGACCGCCGCTCCTATTCCGGTGGCGGCCGGCTTCATGGTGTGCGTGTTCGTCGCCTCGATGGTGGCCGGGGTCATCCGTGAGTACCCGACCTACTCCAACGGCCTGGCCAACGTGCGGGCGTTCGTGGGCGGCTGCGGGCTGGCCGACAACGTACTCGTGGAGCCGGACCCCAATGACGGCGCGCTGACGCCGCTGCCCGGTGAATACGGCGATCTCGGACCGCTGGGCGGGGTGGACCCGGTCGGTTTCACCGCCAGCGGGGTACCGGAGAAGGTGGTCGCCGAGGCGCTGCGGATGCCGATCACCCAGCCCGGCACCGACTACGACTGGGACGCCCCGAAGAAGCTGAAGACGGCTGGGATCAACGGCTCGACCGTCCCGCTGCCCTACGGTCTGGACCCGGCCCGGATTCCGTTGGCGGGCAGCTACAGCACCGACGGCCAGCAGGAGTCCAAGCTGACGTCGGCCTGGTACGCGCTACCCCCCGCTGATGACGGGCACCCGCTGGTGGCGGTGACCGCGGCAGGCACCATCGCCGGCAACAGTGTGCTGAAGGGTTACACCACCGGCCAGGACGTGCAGCTGGAGTACGGGCTGCCCGGTCCCGACGGCGCTCCGGTGGCCGCCGGCCGGCTGGTGCCCTACGACCTGTTCGGCGAGTGGCCGCGGATGTGGCGCAACCTGCGCTACCCGCGGGCCCAGATCCCCGCCCAGGCCGTCGCGGTCCGCATTGTGGCCGTGGACAAGTCGCTGAACCCGCGGGACTGGATCGCGTTCACCCCGCCGCGGCTGCCCGAGGTGAAGACCATCCAGGAGTACATCGGCTCCGACAAGCCGGTGCTGCTGGACTGGGCGGTGGGCCTGGCCTTCCCGTGTCAACACCCGATGCTGCACGCCAACGGCGTTACCGAGGTCCCTCAGTACCGGATCACCCCGGACTACAACGCCAAGAAGCAGGACACCGACACCTGGCAGGACGGAGTCAACGGCGGACTGCTGGGCATCTCCGACATGCTGCTGCGCGCACATGTGATGGCCACCTACCTGAACTACGACTGGGGCCGGGACTGGGGCTCGTTGCGCCAGTTCGACGTGATCACGCCGGCAACGCCCGCGGAGTTGGACCTGGGCAGTGCCACACGTTCGGGCTGGTGGTCACCGGGCCAGATCCGGATCAAGGCGTAATCGGTCTCCCGATCGGGGCCTCCCGCGAGCTGGGGGTACCTCCCGCGAGCGTGCGTGTCTGTACCCCGACACGCCGCGTCAGGCGTCATTCTGTGCACGCTCGCGGGGCCCGTCGGCTTGCCTGGCGATCACAGCCGCCAGCTCACGTTCGAGTTCACCCTGCACTCCGGGGATGCCGGTACCGCGTAGTGAACACCCAAGGGTCTCCGGAAGGAACCGCAGGGCGACCAATCCGAGCACCGCGGCGAGCACCAGATACGCCGCCGGAAAGAGCTGCCACCCGGTGTGCTCGATGACCGAGTCGGCCAACACCGGCGCGGTGCCGCCGAAGACCGCGACGGCCGCGTTGTCGGCGATCGCGAATCCCGCATAGCGCACCTGGGTGGGGAACATGGCCGGAAACGTCGCCGCCACGGTTGCCAACGGCGCTGCGAACAGCACACTGAGCACCGTGAATCCCACCAGCGCGCAGGTGAATCCCTGGCCCATGAGCCAGTACATCGGCAGCGCCAACACGGCGAACCCGATCAAAGAGCCGCGCCACAGCGGTTTTCTACCGATCCGATCCGACCAGGCGCCCGCGAACGGGATGCAGGCCATCATGGCCAACTCCCCGACCAGCACCACCGCCGTCCTGCTGCGCTCGTCCAGGCCGGCCGAGGCGTGCAGGTAGGTCGGCTGGTAGGTCACCAGCGTGTAGTCGATGATGTTCAGCGCGACCAGCAGCGCGAACGTGACCAAGATCGGTCGGGTGTAGTTGGTCAGCAGGTCGACCAGCCGGTCCCAGGCCGATCCCTTGATCGCGTCGCAGGCGACGCACTCGGCGAACACCGGAGTCTCGGGCATCCGACTGCGCAGCACCAGCCCCAGCACACCCAGCGGCAGGGCGAGCAGGAACGGAATACGCCAGCCCCAGGCCGCCATCTGCTCATGGCTGAGCATCGCCTCCAGCGCCAGCACCACGGCGCTGCCGAGGACGAAGCCGCCGACGGCACCGAACTCCAGGAAGCTGCCGTACGTCCCCCGCTTGTCATCGGGTGCGCTCTCAGCCATAAACGTTGCGGCGCCGCCGTATTCGCCGCCGGTGGAGAAGCCCTGCACCACACGCAGGGCGATCAACAGGCCTGGCGCCCACCACCCCGCGCTGGCATAGGTGGGCAGCACGCCGATCAACGTCGTCGCCACCGCGATCAGCAGAATTGTCGCGACCAGGACCGACTTCCGTCCGAACCGGTCTCCGATCGGGCCCCAGATCATGCCCCCCAGCGGTCGCAGCACGAAAGAGACCGCGAAGCCGAGCATGGTTCCGAGATTGCCCAGCGTGTCCGGAAAGAAAGCCTCAGTCAGATACGTGGCGACGACCGCGTAAACGCCGTAGTCATACCATTCGGTCGCGTTGCCGATGGCCGATGCCGCAATTGCTTTGCGTAGCAGCCGCTTACGGTCATCTGGGACACTTCGCGCTTTCCGCGCGACCGGCGCCGACGGCCTCGCCGGCAGCAGTAGACTCATCGCGCCTCGCCGCTAGGGCACACGTCGTCTCCCCCGTCAGGCCTCCGACGGTTCGCACGGCGATCCGGGCAGCCGGAACCACGTTCCGGCCCCGCATGATTGGAACCTCGGCGGCTAGCCCACTATGGGATCGCCTGGGGTAAACGATAATTGGTTTGCAACAGAAGTGACTGGTGTTGCGGAAGCGTTACGCAACACTTACCCGCCCGAGACTAGGAAGCGGCGTCCCAGTAAGCGGGATCCAGGTATTGACCGACCAGCGACTCCCACATCATGTTGGTCAGGCCGTTGAGCATTTCGTCCACCGTCGGGTCGTCGCCGGCAGCGACGCCCACACCGGCCATAGCTGCGAGCAGCCCGTCCAGTGCGGGGTTGTCGAGCACGTCCACTTCCACGTATGTCTTCGGGTCGAGGAGGTCGGAAACGAAAGCGCCCCAGCCGGTCATCGTCGCTTCAACCAGCGCTGTGCCGACCTCGTTCCAGTCGAGGTTCGGCATATCCTCCGTCGCCATGTTCGGGACATCCGCCGGGCCGTCGTTCCACCCGTGATCGATGTTGCCGTAACCCAGGTTCACCAGGATGCGCATGACCGGTTCCAGCAGGTCGTAGATGGGCTTGCCGGTGATCGGGACGAACAGCAGCGGGTACAGCAGCGGAAGGTACTCGCTGGGGATCACGTAGGAGTTGATCATGCTGTCCGGGCTGGACTCCAGCAGGACGGCGTCCGCGATCTGCTCGGGGGTCAAGCCAAGGTACGCAATGTGCTGGATGGCCATGCCCATGATCGCGTTCAGGCTGGACAGCGGGTTGAGGAAGTATTTCGGGAAGTCGGCGTAGCCGTCGTACTCCAAGGTGTAGATGTCGGTGGGGTACAGATCATTCGGGGTCGGGTTGCCCAGGGTGACACCTTGTGACGCCAGGTTGTCAGCGATGCCCGGGTAGTCCGAGAACCCGACGAGCAAGCCGCCGAGGGGGTTTGCCGAATCACCGATCAGCACGAAATGCACCGCCGAACTCGGTACGCCGGCCTCGTCAAGCTGCTGCATGGCCAGTGTCGTGAGGGCGGCGCTCTGCGAGTAACCGAAGACCGTCACCGGGTGGTCCTCGTCCACCTTGCCTTCATCGAGCAGGGTCAGCACTCGGTCGGTCAGAGCCTGCGCGCCCTTGGCCATGGACTCGTCCAGTAAGTAGGCCTCCTGAGGCGTGGTCAGCACCTCGAGCTGGCCGGCGAACCCGTGCGGCTGCAGGAAGAGATCATTCACGGTTTCGGCGTAATGCTCGCTCGGCGTCGGGATCATGCTGGGGCCCATGATCAGCGCGATGCCCGAGTTGGCGAGCGAGCCGCCCTCGGCAGCGGACAGCAGCACTCCGGCATGGTCGGGAGGCGAGGTCAGCGACGTGAGCTGGGGAGCACCGGCGATACCGGCCGCCAAGACGGCGGCGGCCAGCGCAGTTCGCAGGCCTTGCTCGCAGTGACCGGACCGTGCCGCGACTGCATCAAACATCCAGAGTTCCTCGCCAGATTCTCGAGGCCGCACATGAGTGGGCGTTGCCGAACCTGGATGATTTCAATCACACTCTGTTATGTCAAATTCAGGTTCACTAATCCGGAAAAACACCCCCACCAGGAACAAGCCCTTCGAACCCTGAGAACGCGGGTCGGCTAACGTTGCCGCATCCTGAGTCAGGACTTAGCGGCGGCGCGGGACGGCATCGCTCACCACACGAGAAGCACGGGCTAGATGGGCAGCAAGCCGTGCTTGCGCTGCACCTTGGGGAAGTTCTGCTTGTCGCGCAGCAGGCGCAGCGACTTACGCAGCAACAACCGGGTCTCGTGCGGCTGGATCACGGCGTCGATGTAGCCCCGCTCGGCGGCTGTCCACGGGATCGCCATGTTCTCGTTGTAGCCGTCGATGAAGTCCTGCTTGATCTTCTGCACCTCGGGCGCGGTCGGATCCGGGAAGCGTTTCACCAGCAGTTGGGCCGCGCCGTCGGCACCGATCACCGCGATGCGGGCGGTCGGCCAGGCGAAGTTCAGATCCGCGGACAACTGCTTGGAACCCATGACGGCGTAGCCGCCGCCGTAGGCCTTGCGGATGATCACGGTCACCTTCGGCACGTCGGCCTCGACGATGGCATTGAAGAACCGGCCACCGCGCTTGATGATTCCGTTCTTCTCCTCCGATACCCCGGGCATGGCGCCGGGGGTGTCGACGACGAAAACCAGTGGGAGGTTGTAGGAGTCGCAGAAACGGATGAAACTGGCCGCCTTGTCCGAAGCCTCGGTGTCCACGGCCCCGGACATGTACATCGGCTGGTTGGCGATCACCCCGACCGGGTGCCCGTCGACCCGGGCGAACGCGGTGATCATGGCCTGCCCGCGCTGATCGGCGATCTCGAACACGTCACCGTCGTCGAAGATACGCAGCAGGATCTCGTGCATGTCGTAGGCGACGTTGTCGGCGTCCGGAACGATCGCGTCCAACTCCAGGTCGTGCGGAGTGATCTCCGGCTCCAGGCCGGGATTGACGATGGGCGCGTCGTCGAAGTGGTTGGCGGGCAGGAACGACAGGTAGTCGCGCACGTACTGGAACGCCGCCGCCTCGTCGTCGACCACCTTGTGGATGTTGCCGCGCTGCGCCTGGACGTCGGCGCCGCCGAGCTCGTCGAAGCTCACGTCCTCGCCGGTGACGTCCTTGATCACGTCGGGTCCGGTGATGAACATGTAGCCCTGATCGCGCACGGCCACCAAGAGGTCTGTCTGGATCGGCGAATACACCGCTCCCCCAGCACATTTGCCCAAGATGATGGAGATCTCCGGCACCAGGCCGCGCAGCATCTCGTGCCGCCGGCCCAGCTCGGCGTACCAGGCCAGCGACGTCACCGCGTCCTGGATCCGCGCGCCCGCGGAGTCATTGATGCCGATGATCGGGCAGCCGACCATGGCCACCCACTCCATCAGCTTGGCCACCTTGCGGCCGAACATCTCTCCGACCGAGCCCTGGAACACGGTCTGGTCGTGGCTGAACACCCCGACCGGCCGGCCGTTGATCCGGCCATGGCCGGTGACCACGCCGTCGCCGTACAGCGCGTTCGGGTCACCGGGGGTCTTGCACAGCGCACCGATCTCCAAGAAGCTGCCCGGGTCCAGCAGGGCATGAATGCGCTCGCGGGCACTGGGGATGCCCTTCTTCGCGCGCTTGGCGACGGCCGCCTCACCGCCGGGTTCGGATGCCAGCTCCAGCTTTTCGCGGAGCTCGGCCAACAGTTCGGCGGTGGTCTTGTTCGTCACGCGCTCTCACCTTCGGATTGGATCCGGTTGATCGCCTCACTCATATGGGCGCCCACTTTGGCAATGTACGGCTCGTCGATGACCTGGACGTGCTCGCCCCCGATCGGCACGATCTCCAAGTCGGAGATGTATTCGCCCCAGCCGCCGTCCGGCTTGCGGGTCGCGTAGGCGGGCTCGAACACGATGGCGTCATCGTGGTAGCGGTCGGCCATGTACAGCGTGACGTGCCCCTCGTAAGGCTGGATCTCGATGGTGTCCAGGGCCCGGTTGTCCAGGTACGACGTGCGCTGGTGCTCGATGATGCCGCCCGGGATCTGCACCCCGCTTTGCGCGACGACGTCCAGCACGAAACGGACCTGACCCTCGTCGTCGAGCTTTTCCAGTTCCTCGTAGGGGATCTCGGGGACCTCGACGTTGAAGGTGCGCTCGGCAAACCGTGCGTAGCGGTCCCAGCGCGCGCGCATTCCTTCCTTGCTCTGGTCGATCGGCTCACCGGGCAGCACCAGGTCGAGCAGCCCGACGTAACGCACATCGGCGCCGGCCCGCTTCAACCCGATCGCACATGCGTAGGCCAGCGCCCCGCCCAGCGACCACCCCGCCAGCAGGAACGGCCCGTCGTGCAGCTCCAGCAGTTTGGGCACGTACTCGGCGGCGCGCTCCTCGATGGAGCCCTCCACCCGCTCGATCCCGTACACCGGGAGGTCAGCGGGCAATCGCTTCATCAGCGGTTCGTAGACGACGGTCGAGCCACCGGCCGGGTGGAACACGAACAGCGGGATCTTGTTCGAACCTTCGGGCTTCGCGCGCAGCGTGCGGACGAATCCGTCCACCACGCCGTCCTCCAGCTGATCACGGACGATGGTCGCCAGAGCCTCAATGGTGGTCGCCGACTTCACGTCGTCGACCGAGATGATGCCCTCGGCACGCTCGGACAACCGCTCGGCCATCTTGGCCACGGTGTCGTCATCGACGGCGGGCAGTTCGTTGAAGATGCCGCCCGGGGACTTCCCCGTGACAATCGCCCAGGTGGCGAACGTGATTCGCTCGGCGGCGTCACGCGGTGGCACGTCGGCGCCCAACGCCTCGGTGACCGCCTCCTGGGTGAGCACCTTGGCGGCGGCCGCGGCAGCCGTCTTGGTGCTGACACCGCTCGCGTCGACGCCCGGGCCGCTGGGGTCCGTCGGCGGCGGCGGAACCGCCGGGCCGGCCGGGTTGGTCGGCGGCGGCGGGATCGGGATGTCCGAAGCAGGTGGCGCGGCAGCGGCTTCGGCGGCCGGCGCCGGCTCGGCGGCCGGAGCGACTTCCGCACTCGCCGCACCCTTTGCCGCGGCGATCATCGCGGCCTGCTCGGCGGCGATCTCGTCGGCCGTCTGGGTCTGCTGGTGGGCGTGCAGCGCCTCCACCTCGTCGCGGTGCTCGACCGCGTAGCGGATCATCTCCTCGACGTTGTACAGGTTCGCGTCGCGCACCGCGGTCAGCTGGATCGGCGGCATGTCGAAGTCGTACTCGACACGGTTCTTGATCCGCACCGCCATCAGCGAGTCCAGCCCCAGCTCGATCAGCGGCACCTCCCACGGCAGATCCTCGGGCTCGTAGCCCATCGCGCCGCCGACGATCGCACCCAGCCGCTCAGCGACGGTCTCCCCGCTCTCCGGTGACCACTTGGCGAAGCCGGCCGCCAGCCCGGCTCCCGCGGTGAGATTGTCGCTCAGAATCGCGGCGTCGTCGGCCTGCGGCTCCGGTTCGACCGGCGCCGCAACAGATTCCGCCGGCACCGCGGTCCCGGCGCCGACTGCCACCGGCAGGACTCCGGTTGCACCGCCGCGACTCACCAGCGCGTCGTAGACCAGCGTGAACGATTCGCCGATGCGCGAGTGCACCTGCACGGCCGCGCCACCCGGGTGCCGGGTCAGCGTGGTCACCAGCCGGGAACCCTCGCCGGGTACCGCCCGTTGTTCGGAGGCCACCAGGGTCGAATCCGGAATGACTGTTGCGGCAGCGGCTTTCACCAGGGCAGCCAAGTCGGTCTCGCCGCGACCGGCGTACTCGAAGACGTGCCGGCCATCCGGGGTCGCTACGTGCGAGCCGGGCATGACACCGGTGGCATCGCCGGAGAATCGGGCGTCGAGCCAGTGCGGCTTGCGCCTGAACCGCGTCGGCGGGATGTTGGCGAACTCCGCCGGGCTGATCGGCCCCTGCACCTCACGCGGGAACAGCGTGCGGAAGTCGAGGTCGTGGCCGTAGACGTAGAGCTGGGCCATCGCGATGATCATGGCGTCGACGTCGTCGGTCTTGCGGGCCAGCGTTGCGATCAATTGGGCATCGTGGAGCCCGGCGCTGGCCGTCGTCAATCCCACCTGCATGAGCGCCACCGGGTTCGGCGCCAGCTCCAGGAAGGTGGTGTAGCCGTTGTCGACGGCGTTGCGGACCCCGTGGGTGAAGTAGACGCTGTGCCGCATCCCCTTCTTCCAGTAGTCCACATCGTGGATCGGCTCGCCGCCGGGCTTGACGTAGCTGCCCTCGTGCACGGTGGAGAAGATGCCGATGTTCGGGATGTGCGGCTCGATGCCCTGCAGCTCCGCGGAGAATTCGCCCAGCAGCGGGTCCATCTGCGAGGTGTGACCGGCACCCTTGGTCTGCAGCTTGCGGGCGAAGCGGCCCTCGGATTCGGCGCGCGCGACGATCTCGTCGATCTGCTCGGGCGGGCCACCGATCACGGTCTGGCTCGGGGCGGCGTAGACGCACACCTCCAGGCCCGGGAAGTCGGCGAACACCGTCTTGAGTTCCTCGGCGGAGTACTCCACCAGCGCCATGAACCGGATGTACTCGCCGAACAGCATCGCTTCGCCCTCACCCATCAGGTGTGCGCGCGAGCAGATCACCCGGGTGGCGTCGGCCAGCGACAGACCACCGGAGAAGTAGGCCGATGCCGGCTCGCCCAGTGACTGGCCGATGACGGCGGTCGGGCGCGCTCCGTGGTGCTTGAGCACCTCGCCGAGCGCGATCTGGATGGCGAAGATGGCGATGTTGGACGTCTCGATGCCGTAGTCGTGCGAGTCGTCGAGGATCAGCTCCAGCACGGAGTAGCCGCGCTCGTCCTGGACGTGGGCGTCGACCTTTTCGATCCACTCGGCGAAGATCGGGTCGCGCAGGTAGAGGTTCTTGCCCATCTTGCGGTGCTGGGCGCCGAAGCCGGCCATCACCCAGATCGGCCCGTTGGTGACCGGGCCGTCGACGGAGTAGACGTTGGGCTTCTGCTTGCCCTCGGCGACCGCGCGCAGGCCGGCGATGGCCTCGTCGTGGTCGTGTGCCAGCACCACGGCGCGGGAGCGGCCGTGGTTGCGCCGCGACAGCGACCGGCCGATCGACGTCAGCGGGGTGGCCCGGCCCTCTTCGCTGTCGATCCAGTCGGCCAGCTCGGCCGCGGCGGCCTTCTTACGGGAGGTCAGAAATGCCGAGATCGCCAGGGGGATCAGCGGTTGCACAGGCTCTTGCGCCGCCAGCTCGGCCAGCGCTTCGTCGCGTAGCCGCAACGCCTCATCAGTCAGGCCGGGCAGTTCGTACTCGGGTTCGTCGCCGTAGCCGTGCGAACTCTCGGGCGCGATGAACTCGCCGTACTCGTCGAAGCGCGGGGCCTCGTGCTCGATCTCGGGTTCGGAAACCTCTTCGGCGACAGGCGCTTCGGGCTCTTTAGCTTCCTTCTCCACCACGTCGCGCGGCAACACCTCACGCACCACCAGGTGCGCGTTGGCCCCACCGAATCCGAAGCCGGAGACTCCGGCGACCGCATAGCCGCCGTAGCGTGGCCAGTCGCTGACGGTGTCGGCGACCTTCAGGTGGGTGCCGGCGAAGTCGATGTAGGGGTTGGGCCCGGCGTAGTTGATCGACGGCGGGATCTTGTCATGCTGCAACGCCAGCACAACCTTGGCCAGGCTCGCCGCACCGGCTGCCGATTCCAGGTGTCCCACATTGGATTTCACCGCACCCAGCAGGGCGGGCTTGTCAGCGGCACGGCCCCGGCCGACCACCCGGCCCAGCGCCTCGGCCTCGATCGGGTCGCCCAGGATGGTGCCGGTGCCGTGCGCCTCGATGTAGTCGACGGTGCGCGGGTCGATACCGGCGTTCTTGTAGGCCTTGCGCAGCACCGCGGCCTGAGCGTCCGGGTTGGGCGCCAGCAGGCCGTTGGACCGGCCGTCGTGGTTGACCGCGGAGCCGGCGATCACCGCGAGGATCTGGTCGCCGTCGCGGCGCGCGTCGTCGACCCGCTTGAGGATCAGCACGCCGGCGCCTTCGGCACGGGAGTAGCCGTCGGCGTCGGAGGAGAACGACTTGATCCGGCCGTCGGGCGACAGCACCCCGCCGACCTCGTCGAATCCGACCGTCACCAGCGGGGTGACCAGCGCGTTGACGCCGCCGACGACCGCCACGTCGGCCTCGCCGTTGCGCAGCGCCTGCACACCGGCGTGCGCGGCGACCAGTGACGACGAACATGCGGTGTCGACAGTGACCGACGGACCGCGGAAGTCGTAGAAGTAGCTGACCCGGTTGGCGATGATCGAGCTGGAGTTGCCGGTGATGGCGTACGGGTGGGTGATGCTCGGGTCGGACAGCGCCAGGTTCTGGTAGTCGCCATTCGTCGAGCCCATGTAGACCGCGACCGCTTCGCCGCGCAGGCTCGAGGCCGGGATCCGGGCGTGCTCGAGCGCCTCCCAGGTCAACTCCAGCGCCATCCGCTGCTGCGGGTCGACGTTGTCGGCCTCCATCTTCGACAGCGCGAAGAATTCCGCATCGAAGCCTTTGATGTCGGAGAGGTAGCCACCGCGGGTGCGCGCCTTCTTGACCCGCTCGGCAACCCGAGGCTCCTCCATGAACTCCGACCAGCGCCCCTCGGGCAGGTCGGTGATCGCATTGAACCCCGCCAGCAGCTTTTCCCAGGTGTCCTCGGGGGTGTTCATGTCGCCCGGGAATCGGGTGGCCAGGCCGACCACAGCGATGTCGGCGACATCGGCGTCGCGCGACCAGTCCTCGCCGGCCGCGTCGTCCTCCAGCACCGGCTCACCCTCAATGATCACCGTGGCCAGCGCCTCGATCGTCGGGTGCCGGAACGCCACCGTCGCCGACAGCGTGACCCCGGTGAAGTCCTCGATGTCCGACGCCATCGCCACCGCGTCACGCGACGACAGGCCCAGTTCGATCAGCGGAGCGGTCTCGTTGATCTTCTCCGGCGACTGGGAGGTGGCATTGGCCACCCAGTTGCGCAGCCAGGCCCGCATGTCGGCGACGGTCAGGTCGGTGCGGCTGGTGCCGCGCAGGATTGCGTCGTCGCCGTCGCCGGTCATCTGCGGAGCCTCGCTCATCTGGGGTTAGACCTCGTCGGGGTAGGCGTTCGGGCCGGTGGTGCCGCCGCGCAGGCTGCCATCGAGGTAGGCGGCCCGGCAGGCGCGGCGACCGATCTTGCCGCTGGAGGTGCGCGGCACGGTGCCCGCCGACACCAGCAGCACGTCACGCACGGTCACGCCGTGGCGCACCGCGATCGCCGCCCGGATGTCGTCGGCGATGGGCTGGTATTCCAGCTTGTGGGCGCCCGGTGCGCGCTCGGCGACGATCACCAACTGCTCGGAGCTGTCCTCGGGGTCGAACTTCAGCCCGGAATGCGGGTTGTCGAAGGCCGACTGCGGCAGCTGGTTGGCCGGCACCGAGAACGCCGCGACGTAGCCGGCCCGCAGCGCCCGGCTGGCCTCCTGCGCGGAGTACTCCAGGTCCTGCGGGTAGTGGTTGCGGCCGTCCACGATCACCAGGTCCTTCACCCGGCCGGTGATGTAGAGGTCGTCCTGGTAGTAGGCGCCGTAGTCACCGGTGCGCACCCAGAAGCCGTTCTCGTCGGAGCCCTCGGCCCGAGACGGGTTGTTACGCGTCTTGAGCACGTTCTGGAACGTGTCGGCGGTCTCTTCTTCACGGTTCCAGTAGCCGCCGCCCATGTTGTTGCCCTGCAGCCAGATCTCGCCGATCTGTCCGTCGGGCAACTCGGCACCGGTCTCGTAGTCGACGATGATCGTCCACTGGTCGACGCTGATCCGTCCGGCTGAGGCCTGCGCGACGGCGTTCGGCGCATCCTCCGGTACCTCGACCAGGCGGTTGGCGTTGTTGAGCGCTTCGCGGTCGACGTAGATGATCTTGGGCTTCTCGCCGATCGGGGTCGTGGACACGAACAGGGTGGCCTCGGCCAGGCCGTAGGACGGCTTGATGGCCTCCTCACGGAACCCGTACGGCGCGAACGCCTCGTTGAACTTGCGCAGCGATGCCGCAGACACCGGCTCACTGCCGTTGAGGATCGCCTTGACGTTGCTCAGGTCCAGCGGCGGCTCACCCTCCTTGGGCAGGCCGCGCGCCGCAGCGTGCTCGAAGGCGAAGTTGGGAGCCGCCGAGTACACCTCGCCGGTCTCCCCCTCCTTGCGGGCCAGCTCACGGATCCATCGGCCCGGCCTGCGCACGAACGCGGCCGGGCTCATAAAGGTGAACTGCTGACCCATCACCGACGACAGCAGGATGGTGACCAGGCCCATGTCGTGGAAGAACGGCAACCAGCTGACGCCCCGGTCACCTTCGCGGCCCTTGAGTGAGTCCAGCAGCTGCACGACGTTGGTGGGCAGGTTCAGGTGGCTGATCTTCACCCCGGTCGGGGTGCGGGTGGAGCCGGAGGTGTACTGCAGGTAGGCGACGTCGCTCCGGTCGGTCTCGGGCATCACCCAGGTCGAGCCCACCTCCGGCGGCAGCGCGTCGACCGCGATCACCCGCGGTCGGGCGTTGGCCGGGCGGCTGCGGAAGAACTTATTGACGCCTTCGGCGGAGTCGCTGGTGGTCAGCACCGCCGACGGGGTGCAGTCGTCGAGCACCGCGTGCAGCCGGCCCACGTGACCCGGCTCGCCCGGGTCGAACAGCGGCACGGCGATGCGACCGGCGTACATGATGCCGAAGAAGGACACCAGGTAGTCCAGGTTCTGCCCGCACAGGATCGCCACCCGGTCACCGGGCTTGGTGACCTGCTGCAGCCGGGCACCGATCGCCCGGTTCCGCGCGCCGAACTCCGACCAGGAGAGGTCGCGCTCGATACCGTCACGCTCGGTGGAGAAGTCCAGGAATCGGTACGCGATCTTGTCGCCGCGCAGCGCAGCCCAGCGCTCGACGGTCCGCACCAGGTTGGCGTTGTCCGGGAACCGGATCTTGCCGTCCTTGACGAACGGGTTGTGGTAACTGGCCTGTGTTGCCGGGGCCATGCAAAATCTCCTGTCGCGAACATACGTTCTCAGTCAGCTGCCGGGCGTGTCTGGTTACGCCGGTGCGTTACATCGCGCGGGCCCGGAACCTCACAGATGGTAATGGTTTGCCGCCACCCGACGACGCGCTGCTGCCCTGCGGCCATGGACCGCGCCGCTCTTAAATTGCTCTTAATGTTAGAGGTCGGTGCGGCCCATGCCAAATCAAACGGTACCGCGTGTGACGCCGGTCTCCGGGTCACGAGGCGGTACCAGCTTCGCCTCTCCTTCGTCGAGCCTCAGCCGTGCGGCGGACGTGGCGCGTTGTCGATGAGTTCACGCGCCCAGTTCAGCGTCCACTGGGTTGCGGACATGCCGTCCTGGCTCCAGACGTCGGTGGTGCCGTACAGCGCGTGCACCGGCTGAGCAGCACCGCCGGCCAGCGTTGACAGCGTCGCCGGCAGCTTGCCGACGCTGAACGCCTCCTGCGGGGCCGCGCAGACCAAGTCACCGACCGCGCAGATCTCGTTGGTGCGCTTATCGAGGTCGCCGAAACCGCCCTCGCGCGCGCCGGTCATAGTCAGCCCCATCCCGGACAGGATCGGCAGCTCGTGCAGGGTCACCTCGGCGCCCTGACCGGGCGGAGACGGCGGGACGTCTACACCCACGCCGGTCTGGCGGCGGCCGTCAGCGATCAGCGTGACGCCCAGCACCAGGTCCTCGTCGACCGGGCCGCGCCCATTGCCGATGTCGCTGGCGACATCGCCGGCGATCACCGCGCCCTGCGAAAAGCCGATCAGCACGTAGCTGGTCAGAGGGCACCGGTCGTTCATCTCGGTCAGCGCCTTGACGGTGGCGCGGGTGCCTTCGGCTCGGCTGTCGTTGTAGCTCATCTGCTTGTCGGCCGACAGCGGGTTATGGAACTGCGCGGTGTAGGGAACCGTGTAGGTCTGCACACGGGCGGCGTCGAACTGCTGGGCGATCGGGCGGGTGACGGTGAGCAGAAGCGCGATCGGGAACTGGGTGGGGTCGAGCGGGTTGTCCGTCGGCGAGGTCTCCCAGGTGCCGGGCACCGACACCAGCTGCACGTCGGGGCAGCTGGCGTCCTGATAGGCCGGGCGGGGCTTGCGGGGCCGCGACGGCACCGAGCTGGTCGGCGAGACGCCGGCGCTCGGCTGCTCCGCGATCGGCGGTGTGGCCGGCCGGCGGATCCAGATCACCACTGCCACGATCACCAGGGCCACCACCAAGGCCATCGCGCCGGCGGCGATCCAGGCGAGGACGCGGCGCCGGTTGGCTGACGACTTGCGCGGCGACTTCCGGGGGGATTTTCGCGGGGAGCTGGATGTCTTCTTCTTGGCCATATCGCCTTTCACGGTACAGATCGGCGACGGCACACATTGACTCTGCGTCCAGGGCGGCGCTTACTCGAACTTTCCCGCCCTGGACGCAGAGTCAACGCACGTTAGCGGATCGCGCCGACGATGTCGCCGGCCATGGCGCCCAGCTGCGACGCCCACGATCCCCAGCCGTTGTCACCAGCCGAGAAGTCGAAGTGGCCGTTCTTGCCGCGCACCTGGCGGTACTGCGAGTTGAAGTACCGGCCGCTGCCGGCCGCCTGCGACGGGTCGCCGATCATCGCGGCCGGGTTGGAGGCGCCGCCCAGCGGGGCGTAGATCCAGACCCGGGTGTTGTTCTGCGCCAGCAACGTGGCGTGCACGGTCGGGTCGTGCCACTTCCACCGGCCCAGCTGGGGCGCGCCCCACATGCCGTACGGGTCCACCCCGCCGAAGTTCTGCAGGCCGGCGGCGATGACACCGCCCTCGGTGGTGTTGGCCGGCCCCAGGAAGCCCGACATCGAGCCGGCGAAGCCGAACCGGTCGGGGTGGAAGGTGGCCAACGCCAGTGCCCCGTAGCCGCCCTGGGACGCACCGACCACGGCGTGCCCGCCCGGAGCCAGACCCCGGTTGGCCGCCAGCCAGTCCGGCAGCTCGGTGGACAGGAAGGTGTCCCACTGCTTGCTGCCGTCCTGCTCCCAGTTGGTGTACATGCTGTAGGCGCCGCCGGCCGGGGCGACCACCGAGACACCCTTGCCGGCCAGGGTGCTCATCGCGTTGCCCGCGGTGACCCAGTTGCTCACGTCGGGGTGGGCATCGAACGCGTCGAGCAGGTACACCGCGTGCGGTCCCTGGTTGAGGAACGCCACCGGGATGTCGCGGCCCATCGAAGGCGACGGGACCATCAGGTTCTCGAACTGTGCGGCGTGCGCGGTGGAGCTGACGATGGTGCCCCCACCCCACAAGCCCAGCATCAGCACGGCAACGCATAGCGCCCGCAGCAACTTCGACAGTCCGCTCATTTCCACCTCGCTCGTCGGCACAGATTCTCAGATGATTCCACCCGCTGGTCGCGCGCCCTGACCCCGGGAGGTAGTCAATCACACGGCACTCGCGGGCAGGGCAGGAAACGACCGACGGCGACGACCCGTCAGGGTCGCCGCCGTCGGCGGTACATCTTTAGCGTTCTGGACTACTCGCCCGAGCTACTGCTGCTCGCGCCGCCGCCGGGCGTGGCGCCCAGGTGGCTCTGCAGGTCCGGCTTCATGGCCTGCAGCTGCTGGCCCCAGTACTCCCAGCTGTGCGTGCCGTACTCCGGGAAGTTGAAGATCGCGTTGTTGCCACCGGCCGCGGTGTAGAGCTCCTGGAACTTCTTGTTCGCACCGATCATGAAGTTCTGCTCGAGGAACACGGCCGGGATGTTGTCGCCGCCCAGCTCGTTGGCCTTGCCGTTACCGCAGAAGACCCACAGGCGGGTGTTGTTGGCCACCAGCTTGTCGACGTTGACCGTCGGGTCGTTGCGCAACCATGCCGGGTCGTTGTCGTCGCCCCACATGTCGTTCTTCTTGTAGCCGCCGGCGTCACCCATCGACAGGCCGATCCAGCCCTTACCGGTGGACGGGTTCAGGTAACCCGACAGCGAGCCCGCGTAGGTGAACTGGTTCGGGTGGTAGATCGCCAGCGTCAGCGCCGACGAACCGGCCATCGACAGGCCGACCGCAGCGTTGCGGCTCTGGCTCACGCCGTACTCCGAGGCCAGGTAGGCCGGCAGCTCGCTGGTGAGGAAGGTCTCCCACTTGTAGGTGGAGCAGCCCGCCTTGCCGCAAGCCGGCTTGTACCAGTCGCTGTAGAAGCTGGACTGGCCGCCGACCGGCATGATCACCGAGATGCCCGAGTTCAGGTACCACTCGAACGCCGGGGTGTTGATGTCCCAGCCGTTGAAGTCGTCCTGGGCCCGCATGCCGTCGAGCAGGTACAGGCCCGGGGAGTCCGAACCGCCGCTCTGGAACTGGACCTTGATGTCACGACCCATACCGGCCGAAGGCACCTGCAGGTACTCCACCGGCAGACCCGGCCGAGAGAAAGCGTTCGCCTCCGGGGTCCCGCCGACGACACCGACCAGTCCCGCCAGCACGGCCGCGCCGGTGGCGGCGACCTTCAACCTGTCAAGCAGCTTCATTCTTGGCATCCTCATTCGTTCGTTGCCGTACTTAGCTCATAGCGTGGCCCGACTCGGACCCGATCTGTGCGTACCAACGCAACAGTGCCGGTGTAGTCAACCACAAATCGCCCGCCATCGAGATCCCCGGGTTCCGCCACCGGGCCCGCGACCGGGCCCGCAACCGAATTTTGTGACAGTCGGCCCGCTGCGCTCAGGCAGGCATTCCAGCCGGTAGACCCGGCAAGGCGGGTAGCTGCCGGGTCCGGACAATGACGTCCGTCACAATTTTCGGCTGGGACCGGCGCCAGGCAGTCAGGGGACGTCTGGCGACATCCCGGTGTAGGGGGGACGCGTCGGTTCGGGGACGGCCAGCCCACAGCGGATCAGTTCGTCGCGCGGGACCCGTTCGATCCGGTAGCGGGTGAAACCCGGCGAGTGCAACACGTTGGACAAGAACCGGCGCGGGCCCATCGGCGCACGCACCGAGCCCAGCACCGCCGCGGTGTCAGGGCAGCGCATGGCCGCCTCCGCCTGGGCGATCCAGTCCTGGTCCAGATACCCCGGAATCAGCGGGTACCACTTGACCCACGGGCCGTCGGCCACCACCCAGTCCCGGAACAGATCCTTGTCGTGACCGATCCGGCCGTGCTCCAGCCGTTCGGTGTGCGCCGCGATCGGATTGATCAGCCCGATCTGGTCAAGCAGCCGGACGTCGAGGCCGGTGTTCATGCCCAACATCCCCATGTTGGTGAAGAAGACAGTGTGGGGGCCGGTTCCGCCGGGATCGGGATCGGTCGGCACGCCGATCCCCGGGGGCACCGGCAAGATGACCGGCACCACATCCCACTGGTCGTAGTTGCCCGACGGCAGCAGCAACGCCCCGTCAGGGGTCGCGGCGATCGTGGTCAACACCGCGCGCATCCGCGGATAGCCGAGGTAGTCCGCGGCGGTCAGCGGGTGAGCATTGCCGGTCGCCTGGGAGTAGAACCGACGCTCGTCGACGATCCCGGAGTACGTGACGCGGGTGGCGTCATCGCCCATCCCCGGCGAGTTGGCCGCCCACAGCGCCCAGCCGGCCACCGCCAGCCACAGCAGTCCGACCGCACCGCTGAGCGGCAAGCTGGCTTCGCGGCGATAGCGCGCGCCGTCGGGCAGCAGCACCGGAATGACCGCCACCGGAGCCAGCATGCAGAACAGCGGTGCCAGCAGGACGCGCCCGTGCATGAAGTCGCCGCCCTGGCGCACCCAGTAGGCCGCCTGCAGCAGCCCGCTGAACACGAAGAAGCAGACCACCGCACCCGGGCTCTGGACCAGTCGGGCCCACGGGCCGACGCCGGGCGGCACCGGCCGGCGCGGCCGGTAGCGGACGGCGGAGCCCACCCACAGCGCCGCGCCGAGCGCCACCAGCAGCACCGCGGGCACCCACAGCGCGTAGGGGGCGTTGAAGTTGGCCAGATAGATCATTCCCTGCGACCACTTGTCGCCGGCCGCGTCTTTGGCCAGCGCGGTTCCCGGCACCAGCAGGCCGTAGTAGCCCATCCGGAAGATCTGGTAAGCCACCGGCAGGGCGCCGCCGGCGACCAGGATCAGCGCGCGCGGCCGCCAGTCCGCCGCCACGATCAACAGCATGACCAGCGCACCGCCGCCGATCAGCGCCAGCTCGGGACGAACCAGCACGCTGCAGCCGGCCACGAACGCCAGGCATGCGGTGAAAAGGGTTCCGCGAGCGCGGGATCGGGGCATCCGCAGCGCCTGCGACCAACAGACCAGCATCCACCACAGCAGGCCCAGGTAGGCCAGCACCAGGCCCGCCTCCAGGCCGGAGGTCGCGAAGTCGCGCGCCGGCGGCAATGCGATGTAGACCAGTGCCCCGGCCGGCAACAGCAGCGCGCGGCGGCCCTGCAGGCCCGGCGCGTAGAGCCGCGCGGCGCCCAGCATCAGCATCGCCACCCCGGCCAGGCTCAGCACCAGCGCGAAGACCAGCGCCACGTACTCCATGCGCACCGGACCACCGAGCCAGCTGCCGAGATACATCAGGTAGGTCCAGGCCGTGGAGGTGTTGGCCTCCACGCGTTCCCCGACGTTGAACACCGGGCCGTTGCCGGCCAGCAGGTTGCGCACGGTGCGCAACACGATCAGGCCGTCGTCGGAGATCCAGCGCCGCCGCCACGCACCGATGCCGAACATCAGCAGCACCACCGCCACCCCGGCCCACGAACTCAGCCGCACCGAGGGGCTGTAGGAGACCGCGGGCCAGCCCAGCGGCCGGACCCGGGGGTCCGGCGCTCTGCCGCTCGTGGCCCCCCGGGCCGAGCTAGCCGAAGGCGACGGCAGCACCGATGGTCCCGATCCAGGCCAGCGCCATCAGCTGCAGCACCCGATCACGGCGCAGAATGTCCTCCGCTTCGCCGGCCATACCCCCGTCGACGTCCACCGCGTAGCGCAGCACGCCGATGACGATCGGGATGATCGACACCGCGAACCACGACCCCGAACCGCTGTCGCGTTCGAACGCGTACAGGCTGTAGCAGACCAACATCGCGGTGGCCGACATCGTCCAGACGAACCGCAAGTAGGTGCTGGTGTAGCTCTCCAGCGACTTGCGGATCTTCGCCCCGGTTTGTTCGGCCAACTGCTTCTCGGCATAGCGCTTGCCGGCCACCATGAACAGCGACCCGAAGGCCATCACCAGCAGGAACCACTGCGAGAGCGGGATATTTGCTGCCACGCCGCCGGCGATCGCCCGCAACAGATATGCCGACGACACGACGCAGATGTCCAGCACCGCTTGGTGTTTGAGCCCGAAGCAGTACGCCAACTGCATGGCTAGATAGATGCCGATCACCAGAGCCAGGTTCGGCGTCAGCCACCAGGAGATGCCCAGCGAGGTGGCCCCCAGCAGCGCCGCCAGGGCGTAGGCCAGGCCCACCGGCACCACGCCGGCGGCGATCGGCCGGAACCGCTTGGTGGGGTGCGCCCGGTCGGCCTCCACATCGCGAGAGTCATTGACCAGGTAGATCGACGAAGCCGCCAGCGAGAACACCACAAAGGCGATCAGCGACTTGCGCGCCAGATCGGCGTAGTCGTAGTGGACGCCGCCGCCGAGCGCGGCCAGCGGCGCGGCCAACACCAGTACGTTCTTCACCCACTGGCGGGGCCGGATGGCCTTGATCACCCCGGCGAGCAGGTTGGCCGGTGGGCCGAGCTCCGAGGTGCGATCTTGCGTTTCTGCGCTCATGCCGAGTCTCCAGAGTTGTCCAGGCGGATCGCGGCTGCGGCGACGGCAGCGCCAATCAGCGCGCCGGCGGCAACATCACTGGGATAGTGCACCCCAAGCACCAGGCGAGACAGCGCCATCGGCGGCACCAGCGCCGCCGGCAGGGTTCCACGCCGGAGGCCGGCCGCGCGGCCCAGCAGGATGGCCGCCGCCGCGGTGGAGGTGGCGTGCGCCGAGGGGAAGCTCAAGGCACTCGGCGTGCCGACATTGATCGCGATCGCCGGGTGGTGCGGGCGTTTGCGGCGCACGATCCGCTTGATGACGACCGCGGCGGCGTGCGCGGCCAGTGTGCCGGCACCGGCCAGCAGCCAGCTCCGGCGGCGCTGCGGCTGGACCAGGGCGCCCAGCGCCGCTACCGCGAGCCAGCCCAGGCTGTGCTCACCGAAGTGCGACATCGCCCGGGCCACGGGCAGCACACCGGACCGGCCGGTCAGTGCCGACTGCACCGCGACCAGCACGGCGTCCTCACCGTGCGGGGGCACCGAATCAGCCAGATCCATGCGGTCGGGGGCGCTGCCGAGTTCGGTCATGACGAGGTGGCACTGTCGGGAAGCAGCACCGTCTCCCACTGCTGTTTGCTCGCCAGCGTGGGCAGCGCCCGGCGGTAGGCCCGGCGCAGGCTGTCGAACCGGCGCGCCAATTCGTACTGGCGGCGCAGCGATTCGCGCAGCAGCGAGAACATCTTCTCCCGATCGCGTTGCCGGTACACCACTCCGCGCCCGTCGGCGGTGGTGACGGTGACGCCGTCCTGGGTGCACAGCAGGAACCAGCGAGCATCCTGCGTGGGCACGTTGAGCTGCGGTCGGCGATGGTGCTCCGGCTCGGTGGCCTTGAGGTTGTGCAGAATGCCGCGGGCCAGGCGGTAGCCGATCGACAGCGGCTGCACCGGCGGGCGCATTGCCCGACTGCGCCGGGACGGAGTCGGCAGCTCGCTGGCCGCCGGCAGCACCACCGCGTCGGGATAGGTCTTGCGCAGCGCGTGGATGTCGGGCAGTGCCGACTCCAGGATCGAGAAGATGTGCTCGGGGCCGGCCATGAAGTCGTCCAGCGCCTTGTTCTGCACGGCGACCGTCGAGTACTCCAGGCAGGCAAGGTGTTTCAGGGTGGCCTTGAGGTGGCTGCGGATCAGCCCGGAGATCTTGCCGTCCCAATGCAGGGCCGCCACCATCAATCGGTTGCGCAGGTGGAAGTAGGCCTGCCAGTCGATCGCGTCGTCTTTGTCGCTCCAGGCCATGTGCCAGATCGCCGCACCGGGCAGCGTGACGGTCGGGTAGCCGTGCTCGCCGGCCCGGATCCCGTACTCGGCATCGTCCCACTTGATGAACGACGGGATCGGCTGGCCGATCTCTTCGGCAACGGTGCGCGGGATCATGCACATCCACCAGCCGTTGAAGTCGACGTCGATGCGCCGGTGCAGATCCGGAGACTCCGCCAGCGAGTCGGTGGCGAAGTTGTGGTCGTACTCGGTGTGCGGGGCGTTGGTCCACATGAAGACGCCCGAGTCGACGACCTCGCCCATGATGTGCAGGTGCGAGGGCTCCTGCAGGTTGAGCATGTGCCCGCCGATCAGGGTGGGCGTTTTGGCGAACCGGTTCAGTGCCAGCGCCCGCAGGATCGAGTCCGGCTCGATGCGGATATCGTCGTCCATGAACAGGATCTGTTCGCAGCCGGTGTTCTTCAGCGCCTCGTACATGACCCGGCTGTAGCCACCGGACCCGCCGAGGTTGGGCTGGTTGTGTATCGACAGCCGGTCTCCCAGACCGGCGGCGGCCGCGGCGAAGCCGGGGTGGTCGCGAACCTTGCGGGTGCCCTGGTCGGGCACGATGACCGCGCTGATCACCTCGTCGACGTCGGGGTCGGAGGTCAGTGCGAGCAGCGCGTTGACGCAGTCGTCGGGCCGGTTGAAGGTCGGGATGCCGATGGCGATGTCGGCCCGGCTGGGCGCCTCGATCGGGGCGTACCAACCACCGCGGTCCAGCGTGACCGCGGTATCGGTGGTGATGTCGAACCAGATCCAGCCACCGTCCTCGAACGGCTGCAGACCAATCTCGAATTCCACCACCGTCGGGGTGTCGCTGTTTTCGACTGACCCGAAAGGCTTGCCGTCCACGGCGATACGCGCACCGGTCGCTTTGGAGCGGTAGACATCGACGCGCCCTGCCCCGGTCAGCTCCAGCTGCAGCACCACCGATTCGACGATCGACCAGCGACGCCAGTAGGACGCCGGGAAGGCGTTGAAGTACGTGGCGAACGAGACTTCGGACTCCTCGCCGATCTCCAGGCTGGTGCGGGTGAGCGGGTGTGCCCGTCGGCTGTTGGTCTCGGATTCCTCGATGTAGAGCTTGCGCACATCCAGCGGCTCGCCCTGGCGAGGCAGGATGATCCGCGAAAGCCGGCTCACCGCGCGCGAACTGTCGGTCATGCCTTACTGCCCTCCCCCAACGGCACCCCTTCGGACAGGTGCGGCGCCAGGATGTTGTCGTACATGTTCAACGCACTGGCGATGGCCATGTGCATGTCCAGATATTGGTAGGTGCCCAGCCGCCCACCGAAGAGCACCTTCGCGGTGTCCATTTCGGCCTTGGCCCGCGCCCGGTAGGACGTCAGGACCGCCCGGTCCGCCTCGGTGTTGATCGGGTAGTAGGGCTCGTCGGCGTCATCGGCGAACCGCGAGTACTCGCGCATGATCACCGTCTTGTCGGCCGGGTACTCCCGCTCCGGGTGGAAGTGCCGGAACTCGTGGATGCGGGTGAACGGCACGTCGCCGTCGTTGTAGTTCATCACCGGCGTGCCCTGGAAATCGCCGGTGTTGAGCACTTCGAGCTCGAAGTCCAGGGTGCGCCAGCCCAGCTTGCCTTCGGCGTAGTCGAAGTAGCGGTCCAGCGGTCCGGTGTAGACCACCGGGGCGTCCGGGTTGGCTGCCCGGAGTTCGTCGCGGACGTCGAACCAGTCGGTGTCGAGCCGGACCTCGATGCGCTCGTCGGCCGCCATGTTCTCCAGCCACGCGGTGTAGCCGTCGACCGGCAGGCCCTCGTAGGTGTCGTTGAAGTAGCGGTTGTCGAAGGTGTAACGCACGGGCAGCCGGGTGATGTTGGCCGCCGGGAGTTCCTTGGGGTCGGTCTGCCACTGCTTGGCGGTGTAGTCCTTGACGAACGCCTCATACAGCGGGCGGCCGATCAGGCTGATCGCCTTCTCCTCGAGGTTCTGCGCGTCGGCGGTGTCGATCTCGGCGGCCTGTTCGGCGATCAGCGCCCGAGCTTCATCAGGGCTGAAATAGCGGCCGAAGAACTGCGACACCAGGCCCAGGCCCATCGGGAACTGGTAGGCCTGACCGTCGTGCATGGCGAATACCCGGTGCTGGTAGCCGGTGAACTCGGTGAACTGCCGCACGTAGTCCCAGACCCTCTTATTAGAGGTATGGAACAGGTGCGCGCCGTACTTGTGGACCTCGATACCGGTCTGCGGTTCGGCTTCGGAGTAGGCGTTGCCGCCGATGTGCGGGCGCTTCTCGACGACGAGAACGCGCTTGCCGAGCTGCGTGGCTGCGCGCTCGGCGATGGTCAGGCCGAAGAATCCGGAACCCACGACAAAGAGGTCAAAACGAGCGGTCATCGGCGCCAAGGGTAGCCGACCAGCGCCCGCGCGCATCGTCGGCGCCCCGCCGCCCCCGCTTGCACCTTGACTATCGCCCGCCGATTACCGGCGGCTCGGCAATCCGGAGGCGCCGAGGCCGCCGCCGGACGCCGGAGAAGGGTTGATAGCAGTTCCCTCACGATTCGATCTCGTCACTCTTTTCACACGAGTCACACGCGTACCGTCGGTCACGTAGGACAGATGCAAGTGCAGTGAGCGCCACGACGGCCCCGGAAAAGCGCGGGCCCGACGGCAAAACATATTGAGGAGACTTCCGTGCCGAACCGACGTCGACGCAGGCTCTCGACAACCATGAGCGCAGTCGCCGCCCTGGCGGTCGCGAGTCCGTTCGCAGTTGTCGCAGTATCCGAGCTGGCCGCCCACAACAGCGCCCCTCAGCACCACGACTTCGTCGCGGCTTCGTCCGTGGCCGACCTGCCCAGTGAGCTGATCACCGCCCTGACCCAGGGCCTGTCCCAGTTCGGGGTGAACCTCCCGCCGGTGCCCGGCTTCGGCGGCGGCGGCGCCTCGACAGGGATGTACCCCGGCCTGACCTCACCGGGCCTGGGCACGCCGGGACTGACCGACCCGTCCCTGGGTACGCCGGGCCTCACCTCCCCCGGGCTGGGCACGCCGGGCCTGACCTCCCCCGGGCTGGGCACGCCGGGGCTCACCGACCCGTCGCTGACCACGCCGTCGCTGTCGACGCCGCCGCTGGGCACGCCCGGAGTGTCGACCACGTCCGGCCTGACCACCCCCGGTCTGACCACGCCGCCGCTGACCGACTCGTCACTGACCAGCCCCGGGTTGACCAGCCCGCTGACCAGTCCCGGGTTGACCAGCCCTGGCCTGACCAGCCCCGGGTTGACCAGCCCGGACACCGGTCTGCTCGGGTCCGACGGTCTGCCGCTCACCTCGCCGGTGGGCCTGGACCCCGGCCTCGACGGCACCTACCCGATCCTCGGCGACCCGTCCCTGGGCATGCCGGAGGAGAAGGGTGGACTGGTCAGCGACCTGATGAGCGCCGCCAATCAGCTGGGCGCCGGACAGGCCATCGACCTGCTCAAGGGTGTGGTGATCCCGTCCATCGCGCAGGCAGCGCAGGGCGCCGGTCCGGCGGTCGCCGCCCCGGCCCCGCCGCTGCCGCTGCCGTAACAGACACAACAGCGGAGCTGTTCCGCCCAACGGCACCGCAGAGTCAGCCCGCACCCGGCGGGCACCGGAAGACTCTGCGGTGCCGTTAACAATGCCCGGGAATCCGGCCGGAGCCGGCGGGCGCGTGTCGCATCACCAACAACACATGACACATACGTAACATCAGCACGTGCCAACCCGTCGTCGTCCCCCGCCGACGATCAAGCTGACCGCGTCTCTCGCGACCGTGCTGATCCTGCCGTGGGCATTGAACTCCGGGTCGGGCTTCAAGTCGGTTGACGCATCGCAGACACCCCCCAGCGCTGCCGCGACCAAGCTGAACCAGCAGCCACTGCCGAATCTGGAGCCGGGCGTCACCGTCCGCGAGATCAGCCAGGACGAACCGTTCACCATGGTCGCGCTCACCGGCGCCGACCTGAGCGGCACGTCGGCACGGATCCGCGCCAAGCGCGCCGACGGGTCCTGGGGGCCCTGGTATGCGACCGCGCACGAGACCAAACAGGAGACCCCGGGTCCACGGCCTGCCGATGCCCCCGCTCCCGGCCCGGACGGGACCGAGCCGGTATTCGTCGGGCGCACCACGGCGGTCCAGATCGCGGTGACCCGGACCGCTCCGAACGCTCCCGGCAACCCGGCTCAGGCCAACCCCAAGGCCGGATCCAAAGCCACCGGACCCGCCACACCGAAGGGCCCCGCCAAGCCGGGCCCGGTTCCGAACAAGCCCGCCCCGGGCGATCTCGGCTACCTACCGGCCACCGCCGCGCAGCCCATTGCCCAGAATGTCTCCGCGGTGCTGATCACGCCGCCGAAGGCCCCCGCCGACTCGCAGTGGCAACCGCCGAAGGCGGTGCTGGGCCCGGGACAGCCACCCAACATCATCCCGCGCAGTCACTGGGGCGCGGGCGCCTACGGGCGGTGCGGCAAACCCGTGGAGAGTGGCCCGGTCCATGCGGCCGTGGTGCACCACACCGCGGGCTCCAACGAATACGCCCCCGAAGACTCCGCGGACATCATCCGGGCGATTTACGCCTATCACACCCGCACCCTGGGCTGGTGCGACATCGGCTACAACGCGCTGGTGGACAAGTACGGCCAAGTTTTCGAAGGCCGGGCCGGCGGCCTGGCCCGCGGCATCATGGGCAGCCACGCGGGCGGGTTCAACAGAAATACCTGGGGAGTGTCGATGATCGGCACCTTCGACGACGCGCCTCCCCCGCCGATTCAACTCGAGACGGTCGGCCGGTTGTTGGGCTGGCGGCTCGGCCTGGACCGCACCGATCCGCGTGGCATCGCCGAGTTGACCTCCGCCGGCGGCTCGTTCACCAACGTTCCGCGCGGCGCGTCGCTGACGCTGCCCTCGATCATCGGTCACCGCGACCTCGATGCGACGGAGTGCCCCGGCGAGCAGGGCTACGTCGCGCTCAACGAGATTCGCGAGATCGCCTCCCGGTTCAACGAACCGCCCGGCCCGGAAGACCTCGCCCGGGTGATGGAGGGCGGCGCCATCCACACCCGCTGGATGGAACTGGGCGGTACGGAGGGCATGCTCGGCGCCCCCACGTCGCCCGAGGCGATCGGGGAGGGTTCCACCAAGTACGCCACGTTCGAGCACGGCGCGGTGTACTGGTCGCCGGAGACCGGCGCGCAGCCGATCACCGGGGCCATCTACGACGCCTGGGCGTCGCTGGGTTACGAACGCGGCGTGCTCGGACTGCCGACCAGCGCCGAGCTCGCCGAACCCGAATGGGTGGGCCAGAACTTCCAGCACGGCACCCTGAACTACAACCGGGCCAGCGCGACGGTCATCCGGGTCGTCGACGGCAACGCCGAGGTGCTGCCCCCGCCGCCACCGGAGGGCCCGCCGGTACAGCTGGAGCGCTTCTCGCGGGTGATCGACCCGTTCGCAGTCGGCTAACCACCGTTTCGACGCGGCGGTCCAGCTTCACCTCTCCTTCGTCGAGCCTCGCTAACCACCGTTGACTCTGCGGCTATGGCGGGAAAGTTCGAGTAACCCCCGCCCTCAGCGCAGAGTCAACGCAGGAAAATCCGCTCCAGCACCCGCGCCAGGCCGTCGTCGGTGTTGGGTGTGGTGATCTCGGCGGCCGCCGCCAGCACGTCGGGGTGGGCGTTGCCCATCGCCACGCCGTGTCCGGCACGTACCAGCATCGGCAGGTCGTTGGGCATATCCCCGAATGCCACCACCTGCTCGATACCGATGCCCAGCGGCGCGATCAGCTCCTCGATGCCACTGGCCTTGGTGATGCCCGCCGGGACCACCTCGATCAGCCCGTTGTTGGTGGAGTAGGTGAGCTCCGCGGCCGTTCCGATGTGGGCCTGCAGCTGGACCGCCATGTCGGCGCTGGACATCCCCGCCTTGCGGATCAGCAGCTTGATGGCCGGCTGGGACAGCAAGTCCTCAAGCGACACCTCGGTGTTGTCGGGGTTGAGCCAGGCGTGTTCGTAACCCGGTGAGCTGACGAACTGCGGGGTGGCCGCGTCGTGCGCGCTCTCGCCGATGCGCTCCACCGCCAGGCCCGCCCCCGGAATGGCGCGGCTGGCAACCTCGGCCAGCTTGACCAGGCTGTCGGCCGAGAGCGTGCGAGCCGAGACCACCCGATCGGTGGCCGGGTCGTAGAGCACCGCCCCGTTGGCGCACACCGCCATCGGGGCAAACCCGAGCGCGTCGACCACCGGCGCGATCCACCGCGGTGGGCGTCCGGTCGCCAGCACGAAGCGAGCTCCGGAGTCGACGGCCGCGTGCACCGCGGCCCGGGTCCGCGCGGTGATGTTCTCGGTGCCGTCGAGCAGGGTGCCGTCGACGTCGCTGGCGATCAGGGCGGGAGGACCGCCATGGGGCTGCATCAGTGCGAACTCCGTCCGGTCAGCGTCCGCCGCAACCGGCCGCCTTGGGTCTGCTCCATGCGTCTGCGATCACGCTCGGCCAACTCGGCCGCGCGCATCTGCAGCGCCTCTGCCATGGTCGGCGCGCTGCCGCCCAACCGGCGTGGCACCCAGTGCGCCCCGGCGGGGTGGGGGTACTCCAATTGCGTCTCCTCCAGCATCGCCGCCATCGTGTTCCGCAGCTCGAGCGTGGTCGCCTCGACGTCCGCGGAGGCGGCCATCGGCCGTCCGACCTTCGCCAGCACCGGAATATGATTGCGCCACAAATGCTTCGGATGATCCTTCGTCCAGACCCGGTGGATTCCCCAGACGATGACCGGGATCAGCGGAACACCCGCGGCATGAGCCATCCGGGCAGCACCGGTCTTGAACTCCCGCAGCTCGAAGCTCCGACTGATGGTGGCTTCCGGGTTCAGGCCGACCAGCTCGCCTTGGCGTAGCCGCCGCACCGCCTCGTCGTAGGCGCCTGCTCCGGCGGAGCGGTCCACCGGGATCAACTTGATGTGCTTGATCACGTAGTTGACCACCGGGACCTCGGTCATCTCGGCCTTGATCATGAACCGCAGCCGGCGGTGCCGGCGCAAGGCCGCGATCGAGGCCGGATACCAGTCCAGGTAGCTGGTGTGGTTGACCGTGAGCACCGCGCCGCCGCGCTCGGGAATGTTCTCCAGGCCGTCGATCCTCACGTGCGGCCCGTTGGCGTTCGCCAGCCGCGGGACCACGATCTCCAGCGCGCGGAAGAAGGGTTCTGCCATCCTCTATTGCTCCGTGCGCTCCGTCTTCCCTGGGTCTGGCCTCCCGGCACCCGCGCTCTTGCGCATCCGTTCCGCCAGCTCTTGCACTTCTAAAACCCTAGCCTCGTCGGGCGTGGGCGCGCTGCCGCCGAGTCGCCGCGGCACCCAGAACTGACCGGCAGGATGCGGGTAGTCCTGCTGCACCTGAGCCAGCAGCGGTGCCATTCGCTCACGCAATCGGGCGCTGAGCGCCGCGGCGTCACCGGTCGGGGCCAGCGGTTCGCCCACCAGGACGGTGATCGGAATCTTGCTGCGCACCAACCGCGCCCTCGGGTGACCCTTGGTCCACAGCCGGTGGGCCCCCCAGACGATCAGCGGGACGATCGGCACCTGCGCCTCCAGCGCCATGCGAGCCGCCCCGGACTTGAATTCCTTGAGTTCGAAGCTGCGGCTGATGGTGGCTTCGGGATAGACACCCACCACCTCGCCGGAGCGCAGCGCGGCCACCGCGTGGCGGTAGGCGTCGGATCCGGCCCCGCGGTCCACCGGGATGGTGCCGGTGTGGTGGATCAGATAGTTGACCACCCGCACCTGCTGCATTTCAGCCTTGATCATGAACCGCATCCGGCGTCCGCGGTGGTACGCCGCCAGCCCGGCCGGCAGGAAATCCACGTAGCCGGTGTGGTTGATCGCGATCACCGCACCGCCGTGGGCCGGGATGTGTTCCAGGCCGCGATAGTCGATCGTTGCGCCGGCGATCTTCACCGCGCTGCGCGCAGTGAGCTCCAGGGCTCGAAAGACCGGCTGCATGCCAGCTCTACTCCGCAGCGCCCGTCGGGCTCGGCGGCTGCTTCTGGCGGGCGGCCCGCTCCTGCGCTTTGCGCGCAGCTTCGGCGGCGTCCAGCTGGAGCGCCTCGGCAGGGGTGGGGGCGCTGCCGCCCAGGCGTTGCGGCACCCAGAACGCGCCGGCGGGATGTTCGGGGTAGGCGTCCTGCGCCTGCTCCAGCAGGTGCTGCATCCGGGTCTGCAACAGCGCGCGTAGGTCTTCGACCGGCAACGTCGGCGGTATCGGCTCGCCGATGGTCACCGAGACCGGCACCTTGGTGCGACCCAGTTGCTTCGGGTGGTCTTTGGTCCAGATCCGCTGGGCGCCCCACACGATGTGCGGGATGATCGGCACCTGCGCTTCGATCGCCATCCGTGCGGCGCCGCTCTTGAACTCCTTGAGTTCGAAGCTGCGGCTGATGGTCGCCTCGGGGTAGACCCCGACCAGTTCACCGGCCTTGAGCTTGTCGACGGCGATGGCATAGGACTCCGCGCCCCGGCTGCGGTCCACCGCGATGTGCCGGCAGCCGCGCATGATCGGGCGGGTGAAGCGGTTGTCGAACGTCTCCTTCTTGGCCATGAAGCGCACCCGACGCCGCGGCTTCGCGTCATAGGAGGCCACGCCGGCAAACAGGAAATCGAGATAGCCGGTGTGGTTGATCGCGATCACCGCGCCGCCGGTGGCGGGCAGGTGCTCTCGGCCGGTGACGGTGATCTTCAGGCCCTCATAACGCCACAACGTATGTGCAGCAGCAGCGACACTCCCGTACCAAGGCTCCACAGGGTCCAAGCCTAGGCGATGAGGTCGGCTTCCCCGCCGGTAAGCTCGCAGGGGATCTCTGTAAGCGTCGGGAGAAGGTACACGTGCAGGTCACCAGCGTCGGGCACGCCGGCTTCCGGATCGAGACCGCCGCAGGCAGCATCCTGTGTGACCCGTGGGTGAACCCGGCCTACTTCGCGTCGTGGTTCCCCTTCCCGGACAACTCCGCGCTGGATTGGGACACTCTCGGCGACTGCGACTACCTCTACATCTCGCACCTGCACCACGACCATTTCGACCCGCGGCACCTGGCGGCGCACGTCAACAAGGACGCGGTGGTGCTGCTGCCCGACTATCCGGTGCCCGACCTGCGCCGCGAGCTGGAGGCCCTGGGCTTTCACCGGTTCTTCGAAACCACCGATTCGCAGCGGCACACCGTGTCCGGCCCCAAGGGCGATCTGGATGTGATGATCATCGCGCTGCGCGCCCCGGCCGACGGTCCGATCGGTGACTCCGGGCTGGTGGTGTCCGACGGTGTGACCACCGTGTTCAACATGAACGACTCCCGCCCCACCGATCTGGACGTGCTGGCAGCCTTCGACGCGATCGACGTGCACCTGGTGCAGTACTCCGGGGCGATCTGGTACCCGATGGTCTACGACATGCCGGCGCGGGCCAAGGAGGCGTTCGGCACCCAGAAGCGCCAGCGGCAGATGGACCGCGCCCGCCAGTACATCGCCCACGTCGGAGCGACGTGGGTGGTGCCGTCTGCGGGTCCGCCATGTTTCCTGGATTCCGAGCTGCGTTACCTCAACGATGATCACGGCGATCCGGCCAACATCTTCCCCGACGAGATGGTGTTCTTGGACCAGTTGCGCCGCAACGGGCATGACCGCGGGCTGCTGATGATTCCCGGCAGCACCGCGAGCTTCACCGGGGCGCAACTGGATTCACTGAATCACCCACTGGAGGACGCTGACGTCGAGGCCATCTTCACCACTGGCAAGGCGGACTACATAGCCGCCTACGCCGACCGGATGGCGCCGGTGCTGGCCGCCGAGAAATCGTCCTGGGCGCCGGCGGCCGGTCCGGCGATGCTCGAGCCGCTGCGCACACTGTTCGAGCCGATCATGGCCCGCAGCAATGAGATCTGCGACGGCATCGGCTATCCGGTCGAGCTGGTGCTGGACGGGCAGGGCCACACCGAAACCGTGGTGCTGGACTTCCCCAAACGCATGGTGCGCGAGCCGATTCCCGGCGAGAAGTTTCGTTACGGCTTCGGTATTCCGCCCGAGCTGGTGCGGACCGTGCTGCGCGACGACGAACCGGACTGGGTCAACACCATCTTCTTGTCCACCCGATTCAGGGCTTGGCGGGTCGGCGGCTACAACGAGTACCTGTACACCTTTTTCAAGTGCCTCACCGAGGACCGGATCGTCTACGCCGAAGGCTGGTTCGGCGAGAGCCATGACGACTCGGCCACCATCACCCTGGGCGACTGGCAGATTCAGCGTCGCTGCCCGCACATGAAGGCCGACCTGTCGAAGGTCGGGGTGGTCGAGGGCGACACGCTGACCTGCAATCAGCACGGCTGGGAATGGGATCTCAAGTCGGGTCGCTGCCTGACCGCCAAGGGCCACGAATTGCGCTGCGAGAAGCTGTGAGCGGCAACTCCTACGACGACGGACTGGTGGTCCTGGACCGCCGGGCGATCACCTTGCGCCGCTATCACTTCCCCTCCGGGACCTCGAAAGTGATCCCGCTGTCGGCGATCCGCGGCTACCGCGCTGAACCGCTGGGCATGCTGACCCACCGATTCCGGATCTGGGGCAGCTCGGATCTGCGACGCTGGCTGCCGCTGGACATCAAGCGGCCGACGCGGTCCACCCTGATCACCCTGGACCTACACGGCGACCCGTGGCCGCGCCCGGCATTTACCCCGGCGGACCCGGACGCTTTTCGGGCGCTGCTCGACGAGCTTCTGGCAGCCCAGCGGTAGTTGCGCTACTCAGCGGTCAGCCAAGACCTGCTGAGCGGCGTTGTAACCGGGAATGAACGTGATCCCCGGCCCGCCGTGACAGCCTGCACTCCCCAGGTAGAGCCCGGCCACCGGTAGCGGCTGCCCGAGGAAACCCCGCGGCCCGGGCCGGTTGGGGCCGATCTGATCCGGGTTGAGCAGGCCGTGGCAGTAGTCGCCGCCGGGCGCACCGAACATGGTGCCCATATGCCGCGGGGTGAAGGTGGTGTGCCGGGTGATACTGCGCTCGAAATTCGGTGCCAGTCTGGTGATCTTGTCGATCACCCGCCGCCCCATCTCGACCTTCATCTCGCCGTAGTTGCCGTCCCCCTCGATGGGAAACCACAGCGCGAACGCCGACGCCGCGTGCTTGCCGGGCGGGGCCAGCTCGGGATCGTGCAGCGACGGGATCTGCAGCACCACGGTCGGATCGGCCGGGACGACGCCGCGGCGCGCGTCCTCCCACTGCTGCTGTACCTCTTCGGGTGTGCAGAAGATCCCCAACGAAGCCTGCATGGCCGGGTCGTTGAGTGCCTCGTAGGGGGCGGTGAACACCGGCGCCGCGTCCAGCGCGAAATGCATCTGCAGATAGCTGCCGCGGTGGTCGGTGCGGGCGTAGCGGGCGCGGATGTCCTCCGGGACCGAAGCGGCGTCGAGCAGTCCGGTGACCGTGACGTCGGGGGCGATCGCCGACACCACCACCGGTGCGCTCAGGGTGTCGCCGGATTCGGTCCGCACGCCGGCCACCGTCCCATCGGCGACAAGGATCTCCGACACCGCGGTGCGCAGCCGCAGCTGCCCGCCCAGACCGGTGAACGTGTCGCACAGGTGCCCGGTGAGTGCGCCGATTCCACCCCGCAGCTTCTTCATCAGCACGGTGTTCTCGTCGGGCACGCCCAGGCCGTAGGCCAGTGCCGCGGCACTGCCGGGGGTGGCCGGTCCGCGGTAGAGGGTGTTGACGGCCAGCACGGTGAAGGAGCCGCGCAGCGCCGCGTGCTTCTCCCGGTCGGGCAGGTAACGGTCCAGCACCTCGGTAACCGAACCGAACAACATGTCGTCGATAGCCGAACGCTCGAATTCATTTGTGGCGCAGGCATACATCTCGTCAAGCGATTTCGGTGGCCGACCCGCTTCGAAACGGCCCAGCGCCCGAGTGGGCGCCTGGCTCCAGCCCAGCAACCCGGCCATGCCGTTGACCGCCTCGGCGCCATGCACCTCGGACAGGTGGGTGAACAGCTTCATCGGGTCGGTGTACTGGATCAGCGGGTCGTCACCGACGCCGCGCATCGCCACCGACATGACCTCGAGGTCGATGCTCTCCAGACCGTCTAGGCCCAGCTCCGCGCTGACCGCGGCCGACGTGGGGAACTGCACCGAGCCGGCGATCTCGAACCGATAGCCGTCGAACAGTTCCACCGTGGAGGCCATCCCCCCGGCGTATCGACCGGCCTCCAGACACAGCGTGCGTAACCCCGCACGCTGCAGGATGAGCGCCGCGGCCAGTCCGTTGTGCCCAGCACCTATGACAATCGCGTCGTAGTCGGTCATCCATCCGCCCCTTCCCGCTTTCCGGGAACGCTGGCACGGGTGGATAGTTTTGTCAATATTGACGTAACTAAAGACTGCTCAGCGAGTCCAGCGCGGTACGGCACATCCGGGCCAGCTCCGCGAGCGAGCGGTCCGTACCCAGCATCCAGACCTCCATCGCGGCGAACACGGCGGCCGCGATGCAGCGGGCAGTCACGGCAACCCGCAGCGGGTCAGCGGACGCATTCCTCGTGGTGGCCCGCAGCCGCTCGGCCACCGCGTCGCCGAAATCGGTCTCCACCTGCCGAATATGACGCACGATGCGCTCCGGATCGAGCTCTTCTTCGCGCAGCGCGGCGATGCGAGTCACCGCCTCGACGTCGTAGGGAAAAGCGAAGATCGCCGCCTGAACCGCCTCGATCATCGGCTCGGCCGGCGGCCGGGCAGCCAGGGCGCTGCGGAACCACTGCAGCCCGGCGTCGTAGTCGGCGAACAACAGGTCGTGCTTGGAAGTGAAGTGCCGATAGAACGTTCGCAGCGACACCCCGGCATCGGTGGCGATCTGCTCGGCGGAGGTGTCCTCTACCCCCTGCGCCAGGAAGCGGACCAGCGCGGCCTGCCGCAACGCTTCGCGGGTGCGTTCGCTGCGCGCGGTCTGCGGGGCTCGTGGCATGCGCGTAAAGGTACCTCAGCGTCACACCGGTCAGGAATGTCATTATTGACAAAACTTGCTACGCATGGTGAGACTGACCGCATGATCTCGCTCATCGTGCATGCAGTGCTGGGCCTGGCAACCATCTGGTGGATTGTGGCATCCAATCGCGCGGTTTTCGCGAAACCCTCTGGGGGCGCCCCGTTCTCACCCCTGGAGATCGTGTACTACCTGATCGGCATCGCGTCGATCGTGCTGGGCTGGTACTTCAACATCCGCTTCGTCAACGAGTACGCGCACGGCCCCAACCACAATCCGATCTGGGGGCCGGGCAGCTGGACGCAGTACATCCAGCTGATGTTCACCAATCCGGCCGCCGGTTCGGCCAGCCAGGACTACACGATCATCAACGTCGTTCTGCTGCCGCTGTTCACCATCGTCGACGGCTACCGGCGTGGACTGCGGCGCCCGTGGCTCTACTTCGTGTCGAGTCTGTTCACCAGCTGCGCGTTCGCCTACGCCTTCTACTTCGCCACCATCGAACGCCAGCACCGGCACGCCAAAGCTGCGGCGTAGCGGCCGGCGACCCCGACCTCGCGCGATAGGCTGGCCGCGTCGAGGAGGAGGAATGTCGTGGCCAAGCCGGTGGCGGCGCGCGGCTCCGCGCGCGAGCGGGTGCTGCAGGCGGCCTTGGACCTGTTCATCGAACACAGCATCGGTGGCACATCCATGCAGATGATCGCCGACCGGCTGGGCGTGAGCAAACCCGCTGTCTACTACCAGTTCCGGTCCCGCGATGACATCGTCGTCGCGCTGGTAGAACCGATGTTCGACGACATCGTCCGGGTCATCAAGATCGCCGAGGCCATGCCGACCCGGCAGGGCCAGCGGGACGTGACCGTCAGTGGCGTCGTCGAACTCGCCGTCCGCTACCGCCGGCTCGCCTTCCTGTTCTACGACCGCGGCATGGAGCACGCGGTGCGGGCCCGCGACGACTTCATGGCCGTCAGTGACGCCGCGGCGGCCATCCTGCGGGGCCCCAATCCCGATGCCAGAACTCGGGTGATCACGACCACCCTGATGGCTGGAGCCTTCACCGCGGCAGCCGACCCCGAACTGGCAGACATCGCCGACGAACAGCTGCACGAGATCCTGCTGGACACGGCACGGCAGATCATGGCGTTACTGACCTAGAGGGTCAGGTCCAGTTCCACACCCCCATGTCGGCAGCGGGGTACTGCTCGCACACCTCGGTGGCCCGGGCAGCGACCCCGTGGTTGTTGAAGAACAACTTGGCCCAGTTCGGCCACGCGAAAGCGAGCTTCTCGTAATAGATGTCGGTGGCCAGGTTCTCCGAGTAGGCGCGACGGCCCGGGTAATCCATCGAGTAGAACCAGTGAATCCGGTCCTGCACCGCCTCATGGACCTGCGGGGACTTGTTGTTGTAGTCGATCATGTAGCGCTCGTAGTAGACCGGCGCGACATCGCGGGCGGCCGCCATGATCTGTTCGGCGGTGCAGGTGGTGTGCAGCATCCGGTTGGGAATCGGAAAGTTCTCCGTCGCATCCGCCGACGCAGTCCCCGCCGCGGCCATACCGGTCAGCAGCCCTACCGCCAGAGCCCAGCTCTTGCGGTTCATCGAATACCTCCAGCCTGTTCCAGAACGATCAGCTTGTCGGGGCAGTAGGTGCTCAACGCCGTATCGACGAACTGCCAGGCCTGCTGGGAGTTCACGCCCTTGATGTTCTTGCCGACGAAGGCCGCCGACTCGAAGGCGTCATGGTCGACGTCGTTGGTCAACCGTCTACAGGTGAGTTTGCCGAGCCAGGCGTTGTAGTCACGCGCCCCGTAGATGCCGTAGCCATGCAATCGGCCGGCGAAATCGGTATCGACATCGGCGTGCGCGGGCACAGCGAACAGGATTGCCGCCGACACACCCGCCAACGCGCATGCGGCTCCGAACCTCATCACCAACCTCCCCGATGCGCTCCACCGCCGGACTCCACGAGGTCGTCGCTCGGGTTGCGCTGCAACGGCGCCGGCCAGGGTGCGGGCTTGGGACGCAGCCGCGGCACCTGCGGCCACCAGAACCATTTGCCGAGCAGAGTCGCGATCGACGGCGTCATGAACGAGCGGATGATCAGGGTGTCGAGCAACAGCCCCAAGCCGATGGTGGTGCCCACCTGACCGATCACGCGCAGTTCACTGATCGCCATCGTCATCATGGTGAAGGCGAACACCAGTCCTGCGGCGGTCACCACCGAGCCGCTGCCGCCCATCGCCCGGATCATGCCCGTGTGCAGCCCGGCGTGGATCTCCTCGCGCAGGCGAGAAACCAGCAAGAGGTTGTAGTCGGCACCCACCGCCAACAGGATGATCACCGCCATCGCCATCACCATCCAGTGCACCTGCAGCCCGATGATGTTCTGCCAGAGCAACACCGAGAGGCCGAAGGCGCTGCCGAGTGACACCACCACGGTGCCCACGATCACCAGCGCGGCCACCACGGCACGGGTGATGATCAGCATGATGATGAAGATCAGGCACAGCGCCGCGACGCCCGCGATCATCAGGTCGTAGTTGGAGCCCTCCTGCATGTCTTTGAACATCGCGGCGGTACCACCGACGTAGATCTTCGAGCCCTCCCAGGGGGTGGTCTTGATGGCCTCCTTGGCAGCGAGCTTGATCGCGTCGATGTGCTTGATGCCCTCTGCGCTCAGTGGATCGCCCTCGTGGTTGACGATGAACCGCACGGCACGCCCGTCCGGCGACACGAAACTCTTCATGCCACGCTGGAATTCGGCGTTGTCGAAGATCTCCGGCGGCAGATAGAACGAGTCGTCGTTGCGGGCCTTGTCGAAGGCCTCCCCCATCGCGGCGGGATCCCCTTGGGCTTCCTGCGCCTGCTTGGCCAGTCCGCTCTGGGTGGCGTAGGTGGCCTGCATCATGGCCTTGGCGTTCGTCATCATCTGGATCATCGGCGGCATCAGCGTGAGCATCTGCGGCAGTTGCGCCGCCATCGCGTCCATGTCCGGAACGATCTGCTTGAAGTTGTCGGTCATGGTGTCGACACCATCCATGGCATCGAAGACCGACCGCAGCGAGTGGCAGATCGGAATGTCGAAACAGTGCGGTTCCCAATAGAAGTAGCTGCGCATCGGCCGGAAGAAGTCGTCGAAGTTGGCGATCTTGTCGCGCAGTTCTTCGATGTCGTCGACCATCAGGTGCATCTTGCCGACCATGCGCCCCATGGTGGCGTTCATCTCCTCCATGAGCTCGATCATCTTCGTCATGGTGTCGATGTTGACCTGCATGTCCTCTGCTTGGGCCAACATGTCCGCCGTGCGATCTTCGTTGAACTTGCGGGTCATGTCCTGGCTGACCGCCTGCATGCCGAGCATGTAGCCGAAAGTGGAGTGTTCCATCGGAATACCCTGCGGCCGGGTGATGGACATGACGCGTGAGACACCCTCTACCCCGGTGACCCGCTTGGCGATTCGCTCGATCACCAGAAAGTCCCCGGAATTTCGAATGTCGTGGTCTGTTTCGATCATGAGCATCTCAGGGTTCATCCGCGCGGAGGGAAAGTGCCGGTCCGACGCCAGGAAACCCTGGTTGGCGGGTAGATCCGCGGGCATGTAGGCGCGATCGTTGTAGCCGGGCTTGTACCCGGGCAGGGCGAGGATGCCGACCAGTGCGGCCGCAGTCGCGGCGATCAGAATCGGTCCTGGCCAACGGCTCACGGCCGCACCGATTTTGCGCCAGCCGCGTCCCCTGTTGGCTCGCTTGGGTTCCAGCAGGGTGCCGAATCGCCCCGCCACCGCGATGACGGCGGACCCCATCGTCAGTGACGTGATGACGACGATGGTCATGCCGATCCCCAGGGGAATCCCCAACGACTGGAAGTAGGGCAACCGGGTGAAGTGCAGGCACAGCGTGGCGCCCGCGATCGTCATGCCCGAGCCGAGCACCACATGCGCCGTGCTGCGAAACATGGTGTAGTACGCCTGTTCCCGGTCCTCGCCCGCGCTGCGCGCCTCCTGATATCGGCCGATCAGGAAGATCGCGTAGTCGGTGGCGGCCGCGATAGCCAGTGTCACCAACAGACTGGTGGCGAAGGGCGACAGACCGATCAGACCGTGATAGCCCAGGAACGCCACGATGCCCCGAGCCGACGCCAGCCCGGTCACCACCATCGCCAGCGCCAGCGCCACGGTGGTGATCGATCGGTAGACCGTCAGCATCATGGTGATGATGACGACGAACGTCAGCGACTCGATCATGTGCATGCTGCGGGTGCCGGCCTTGTCCTGATCGGCCGCCAGCGCCGCACCGCCGGTCACATACGCCTTCACTCCCGGTGGCGCGGTAACACTGTCTACTGCTTGGTTGACCGCTCTGACCGATTCGTTGGCCAGCGCCTCACCCTGGTTTCCCGCGGTGTAGATCTGCACGTACGCGCTCTTGCCGTCCGGGCTCTGAGCTCCCGCGGCGGTCAGGCGATCACCCCAGAAATCCTGGATGTGTTCGACGTGGGTGGTGTCGGCCTTCAGTTTGTCGATGATCTGGTCGTAGTAATGGTGCGCGTCGGCACCGAGGGGCTCGTCGCCCTCGAGGACCAGCATGACCGAGCTGTTGGAGGTGAACTCCTTGAACACCTCGCCCTGACGTTTGACCGCGATCATCGAGGGCGCGTCGTCCGGGGTCATCTGAACCGCGGCCATCTCGGCGACCTTCTCCAGCTGGGGGACGGTCACGTTCGCCAGAACGATGATCCCGATCCAGCCCAGCATGATCGGAATAGCCAGTCGCCGAATCCATTTCGCCATCGCACCCGGCTTGGGATGCTCCGCGGCAGCGGGGATGGTCTCGGTGGGCGCCTCGGGCGGGAAGTTGTCCGTAGAAGTGCTCATGCAGATTTCACCAAGCAGAAGGTCAGGGCGCTGACGCCGGTGGCGGTTCGCTCGTCTTTGAGCTCGTTGTCGATGCTGATGCGGCAGCCCAGGGTGGAGCCTTTGCCCTGCGCGTAGAGGTTCGGCGATACCGCGGACAGCGTGGTGCTCAGGGTCACCGACCAGGGCAGTGTTGCGGCGTCGACATGCTGGGGCCTGCTGTCGAGATCGAGATATCTGATGTCGGCCGTCGCGCCGGGTTCACCGAAGACCTCGTAGGTGACGACCTTCGGGTTGTACGGCTTGGTGTCGTCGACCTTGGTGCTGATCAGGTGCGAGTTGTCGCCCCCGAAATAGGTGCGCAACCGCAGCACGGTCAGCGTCCCGAGCACCACCACTGCCACGATGAGCAGCGGCATCCACGCCCGCCTCAGCGCCTTCACCGAGCGGATCCGACCTTGCCGGTGGCCTTGCTGACCACTACCAGGACATGGGTGTCGGCCGCGAACCGATTCGCGGTGGCGCCCAGTTCGGCGATCGCATCGAACAACGGGTGGTCCCCGGCCACGATTTCCGGCGCGTCAACCACATAAGCCGTGACGCCCGGGGACAGGGTGGCCTGATCAGAGCGGGAAAGCCTGTGCACCTGTGGGTTCAGCATCGGCGACGCCCTTTCAGTCCAGATCTGCGGTTAAGCGTGACGGAAAGCCAAGTTATACGATCAGTAAAGTAGAATCAAGCGATCGGTCAGCACAACCGTGCGGTGTGGCTCACGCCCGTGAACGGTCGACTCCGACAGCAGGGAGACATGCAGTGGCGAAGACGATGGCGCCGCGGGGATTCGCGCGGGAGCGCGTACTAGAGGCCGCGCAAGGGCTGTTCGCCGAGCACGGGGTGAGCGGCACCTCGCTGCAGATGATCGCCGACCGATTGGGCGTCAACAAGTCCGCGGTGTACTACCAATTCCACTGCAAGGACGACATCGTCGTCGAGGTGTTTCGCCCGGTGTTCGAGGACATCGCCCGGGTGGTCGCCATCGTCGAGGCCATCGACTCCCGCGAGGTTCAGCGCGAGGCCACCATCAGCGGCATCATCGAACTGGCAGTGCGGCACCGTCGCACCACGGCCTTGGTTCACACCGATCCCGCCGTGGTGGGAGTCGTCGAGGCCATCGGAGACTTCCGGGACGCCTCCCGGCGCTTGCAGGCCATCCTGGCGGGACCACAGCCCGACCCAGCCACCCTCATCGCGATCGCGGTTCTGGTGCCCGGAATTCTCGGCGCGGCAGCCGATCCCGCGGTGTCGGACATCCCCAACGAGGAACTGCACCGGATGCTGTTGGACTGCTCGCGGCGACTCTTCACCGCCTGACGCGGCCGCCGGTCAGGAGCCGGCCGGCTCCAGCACCTCCACGCCCACGTAGGGCACCAGCGCCTGCGGCACCCGCACACTGCCGTCGGGCTGCTGGTGGTTCTCCAGGATGGCCACCAGCCACCGGGTGGTGGCCAGGGTGCCGTTGAGGGTGGCCGCGGTCTGCGGCTTGCCGTTCTCGTCGCGGTAGCGGGTCGCCAGCCTGCGGGCCTGGAAGGTGGTGCAGTTCGACGTCGACGTCAGCTCCCGGTACGTGCCCTGGGAGGGCACCCACGCCTCACAGTCGAATTTGCGGGCGGCCGAGGACCCGAGATCGCCTGCGGCGACGTCGATCACCCGATAGGGCACCTCGATACGGGCCAGCATCTCGCGCTGCCAGCCGAGCAGCCGGTCGTGTTCGGCTTCGGCGTCCTCGGGCCGGCAGTAGACGAACCCCTCGACCTTGTCGAACTGGTGCACCCGAATGATGCCGCGGGTGTCCTTGCCGTAGCTGCCGGCCTCCCGGCGAAAGCACGACGACCACCCGGCATAGCGCAGCGGCCCGGCCGACAGGTCGAGGATCTCGTCGGAGTGGTAGCCGGCCAGCGGCACCTCCGAGGTGCCCACCAGGTAGAGGTCGTCGGCCTCGAGCCGATAGATCTCGTCGGCGTGCGCGCCCAGAAATCCGGTGCCGGACATGACTTCGGGACGGACCAGCGACGGGGTGATCATCGGGGTGAACCCGTTGTCGACCGCCAGGCGCACGGCCAGCTGCAACAGGCCGAGCTGCAGCAGCGCGCCGCGGCCGGTCAGGAAGTAGAACCGCGAGCCGGAGACCTTGGCTCCGCGCCCCATGTCGATCAGGCCCAGCGCCTCACCGAGCTCGAGGTGGTCGCGCGGATTCTCGATCGCCGGCGGCTCGCCGATCACGTCCAGCACCGCGAAGTCGTCCTCGCCGCCCGACGGCACCCCGTCGATCACCACGTTGGCGATCGCCATGTGCGCCCCGGTGAACGCCGCCTCAGCCTCGCCCTGGGCGGACTCGGCGGCCTTGACCTGCTCGGCCAGCTCCTTGGCCCGCGCCAGCAGGGCCGGGCGTTCCTCCGGCGATGCCGCCCCGACCGACCGGCTGGCCGCCTTCTGGTCGGCACGCATCGAGTCCGCCGCCGCGATGGCGGCACGGCGTGCGGTGTCGGCGGCCAGCAAGGCGTCCACCAGGGCCGGGTCCTCACCGCGACCCACCTGGGAGCGGCGGACACGGTCGGGATCTTCACGCAGCAGCTTCAGGTCGATCACGGCAAAACCCTACAACCTGGCCGGCTGCATCACTTTCGCATCATTTGTCACGCGCTCGCGGCTGCCTGTCAGAATGGACCCGATGTCAGAGGCAGCCGACCAGGAGAATCCACCCGCCAAGCGGGTGTCTTGGCGACGCACGCTCCAAGCCGCCCCGACCCGCCGTGCCCTGTTGCTCACCGCGCTGGGTGGGCTGCTGATCGCCGGTTTGATCACGGTTGTTCCCGTCGTCGGCGAGGGCCCCGGGGGGCTGCTGGGCCATCTGAACGCCGAGCCGGCGCCGGGGGCGGGCGGCAAGGGCACCGGGCCGGGACTGGGACTCGGCACGGTCAAGGGCAACGAAGCGATCGACCACGCGGTTGCCGGCGACTGCCTGAACTGGCCGGAGAACGACTTGGACGCGGCGACGATCGTCAGCTGCGCCGACGAGCACAAGTTCGAGGTGGCCGGCCCGGTGGACATGAAGATGTTCCCGGGCGCCGAATACGGTCCCGACGCCCCACCGCCGTCGATGGCCCGCATCGAGCAGATCACCCAGGAGCAGTGCGAGTCGTCGGTGCGCCGCTACCTCGGCGCCAAGTTCGACCCGCACAGCAAGTTCGTCGCCAGCATGTTGTGGGCCGGTGAACGCGCGTGGCGCCAGCACGGTGAGCGCCGGATGTTGTGCGGCCTGCAACTGCCCGGCGTGGGCGGCCGGCAGACCGCGTTCGTCGGCAAGGTCGCCGACATCGACCAGTCCAAGGTCTGGCCGCCGGGCACCTGCCTGGGCATCGATCCGGCCACCAACCAGCCCAACGACGTTCCGGTCGACTGCGCGGCGCCGCACACCAAGGAGGTCACCGGCACGGTCAATCTGACCGAGCGGTTCCCCGACGCGCTGCCGCCCGAGGCCGAGCAGGATGCGTTCATCAAGGACTCCTGCACCCGGCTCACCGACGCCTATCTGGACCCGGTACAGCTGCGCGACACGACGTTGACGTTGACCTACGCCACCGTCTCCCTGCCCAGCTGGTCGGCGGGCAGCCGCGAGGTGGCCTGCAGCCTGGGCGCCACGCTGGGCAACGGTGGCTGGGCGGCGCTGATCAACAGTGCCCGCGGATCGCTGCTGATCAACGGCCAGCCCCCGATCCCGCCGCCGTCGATCCCCGCGGAACGCCTGAACCAACTGCCGGCCGGTAGCCAGCCGCGGTGAGTGTCGCGATGGACCCGCGCCGGTTCGACGATCTCGTCTCCGACGCGCTCGACCTGATCCCGGCGGAGCTGGCGGCGGCCTTCGACAACGTGGTGATCCTGGTGGAGGGCCGCAACGCCGAGGAGCCCGACCTGCTCGGGCTCTACGAGGGGGTCGCGCTGACCGAGCGCGATTCGAGCTATGCCGGCTCACTGCCGGACACCATCACCATCTACCGGGATGCGCTGCTGGAGATGTGCGAGTCCGACGACGAACTCGTCGAGGAGGTCCGAATCACGGTGATCCACGAGATCGCCCATCACTTCGGTATCGACGACGACCGGCTGCACGAACTGGGTTGGAGCTGACTGCCCTCCACGCGGCGCGCCGGAACGAGCCTGTCGGCGCGCAGTGCTATGAACGATCCATGGACGACCACTGCCGAGACTGCCGGGCGGGCCTGGAGCACTGCCACGGCACACTCATCCACCACGTCCAGCAGCCCGCGGAGTGCACCGAGGACGGCTGCCCCGGCGAGGTGCTGCCGCACTCGTTCGCCCTGGACTGCGAGGCGGTCGGCTGCCGCTGCGCGCAGGTATACGCGCTGGCGGTCTAGCCCATCGGGTCGGTGTCGGAGCGCAATGCGTCGCCGACCGGGTCCGGGTGCGGTTCGGGATAGAACGGCGGCGTCAGCGAACCCCACTGCACACAGCTCCATCGGCCGTCGGTGATCGGGGCCAGCACCACGGCGGTGGCGTTCTCCAAGTGGTTCTCCAGCACGAAGCTGCCGTCCACCCCCGCCAACGTCGCTGCCGCCAGGCGGATCGCCGCGCCGTGGCTGACCACGACGATGTCTCCGGTCCAGTCGTCGTCGTCGAGGTAACGCATCCGCAGGTCGGTGACGACCGGTAGGTAGCGGTCGAGCACCTGCTCGGCCGTCTCGCCGCCGGGCAACGCGACGCCGGGCTCGCCGGAGTGCCAACGCTGATAGATCGCGTTGAACTCGGCGATCGCGTCGTCGTCACTGCGGTTCTCCAGTGCGCCGGCCTGCACCTCGTGGATGCCATCGAGTGCCCGGGCCGTCACGCCGAGCCGGCCGCTGATCTCCGCGGCGGTCTGAACCGCGCGGGTGGCCACCGAATGGGCGACCAGCATCGGGCGGTGGATGCCTTCGGCTGCGAACGCCCGGGCCTGATCGCGGCCCAGCGGAGTCAGTTCCGAACCGGGCGGGCGGGTGTCGAGTCGACGGTCGACGTTGCCGTAAGACTGGCCGTGGCGCAGCAGCACCAGCCGCCCGCTCACGACGCCGCCTCGCTTCGGCCCGCCGGCTCGATGGGCCAGGAGCCCAGGTAGCGAACGTCCGCGCAGCTGCGGCGCAGCGCCGCCAGCGCCTCGGCGACCGCGTCGTCGTCGATGTGTCCGACGCAGTCCAGGAAGAACAGGTAGGTGCCCAGCTCGGTCCGGGTCGGGCGGGATTCGATGCGAGTCAGATCGATACCGCGACTTCCGAACTCCGTCAGGGCCGCCGCCAGGGCGCCGGGCGCATTGTCCAGACGCAGCACCACCGACGTTCGGTCGGCGCCGGTACGCACCGGTGGCGGCGCCGGGGCGCCCACCAGCACGAAGCGCGTGCGGGCATTGGGTTCGTCGATGACGCCCTCGGCCAGCGTCACCAAACTCCGCTGCTTGGCGGCCAGCGCGGTGCTCACCCCGGCATCCACCTCACCGGCGCAGACCTGCTGCGCGGCAGCGGCATTGGAATTGGCCGGCACGACCTGGGCCTGCGGCAGGTGCTGAGCCAACCAGCGCCGAACCTGGGCGCCGGCAACCGGGTGAGCGGCCACCGTGCGAATGTCCGCCTCGCCACGTCCCGGCGCGACAACCACCGAGAACGAGACGTTCAAGGCGGTTTCGGCGAATATCTGCAACGGCGAGCCGACCGCAAGCCCGTCCAGGGTGGGTGTCACCCCGCCCTCAATCGAGTTCTCGATCGGCACACACGCATAGTCGGTGGCACCGGTGCGCACGGCGTCGAGAGCGGCCGGGGTGCTCTCGGCCGGCACCGGTTGAGGGTCGGCGCCGGGAACCCGTCCGGCGCCGGTCAACGCGAGCAGCGCCGCTTCGGTGAAGGTCCCCGCCGGGCCGAGATAGCTGATGCGGGTCACCGGACAACCCTATCGGCCGCGACCGTCCGACGCGTCCTGCCAGGTTCACATTCGACCCTCGAACGTGCCGCCACCGTCACGTTCGGCGGCGGTGGCACTCGCGATCGGATTCCGCAATTCCTGTTGCGCCCACCCGAGTCATTAATTAAGTTAGGCTTACCTCACTTCGAAAGGTGATCGATGGCCACGACTACAGCAGCAACCGTCCCGACGTCCGCCGAGCGGATTCGCAGCGCCTGCATCCGGGGTCAAGCCCTCGTGGCGATCGCCGACGCCGCCGACGCCGCGCCCGTCAACGCACCGGTCTGCCATCTGCTGCGAGATGGATCCGTGGTGGTCGCGGTCCCCGTCGAGGACCCGGTCGCGCAGGCCGCCGAGTCCGGCGTGCAGGCGATGCTCGAGCTGACCGATCACGCGCCGTTGCGACTGCGCGAACGCGTGCGTGCCCTGGCCTGGCTCCGGGGCCTGCTGCGCCCGGTGCCCGACCGTGAGATCTCCGTGCTGCTCGACCGGATCGCGGCGGTCGACCCGAACCCGGCTCTGCTCCAGGTCGTCTCGCCTCGCTCGGCGTCGCGTGGCCGCGATATCGGTGCTCCCGACGACAGTGATTCCGACGTCGACTACGCACTGCTGCGGCTGACGCCCGAGTCGGCGGTGCTGGCCGACGCCACCGGAGCCGAGGCGGTCGACGTACGTGAGCTGCTGGCAGCCCGTCCCGACCCGTTCTGCGCGATCGAGGCGCATTGGCTGCAGCACCTCGACTCGGCGCACCCTGACATGGTCGCCCGGCTCGCCGCCGCGAAACTGCCGCCACAGCTGCGGCGTGGCCAGGCCCGTCCGCTTGCCGTGGACCGCTACGGCATGTGGCTGCGGGTAGAGGCCCCCGACGGGGACCGCGATGTCCGACTGAGCTTCCCGCAGCCGGTCGAGGATGTGCTGAGCCTGAACCGGGCCGTGCGCGCACTGATGGGCTGCCCGTTTCTCAACGGGCTGCAGGCCCGACGCCAGGAGCAGTAGCGGCGATTGCAGGCGCGGCGAAGCCGGGCGCAGCAGGTCGCCGCCAGAAGCAGTAGCTACCGTGGCGAGGTGACCGACCTGCAGGCCCCGCGGCGCGCACTGCGCCTGGAGATCCTGCTGGTCCTGGCCGTCACCTATGGGCTGAGCGCCGTCACCGCGATTCTGCAGCTCGCCGACGCGGTGCTGCGTGACCTCAGCGCCCAGCGGATCGCCCTCAACCCTCGCCGGTCCTATTTCGACCTGATCGACCTCGGTCTCAACGCCGCCTGGGCCGCACAACTGATCGCCTGGGGCGCGCTGGCGCTGTACCTGCTGTGGCGCAGCGGAATCGGACCCGCCCGTATCGGGCTGGGCGGGTGGCCCCGCCGCACCGACCTGGCCGGCGCACTCGGGCTGGCGGCCCTGATCGGACTGCCCGGACTGGGCCTGTACCTGCTGGCCCGAATCCTGGGGCTCAACGCCGACGTCATTCCCGCGGCGATCAACGACAGCTGGTGGCGTGCGCCGATGCTGATCGTGATCGCGTTCGCCAACGGGTTCGCCGAGGAAGTGATCGTGGTCGGCTACCTGTTGACGCGGCTACGGCAGCTGCGGGTGTCGCCGTGGGTGGCGCTGGCCTGTTCCGCGCTACTGCGCGGCGCCTACCACCTTTATCAGGGGTTCGGCGCCGGGCTGGGCAACATCGCGATGGGCCTGGTGTTCGGCTACACCTGGCAGCGCAGCAGGCGGCTGTGGCCGCTGATCCTGGCGCATGCCCTGATCGACACCATGGCCTTCGTCGGGTACGCACTGTTCGCCGACAAGCTGGGCTGGTTGCGCTGAGCGCTACGGCAGCCCGCGCAGACCTCAGCCCGCGGCCCGGGTCACCGTGACGGTGATGGTGCCGGCGCCCGCGTTGGATTCGATGACCAGCACCGAGGCGTTGTCCGCCGAGACGACCTGCCCGCCGGTGACGTTCACCTGGTAGCCGTCCGGGAACTGGATGTCCGGGATCGAGATCCGGGTCTCCGACCCGGCGTCGAAGCTGCCCCCGCCACCGGCCATCGCCGTGGAGTAGCTGAAGGAGAAGACCCCGTTCTCGAACGACCAGCTGTTCGGGATTCCGGCGATCACCTGGGGGTAGGGCTGGGCCAGCGTCGCCACGATGGCCTCGTTCACGTTGTCGCCGGTCGGCGGCACGCTGGGGTCGTGCACCAGCGAGCCCGTGTCGTTGTAGCCCCAGTACAGCCAGCCGAACTTGTGCGGGTTGATCGAGTTCAGCTGGCTGGCGATGGTGTCGGTGTTACCGGTGGCGCCGAACTCGGTGACCACGCCGGGAACGCCGTAGCGGTCGACGTAGCGCTGGGCGTTTTCCATCATCATCCCGTCCCAGAGCGAGCAGCCGGCGGAACTTCCGGCGCCCAGGGCGTCGAAGATGCAGTAGTCGTGGAAGGAGAACACGGCGTTGTCGTCGTCGACCCCGCCCATGTTGATGCCCGCGGTGGCATTGCCGAACAGCACATTCGGCTCGTAGTACACCGTGGTGTTCGGGTCCACTGACCGGATTGCCGAGATCACCTGGTCGTAGAACGGCGTCAGCGACTGGTTGTCGAAGTGCGAGTTGCCGAGCAGGCTGCCCAACCACGAGGAGCCGGCCCACGGCTCGTTCATGATCTCGTAGCCGGCCACGCCCGGCGTGCCACCCATATAGTCGGCGACGGTCTGCCACATCCGGGCGTAGTAGTTCTGCAGCCCGATACCGTCCACCTTCTCGTTGGCCCAGAACGCATCCCAGGCCTGGTTCTGCGCCGGGTTGAGTGCGTAGGCGAACGGGAACGGCTGCGTGGTGTCGTTGTCGTCCGGGTTGAACATCGTCGCCCAGTCCGGCGCGCCGTGCCCACCGATCTCCACACCGTAGAGATCCTGGTGCATGTCGAGGATGCTGACGATGCCGTGCGACTTGAGGATCGCGATGGTCTCCCGGACCGAATCGAGGTAGGCCCAGTTGTACACCCCCGGCTGGGGTTCAATCTGGTCCCAATACAGGCCCACCCGCACCGCGGTGAATCCGTTGGCAGCCAGGAACGCCGCATCGTCGGCGCCGAAACCGTCGCCGCCGGGCGTGAACGGCGGCGACTTGTACACCTGATTGACGCCCTGCAGGATGACGACTCGTCCGTCGTTGTCGACGATCCAGCCGCCGGCGGTGCTGAGTTCGGCCGGTCCCTTCTCCGGAGCCCCGTCCAGCGTGCCGAAGTGGCCAACCGCGCCATGGGTGCCCAGCGAGCCGGCCAGGCCGCCGGCCCCGCCCAGGGCGGGCAGATCCCCCTGGCCCAGGTAGACGCCGTCGCCGCCGTCACCGCCGGCGCCACCGCCGCCGAACCAGATCGACCCGTTGCCGCCGTCACCGCCGTTGCCACCCAGGTGGGTGCCGTCGCCGCCGTCGCCGCCCGCCCCGCCGATACCGAGCATCCACCCGCGTCCGTCGCCACCTGCTCCACCGATGCCACCGTTGACGCCGTCGCCACCCGCACCACCGGCGCCACCGACGCCCATGTACCACCCGCCGACGCCGCCGGCACCACCACTGCCGCCTTCACCGCCTTCGCCGCCGGCGCCACCGTTGCCGAAGAACCCGGCCGATCCGCCGGCTCCACCGGTACCACCGACCTCGGTGTTGTCCCAGCCGGCCCCGCCGTCACCGAACAACCAACCGCCCGCACCACCGGCGACATGCTCGGCCGTACCGTCCGCGCCATCGCCGATCATCAGGCCCAGACCCAGTGCCCCACTGATCTGGTTGTACACATCGACGACCGGTTCCATCAACGAGTTGCTGACCAGCCAGTCGATACCGGTGTACAGCGGGTTGTAGACCCAGTTCTGGACCAACGCCGCAACGTCGGGGTACAGCAGGTTCTCCAGGGCCGATGACGCAGCCGCGGACCCGGCGAACGCATCCCAGGCCGCCGGACTGAACACCGCATCCCAGTCCAGGCCGCCGGTGGTGGTGTCCATAAACGGCGCCAGCACCTGGTCGAACATGTCCTCGAAGCCCTCAGCGGACGCCGCCGGCGCAGCAGCCAACGGCATCACTCCGAACGCCAGAAACGCCCCCACTGCCGTGCCCAGCCCGGCGACCCGGCGGTTCCGCTTCGTGCTGCACTGACGAGTCATCTGCGGGTAGACCTCTCTCCACAATCGCGGCGACAACGTGGACAAGATAACGATTTCTTCGGAAAATTTCTAACAATCCCTGAGAAAAACGTGGCGCGTCGGCCATGAACTGTGATGTTCGGCGCCCACCGGCCAGGTCAGCGCGCTGGGGAGATCGCCCCGACGGCGCGTGATACGTAGATTGGGCGAGTGAACGGCGATCGCGGGCCGGGTCAGCCCTGGCACACTCCTCCGCCGCGCCGTGAGCCGCCGCCGCTGTTGTACCGCGTCCCGCAGGGCCGGCCGGCCTCGCCGACGCCGCCACCGCGAGCCATCCCGAGGCAGGTGCCCCGCCCCGCACCACGCGTCGCGGAACCGCGTCACCGCCCGGCGCCTCCGCCCGCGCCGCGTCCGCCGGCGCCGCGCCCACCCGTTTCGCGCCGGCGGCGATCCTGGCCGCGCCGACTGGCAGTGCTGGCTGTGCTGGTGGTGTTGCTCGGGGCAGCGGGTTCGGTGGGCGCCGCAGCCTGGCTCGACACCGCGCTGCAGCGAACCGCGGCGTTCTCCGATTACGCCGACCGCGCGGCGCCGGGCCGCGGGACGACGTGGCTGCTGGTCGGTTCCGACAGCCGTGCCGATCTCACGATGCAGGAGCAGCGGGACCTGAGCACCGGCGGGAACATCGGCGATGGACGCACCGACACCGTGCTGCTCGTCCACCTGCCGGGCGCGGGATCAGCGTCACCGGCCACCGTGGTGTCGATCCCCCGCGACTCCTACGTCATGATTCCCGGCTACGGCAAAGACAAGATCAACGCCGCGTACCCCCTCGGCGGCGCTCCCCTGCTGACCCGGACGGTGGAGCAGGCCACCGGCCTGCGCCTGGACCACTATCTGGAGATCGGATTCGGCGGTTTCGCCACGCTCGTCGACGCCCTCGGCGGCGTGACTTTGTGCCCGGACGAACCGATCGACGATCCGCTGGCCGGACTGAGTCTGCCGGCCGGCTGCCAAAAACTGGCCGGGGCGACCGCGCTGGGCTATGTGCGTAGCCGGGCCACACCGCGCGCCGACCTGGATCGGATGGCCCACCAGCGACTGTTCCTGTCGGCGCTGCTCGCCCGCGTCGCCGATCCGGCGGTCTGGCTCAATCCGCTGCGCTGGTACACCGTGCCGCACGCCGCCGCACACGCAATGACCGTCGACGCCGACTCGGGCGTCCTGGACCTGGCAGGCCTGGGCTGGGCCCTGCGCGGTGCCACCACCACGCTGACCGTGCCGATCGGTGAATTCATCACGACCGACGCCGGCGACGCGGTGGTGTGGAACCACGTCCAGGCCGACCGATTATTCGAAGCATTGCGTAGCGATACACCACTCACGTCGAGCTTCGATAATTGAGTCAAACCTAATTTCCGCGCACGATTGCGCTATTTCAGCCTACCCTATCTTTACTTAGGCAATGCTGACCTGAGTAAGCCTCGCCTTGGATGCAAACCACCGCTGACCAGGGGTAGCATCGCGTTCATGATCGAGACCGACAGCCACAAGACGAAATTCCACGCGCTGCTTCAAGAGCAGATCTACCACGAATTCACCGCGGCGCAGCAATACATCGCGGTTGCGGTTTATTTCGATGGTGAAGATTTACCACAATTGGCGAAGTTCTTTTACGCCCAAGCCGTCGAGGAACGCAACCACGCGATGATGCTGGTGCAGTACCTGCTCGACCGCGACATTCGCGTGGAGATACCCGGCGTCGACGCGGTGCGTAACCAATTCGACGCCCCGCGGGATGCGCTGGCGCTCACGCTCGAACAGGAGCGCACCGTCACCGAACAGATCAGCCGGCTGACCAGCGCCGCGCGCGACGAGGGCGATCACCTCGGCGAACAATTCATGCAGTGGTTCCTGCGCGAGCAGGTCGAGGAGATGGCCCTGATGACCCGGCTGCTCCGAGTCGCCGACCGCGCCGGGCACAACCTGTTCGAATTGGAGACCTTCATCGCACGCGAGATCACGGTGGGCCAAGAGACCGGCGCGCCGCGTATCGCCGGCGGGTAAACCCCCTCACCCGCTGATCAGCCCGTCCGCAACCGCGCCTTGGTTCGGGCGGGCTGATTCGTTGCGATCCACGCGACCCCGACATCGCGACAGAAGTCGACATCCTCGTTGCGGTCGACGGTCCAGCAGTACAGCGCGCGGCCCCGCGCAGCAGCCTGATCCACCAACTCCGGATGCTCCCGCAGCGTCTCGATCGACGGACCGATCGCCGTGGCACCGACCGTCGTCGCCGCGCCGCCGCCCAGATAACGGGCACCCGACCCGAGCAGCACCGTCGGAAGTAGGGGCGCGGCCCGGCGAATCCGCCATACCGCCGCTGCGGAGAACGACATCACCACCGCACGCGACCGCGAGGCCGATGCCGGTGCGGCGATCCCGAATCGCTGCAGTAACCCCAGCACCTCACGCTCGACCATCGAGCCGTATCGCACCGGATGTTTGGTCTCGATGAAGATCTTCACCGGCCGGTGCCAGTCCAGGACCAACGCAACCAGCGCATCGAGGGTGAGCAGGCCCGTGTCGCCGAAGCCGTCGAGCTCCGGTGAACCGTTTCGCCCGCCGCGGTGCCAAGCGCCGTAGTCGAGGCGCTGCAACTGCGACAACGTCATCTCGCTGACCACCCCGGCCCCACTGGACGTCCGATCCACCCGACGGTCGTGCACGCAGACCAGGTGACCGTCACTGGTCAGCCGCACATCGCATTCGACACCGTCGGCCCCCTCCTGCAACGCCAAGTCGTAGGCGGCCAGGGTGTGTTCCGGACGGTCGATAGACGCACCCCGGTGTGCGACCACGAACGGGTGTTCCGAGACGACATCGCCGGCCGGTGTCATGGGCTTATGCTGCCGGTTCCCGCCCGTCGGGCTCACGAACCGGGGCCGGTGTCGTGGCTTCGTCCGGCTTCGCCGCGGCCGCCGCAGGGGGAGGCGATTCGGCGGCGGTATCGCGGCCATCGCCCACCACCACCCAGTGGTGGGCCGGGCGCCCCATCGAGCGACGCTCGAATCCCTCGACCACCCGTGCTGCAGTCACCACTGCGGCCAGGCCGAGAAGGTACGCCACCACCGTCGCCACCATGTTGTTGGCAATGTCCTGGGCCCCGTCGGCCCAACTGGTGGCGGTGGCGAAGATCGCGACGGCGGTGCTAGCCGCCCACACCGCCCACCACACCACGATGGGTCTGCGCAGCCGGTCCAGGCGGCCCTCCCACTTGGCCAGCTCCATGACAAAGACCGGCGCCCAGGCCAGGTTGACCACCGGCACCAGGCACCCAGCCCACACCGCCCAAGCCGGGCGCGTCTCGGGCAGATGCAATCGGGCGAAGGTCACCGAACGACGGGCGAGCAGCCACCTGGTCAGCACCACGGCACAGGTGACCACCGCCGCGATCGCGGCCAGTCCGGCCAGCCGGCCCAGCCACACCGCGCCGCCGGCAACCAGGGGATTCAGCAGCATGGTGCGATTGACGATCATCAATACATAGATCAAGACGTGCACCAGGGCCGCCACGCCCAGCGCGGCGATCGCGGCCGCGAGCGTCTTCTCCAGCGAGCGCGCCGTGGGCGCCACCCGCTCCCCCGTTTTCGACTGTGCCGCAGCGCGAATCGGGCCGCCCATCAGAGTCCAGCGGGGCATCACCGAGTAACGCGGGGTGGGTCCGAGCGGACGCCGGGCAGGCGCCTGCGGCGGCGGCGGGCCGGGCCGTACTGCGATCCAGCGGTAACCGGGTCCCAGCCGCGGCGGCGCTTCCCCGGCTGGTGGCGGCGGCGCAGGGGGCCCGGGTTGGGTCCACTGCAGCTCGGCTTCTTGCTCGGGTGTCAACGGCGCCCACAGCGCACCGTTGCAGCGTGGGCACCAGGCCCGCTGGCGGTCGCGCACGTTCCACCGCGTGTTGCAGCGGGAACACACCTGGATCACGGCACCAGCCTAGCGGCGACCGCAAGGTCGGCGGAGCCGACCGCAGTCGGGTCGACGCCATCAACACCGCGGCGACCGCAAGGTCGGCGGAGCGACGGCCAGCGCCGGCGGGAATTGCGGGCGAAGACGTTCCTTGCCGCCCGCCTGGGCTCCGACAGCTACCAACAGCTATCCACAGTTTCCACAGGTTTATCCACACACCCATCGACAGCCACACGCGGCGTGATGTGCTTCTTATATACCGAAAGACGCATTGGTTGTGGATAACGCAGCGTCGTCGAAGCGAACCGATTAACAGCGCCGAGCGAAATCGCTTGATCGGCTAAGCAGCCGTGCGCTGCAGCGATCAGCGATATCAAATCCCGCCGGAACGCATCCGTGCAGGTAAGTCGGGTTATCGCATCGAATTTTTCCACTGGGCGCACAAAGCGCTATGATCGCCGTCACAGAACTGATGTGATGCGCCTCACGGGGGTGGGCGCGCGGTGAAGTTGGGGGCACAGGGATGTTGAGGGCAGGGGAATGACGGCACGCCCGATCGGACCCGGATCCGTCGCAACAGCGACGGGCTGGCATGCGGGATCGTCCACCTACAAGCGCGCCTATCTGCTGGCGTCATTGCGCGCGGGAGTGATTGCACTGGTGCTGCTGTCATTCCTGCTTGCGCTCGTCCTGACCTGAACCTCAGCCCGAGCATTGTGGTCGGCGGGCGCGGTGCGTCAGCTCGACCCGTTGTTGCGGTACACCCAGTGTTGGAGCAATGTGGGTGAAGGTGGCCCGATCACACCGCGACCGTGCTGGCAGTGGGGTGCCGCTAGACCGTCAACGCCTCTCGACAATGATCAACGGTGATCGACACCGGATCAGTACTGACCGAAGGAAGGAACCCCGTGGCCGACTACACCTTGCCGGACCTGGACTGGGATTACGGAGCTCTTGAGCCGCACATCTCGGGTCAGATCAACGAACTGCACCACAGCAAGCACCACGCCGCCTACGTGGCCGGCGCCAACTCCGCACTGGAGAAGCTCGCGGACGCTCGGGCCAACGACGACCACGGCGCGATCTTCTTGAACGAGAAGAACCTGGCGTTCCACCTCGGCGGGCACGTCAACCACTCGATCTGGTGGAAGAACCTGTCCCCCAACGGTGGTGACAAGCCGACGGGCGAACTGGCCGCGGCCATCGACGACGCGTTCGGCTCGTTCGACAAGTTCCGGGCGCAGTTCACCGCGGCCGCCAACGGCCTGCAGGGTTCGGGCTGGGCGGTGCTCGGCTACGACACCCTCGGCGGGAAACTGCTGACCTTCCAGCTCTACGACCAGCAGGCCAACGTCCCGCTGGGCATCATCCCGCTGCTGCAGGTCGACATGTGGGAGCACGCCTTCTACCTGCAGTACAAGAACGTCAAGGCGGACTACGTCAAGGCGTTCTGGAACGTGGTCAACTGGGCCGATGTGCAGTCGCGTTTCGCGGCCGCCACCTCGAAGACGTCGGGGCTGATCTTCTAGCCGCACTGCCGGCACGAGTGGGGCGTCGCGCCATTGGCGTGGCGCCCCACTTGGTTTTATGCGGCGGTTCCAGCTTCGCCTCTGCTCCGTCGAGCCTCGCTAAACCGCCGGGTTTTCACCGTTTCGTTATCTACCGCCCCGCCGTGTCACCTTGAATCCGCCGTGTGGGTGCCGCATGCTGCCAGACAACCCACCCGCTGAAATGCGAGCAGGCGAATCAGCCAAGAAGCCAAAGTGTCGCGGAGGGTGCGCGATGGAGACGACAGGGTCCGGCCGGGCGATCGAAGTCGCCCCGTTTCATTCCCGTGGCGAGCTGCACGGATTCGTGGTCTTCGGCCGCTGGCCCGAGTCGACCAAGGAATGGGCCCAGCTGCTCAGCATCGCGGTTCGTGTCGCTTCGATGCCCGGATTGCTGCCCACCACAACGGTGTTCGGCACACACGAGGAACTCCCCGACAACCCGGGGCCGGGCACTGTCGGATTGCTGCTGGCCGAGGGCACCGTGACCGGCGAATCGGCGATCGCACCGGGGTACTTCGCCGGCCGCCAACCCTCTGCACTGCTGATGCTGCACCCGCCCTCGGAGACCATTCCCTCACTGCCTGAATGCCGGGGCGCGGCGTCCGGATGCGTATTGCTGCCCGGCCTGCCCTACTTGGGACTGGAGCACCGGGCCGCCTGGGTGGAAGCCGAATCCGACGGCACCGTGACTTCGATGGTGAGCCGGGTGGGCGTCGACCCGGTCAGCCATCCCGACACGGCGATTCTGGCCATGCTGCTTGCCGCGTAAGGGAATTCGTCCCGGGTTGTCCTGTTCCCGGATCATCGAATTCGGCCCACCGAAATTCCCTGCCGGCTGGCGGCCGGGCCGGGGAGTCACTAGCCTCGGCAGCGACGAAAGGGCGTCCCGCATGCTTGCCGCCATGCTGATCAGCCTGGGCGTGGTCTTCCTCGCTGAACTCGGCGACAAGTCGCAGCTGATAACCATGACCTATGCGTTGCGGCATCGCTGGTGGGTTGTTCTCGGCGGGGTGGCCATCGCGGCGTTCGCCATCCATGGCATCTCGGTGACGGTGGGGCATTTCCTCGGGCTGACGTTGCCCGCCCGTCCGATCGCCGCCGTCGCCGGCGTCGCCTTCATCGGTTTCGCGGCGTGGACATGGCGCGAGGGAACCAACTCCGGGACCGGGGAAGCCACCGTCCGCGAGCCGCGATTCGCGCTGTTCGCGGTGGTGTCCTCGGTGCTGTTGGCCGAGCTCGGCGACAAGACGATGCTGGCGACGGTCGCGCTGGCCAGTGACCGCAACTGGCTGGGTGTATGGCTTGGCGCGACGATCGGGATGGTGCTGGCCGACGCGGTGGCGATCGCGGCCGGGACGGTGCTGCACCGCCGGCTGCCCGAACACCTGCTGCATGCCGCGGCCGCTCTGCTCTTCCTGGCGTGCGGCCTGTGGATCCTCTTCGATGAGGCGCTGGGCTGGCGGCCGGTGGCCATCGCCTCGGTCGCCGGATTGGTGTCGGTGGCGGCGGGATCAGCGCTGTGGCGGGCTTCGCTCCGGTGTTCCGGCCAGACCGCCGGAGACGATTCCGCCACGCGTTAGCAAAGCCCGCCGAAAGCTCAGTGCACGGTTCAAACTTCACTTCACCGGAGGTGCTTCCAGAGGCGAGGACCAGCAGAGGAGTATTGGTGGAATTCCTCGCTCACCGATGACGACGCAATTGTGTTGGCGCGTCACGAGAATCCGGCCGCAGTGGCCTCTCCGGCCGGCCGAATGAACTGCACCAAGCCCGATCTCATGCATCAAGATCGAATTCGCTACGGAAACACCCTTGGTTGTGTCGGTAACTATCGCTACGATGATCAGCAAATCATCAGGCGCTACCGCATGCCCCCTCGCGGAGCGCCTGTCGACCGCCTGCCTACCCCCCTGGAGGTCCTATCGATGAGCGCGACGTTCGCTGTCCGCTTGAATCGCCTTTTCGATGTGGTGTATCCACCCGGCCGCGGACCGCATACGTCCGCCGAGGTAATCGCGGCACTCAAAGCTGAGGGCGTCACGATGTCGGCCCCCTATCTCTCCCAGTTGCGCTCGGGTAACCGGACGAACCCGTCCACCGCCACCATGGCAGCACTGGCCAACTTCTTCCGGATCAAGCCGGGGTTCTTCACCGACGACGACTACTACGCCAAGCTCGATGCCGAGTTGTCGTGGCTGGACAGCATCCGCGATGCCGGGGTGCGCCGCATCGCAACCCAGGCCGTCGGGCTCTCGCCCGAGGCGCAGGAGGACGTCCTGGCCCGCATTGATGAGCTCCGCCGCAAGGAGCACCTCAGCGCCTGAGGCGCCGGCGCCGCGATTAGGGTGGCTTGATCGGTTCCAGCGAGACACCGGGGAGGCGGCCGCGATGGGCCTGTTCAGAAAACGCAAGAGCCGCGCGACCCGGCGCGCCGAAGCGCGGGCGCTGAAGGCCGGCGCCAGGCTCGAGGCGCGGCTGGCCGCCAAGGGCGAGGCGAAACGTTTCAAGGCCACCCAGCGCGCGGAAGCTCGTGCGCTCAATGCCCAGATCAAGTCGGACCGCAACCGCGATCGCACCGCGCGCAAGGCGGCCGAAAGCCAACTCAAAGCCGCTCGCGACGGCCGGCTGCTGTCTCCGGCGCGCGTCCGCCGGACGCTGGTCGTCACCCGAATGCTGGCTCCGGTCGTGGTGCCGCTGGTGTACCGCGCCGCGATGGCGGTACGCGGCCTGATCGACGAGCAGCGCGCCGCCCGGCTCGGGGTGCCGCTGGCCCGCATCGGCGAATACTCCGGCAACGGAGCACGGCTCTCGGCACGGATCGCCGGTGCGGAGAAGACCCTGCGCCTGGTGCAGGACCGCAAGCCCAAGGACTCCGAGACCAAGCAGTTCGTCGCGGCGATCACCGAACGGCTGTCGGACCTGTCGACGGCCGTCACCGCCATCGAGACCATGCCGGGCGAGCGGCGCCGAGTCGCCTCCGCCTCGATCAGTGACCAGCTCGACGGGATCGACGCCGATCTGATGGCCCGGCTGGGGCTGCCGTCATGAGCGCGCGGACACGGGCCCTGGCGCTGGCCGCGGCGATCACCGCGGGTTCCTTCGCCGGGGCCACGCCGGCCTGGGCACATGTGCACGCCAGCAGCCCCGGCGCGGTCCGGGGCAACTTCGCGATGGTCACCTTCGAGGTTCCCAACGAGTCGCCGACCGGTTCTGCCACAACGGAACTCACCGTGACACTGCCCGACGTGGCCGCGGCGCGCACCGAGACCAAGCCGGGCTGGACCGCTCGACTGGACCGCGACGCCAAGACCGGCGTGGTGCGGTCGGTCACCTGGACCGCGGCGCCGGGCGCCGGCATCGGTGCCGACCAGTTCGGGCTGTTCCAGATCAAGATGAAACTTCCCGACACCGAGACCGTGGACTTCCCCTCGGCACAGGGCTACGCCGACGGGACCGTGGTGCGCTGGGACCAGCCCCCGCCGCCCGGCGGCGGTGAGGCGGAGCACCCGGTGCCCTCGCTACACCTGGCGAAGGGGCCGGCGCAGCCACCCGAACACCATGCGCACCACCCGGCGCCGTCGGTCTCCGCCGCACCGGCACCGACCGACCAATCGCAGGCCGGTGAGCACCCGGGCGGGCACGCCGACAACCCGGCCCGGCTGCTCGGGGGCGCCGCGCTGCTGGTCGCTGTGCTAGCCGCCACGATCGCGCTGGGTAGGCGGCGAGCGTGAGCCGGGCGCTGCGCGGCGCACTGGCGGGAGTGTTCCTGTTGGGGATGTTGTTCGCCGCAACCGGGGTAGCCGCCGCGCACGCCGTGCTGGTGTCAACAGACCCGGCCCGGGACGCGCAGCTTTCGCGTGGGCCAGAGCGCGTCAGCGCCACCTTCAACGAGCAACTGCAGTCCGACTTCGCCGCCATGACGGTAGTGGGGCCCGACGGGCACCTGTGGTCCACCGGGGACACCCGGGTAGACGGCGCGGTGGCCAGCGTCGCGGTGCGTCCACTGGGGCCCACCGGCACCTACACCGTCCACTATCGGGTCACCTCCGCAGACGGACATGTGGTGTCCGGTTCCTGGCCCTTCGAGCTCACGGTGGCCGGTACCGGGGAGCCGGGCCCCGCGGTGACCGACCGCAATGAGACGGCACCCGCCGTTCCGCGCCGCTACGCCGACCCCCAGGGTGACCTGCCGATTTGGCCCTTCGTGGTCGGCGCGGCGGCACTTGTCGGGGTCGGCCTGTGGTTCAACCGGCCGCGATCCTGACTTTCGGCCAGCGGTCGCCGCTGGCAGATGCTGGCATGATGGGAACGTTGCCGGTGTCGCCGAGTTGATCTGAGACGAAAAGCCGCAGAGGAGCTGCCGTATGACCGAACCGCAAGGCCAGCCCGACCACGAACCCGCCGCTGCGCCCGAGCCGGTTGCTCCGGCTGGAGCTGACCTGCCGGCTGACCCGCCCGGTCCGGCGCCGCAGAAGACTCCCGCAAAGAAGGCACCCGCCAAAAAGGCGCCGGCGAAGAAGGCGGTCGCCAAGAAGGCTCCGGCCAAGGCCGCTAAAAAGGCACCCGCCAAAAAGGCGCCTGCCAAGAGTGCACCCGCGGCGCCTGCCACCCCCGCCGCGGCCCCCACGCCGCCCGCGGTTGCCGCCAACGGCTCGGGCCAACTCACTGAGCGCGCCAAAGAAGCGGCTGCCCAGGCGAAGTCCACGGTGGACACGGCCCGCAATCCGCTGACCCCGTCGGTGTCGCCGGCACGACGTTCGCCCGGCCCGCTGCTGGCTGCCGGAATCCTCGGTGTGTTCGCACTGTTGCTGCTTCGCCGGCTGCGGCGCGCGCGCCGAGGCTGACCGGCGGTGACGGCTCGCTTCCGGCCCACCGCCGACCTGGTCGACGAGATCGGCCCCGACGTACGCAGCTGCGACGTTCAGTTCCGCCAACTCGGCGGCCGCACGGAGTTCGCCGGCCGGATCAGCACCGTGCGCTGCTTCCAGGACAACGCGCTGCTCAAATCGGTGCTCTCCGAACCGGGCGACGGCGGGGTGCTGGTGATCGACGGCGGCGGCTCGCTGCACACCGCGCTGGTCGGTGACGTCATCGCCGAACTGGCCCGCAGCAACGGCTGGGCCGGGCTGATCGTGCACGGCGCGGTGCGCGACGCCTCGACCCTGCGCACCCTCGACATCGGCATCAAGGCGCTGGGCACCAATCCCCGCAAGAGCACCAAGACCGGTGCCGGCGAACGCGACGTCGTCGTCGAGTTCGGCGGCATCGCCTTCGTGCCCGGCGCAACCGCCCACAGCGACGACGACGGCATCGTCGTCGTCTAGGACCGGCACACCGATGGACGCCACCTTGCGGGCGCGCTGGGAACAGCTCCGCGCGCGCGTCGACGACGCGTGCCGGGCGGCAGGGCGTTCGCCGGATGAGGTCGATGTGCTGGCGGTGAGCAAGACCTTCGGTCCCGAGCTGATCCGAGAGGCCGTCGAGCTGGGCTTGCACCGGTTCGGCGAGAACAAGGTCCAAGAGATCAAGGATAAGGCAGGGCCACTGTCCGACTGCGGAATCGACTGGGTGATGATCGGGCACCTGCAGACGAACAAGGCCGGCGTAGTGGCGCGGCTGGCCGCCGAGGTGCAGTCCCTGGACCGGCCCAAGCTGGCCGTGGCGCTGGACCGTCACCTGCGCGCCTCCGGCCGCGTCATCGACGTGCTGGTGCAGGTCAAGACCTCCGACGAGCCCAGCAAGTACGGTCTGGATCCCGACCAACTGCTGCCGTTCCTCGACGAGCTGGCCGGCTACTCCAACATGCGGGTCCGCGGCTTGATGACGCTGGCCATCAATACCGACGACCCCGAGACCGTCCGCGGCTGCTTCCGCCGGTTGCGCCGGCTACGCGATAGCGCCGCCGGACAAGGCCACGACCTGCCGCGGTTGTCGATGGGAATGAGCGGCGACTTCGCGCTGGCGATCGCCGAGGGCGCTACCGAGGTGCGGATCGGGACCGCGCTGTTCGGGTCCCGACCCTACCCCGACTCCTACTACTGGCCAGAGTCCAGCTAGACGCTCACCGGCGCGCGGTGCTTGCTGAACTTCAGCGACTTCTCGTCCACCTTGCCGTGCCGGATCAGCCGCAGGTCCAGCAGATAGTTCTGCTTGAGCCGCCACGGGGCCTCCGACCCGGACCGCGGCAGGTCGTCCATGGCCCGGCGGAAGTAGCCGGGGCTGAAGTCCATGAACGGCTCTTCCTTCACCGCGGCACCGGGGTGCTGGGCCTCGACCCGGTCGAAACCGTTGTCATCCATGTAGTTGAGCACCCGGCAGACGAACTCCGACACCAGGTCGGCCTTGAGCGTCCACGACGCATTGGTGTAGCCAAAGGTCACCGCGGCGTTGGGCACGCCGGAGAACATCAAGCCCTTGTAGGTCATCGCCTTGGGCAGATCGATCGGCTCGCCGTTGCGCAGCAGCGACGCCCCACCCAGCAGCTGCATGTTCAGGCCGGTCGCGGTGATGATGATGTCGGCCTCGAGTTCCTGGCCGGAGTTCAGCCGGATCCCGGTCTTGGTGAACGTGTCGATGGTGTCGGTGACGACGTCCGCCTTGCCGCTGCGGATGGTCTTGAACAGATCGCCGTTGGGCGCCAAGCACAGCCGCTCGTCCCACGGGTTGTATCGCGGCCCGAAGTGCTTCTGCACGTCGAAGCCTTCCGGCAGCCGGTGCTTGGCCATCGTCATCAGCGTCTTGCGCATGTACTTCGGGAACTTCCGCGCCAGCTGGTACTGGAGCGTGCTGAAGCCGATCGCCTTCCAGCGGTTGGCGAAGTGCGCCGCTTTGGTCGGCAGGAACCGGTTTGCCTGCACCGCGAACGGGTCGACCAGGGGCAGCGCGCCAATGTAGGTCGGTGAACGCTGCAGCATCGTCACATGTCCGGCTCCGGAATTGGCCAACGCGGGAATCAACGTCACCGCGGTGGCGCCGCTGCCGATCACCACGATCTTCTTGCCGGCGTAGTCCAGGTCCTCCGGCCAGTGCTGCGGGTGCACGATGGTCCCGGCGAAGTCCGCGGCGCCGGGGAACTCCGGCGAGTAGCCCTCGGCGTAGTTGTAGTAGCCACTGCACGCGAAGACGAATGACGCGGTGATCTGCTCCTGCTTGCCGTCGTTGTCGACGGTGACCGTCCACTGGTTGTCGGCGTCCGACCAGTCAGCCGAAACGACCCGGTGGCGGTACCGGATGTGCTTGTCGATGCCGTTCTCGGTGGCGGCTTCGTTGATGTAGTTCCAGATGTCTGCGCCTTCGGCGATCGAGTGCGCCGACCGCCATGGCTTGAACCGGAAGCCCAGGGTGAACATGTCGGAGTCCGAGCGGATGCCGGGGTACTTGAACAGGTCCCAGGTGCCGCCGAGGTTGTCCCGGCTTTCCAGGATCGCGTAGCTCTTGTTCGGGCAGCGGTCCTGCAGGTGCCAGGCCGCGCTGATGCCGGAGATGCCGGCGCCGACGATCACAACATCGAGGTGTTCAGTCATGGCGCCACGCTATCAACGGCGTGTTGAGTCAGTCAACACCCTGTTGATTAACTCGACATCGTGTAAAGTAGCCGCCATGGCCAGCCCGAATGCGACCCGTCATGGACGCCGTGGGACGCGGCCGTCCGGCGACGATCGCGAGCAGGCGATCTTGGCAACTGCCGAACGGCTGCTGGAGGAACGCCCGCTGGGCGAGATCTCCGTCGACGACCTGGCCAAAGGCGCCGGAATCTCGCGACCCACGTTCTACTTCTATTTCAAGTCGAAGGACGCGGTGCTGCTCTCGCTGCTGGAGCCGCTCATCGCGGCGGCCGACTCCGAGTTCGTCGGAGCGGTGCAACGTCTGCCGACCGACCCGCGCCGGATCTGGCGCAACGGCATCAAAGCGTTCTTCGTCGCGTTCAGCTCGCACCGGGCGATCGCCCGGGCCGGCACAGAGGCGCTGGCCACCAGCCCGGAGTTCCGGGCGACGTGGAACGCCTTCATGCAGAAATGGATCCACCAGACCGCCGCGATGATCACCGCCGAACGCGACCGCGGCGCGGCACCGACAACCATCGACGCTCTGAATCTCGCGACGTCACTGAATCAGATGAACGAGCGGACCATGATGGCCGCGTTGATGGCCGAGCAGCCGTCAGTGCCGCACGATCAGGTGGTCGAAACGCTGACCCACGTCTGGGTCAGCAGCATCTACGGCCAGGCGTCCTGACGCCGACGGGAACCAGGCGCGTTCAGAAGCCGCCGACGCCGAACCCGGCCAGCAACACCGCAAAGCCGCCAACTTCGCCGATGATCAGCAGCACCATGCCGACGTGCAGACGCCACCCGAGGTGCTCGAACTGATTAGTGGTGTCGCGCAAGGCGCCGTGCAGCATGTAACTGCCGATCGCGACGACGAAGAAGAACACGATGACCATCGCCGCGACCATGTTCACCCAGGTCGGCCAGGCGCTGAGCTCTACGAACACCGCCACCAGCATGGTCGCGAAGGAGTACATCAGCGCCGCTCGATGGGCGATGTCAACGTAGACGTGGGCCTGGCGATTCTCCGAGGTAGCGATCTGTTGGTACTTCCACACACCCAACAACAGCGCGAGCAGAAAGATCAGGCCCGCCGACAACAACGTCACCTTGGTGTCGATGTCCAGATTCATGACCACCGGGTGAGCCTACTTCCCGCCACCCGAGTTTGCGGCTCCGCAGGCCTTCCGATCGCCGCTGGACTCACGGCCCTCGACCCGCCGCTAAGCTCGGCTGGATGCGCTTCGCGTTCAAGACCTCACCGCAGAACACCACCTGGGCTGACATGCTGGCCGTCTGGCGAGCCGCGGACGACATCGACGTCTACGAGTCCGGCTGGACCTTCGACCACTTCTACCCGATCTTCTCCGATCCGACCGGGCCGTGCCTGGAGGGTTGGACCACCCTGACGGCGCTGGCCCAGGCCACCGCTCGGTTGCGCGTGGGCACCTTGGTGACCGGCATCCATTACCGTCACCCCGCCGTACTGGCCAATATGGCCGCCGCCCTCGACATCATCTCCGGCGGACGGTTGGAGCTGGGGATCGGCGCGGGCTGGAACGAAGAGGAGTCGGGGGCCTACGGCATCGAGTTGGGCAGCATCCGCGAGCGCTTCGACCGCTTCGAGGAGGCCTGCCAGGTCCTCATCAGCCTGTTGAGCACCGACACCACCACCTTTTCCGGCACCTACTACCAACTCACCGACGCCCGCAACGAGCCCAAGGGCCCGCAGCGGCCACACCCACCGATCTGCATCGGCGGCAACGGCGAGAAGCGCACGCTGAAGATCGCCGCGAAATATGCCCAACATTGGAATTTCGTCGGCGGCACTCCCGCCGAGTTCGCCCGCAAGCGGGACGTGCTGGCCGGCCATTGCGCCGATATCGGGCGCGACCCGGAGCAGATCACCTTGTCGGCGCACCTGCGTTTGCAGCCGGATCTCGATTACGGGCGAGTGATCGAGGACGCCGCAGCACTCGGCTCCGAGGGTTTGGACCTGGCGATTGTCTACCTGCCGACGCCCCACGACCCGGCGGTACTGGAACCGTTGGCGGAGGCGATCCGTGATTCCAGCCTGATGGCTCCGATTACGAATTGATAACGGTCAGCAAACTCTTCCCGGGAGCTAGCGCCGGCCGCCTCGGGTTCCTACGTCGCGAAGCGCAAGAGTTCGTCGGCGGTGACCAAGCGCTCATGCTTCGCGGGGAACTCTCGGCTCCTGCGCGGATGCCGCAGCAGTGACCAGGCCATACGGCCCATCCGGTATCGGTATATCGGGTTGATGTACACGGCGCTGACCCCCGCCCCGGCTCGGACCAGATTGGAATAATGCGGACCATGTTAACACGCCGTTAACGTGGATCACATAGCTAACCATTAGACACCCGGCACATGGCAAACAAAACACGACGCGCCGACGCCTGGGGCAGAAGTTGTTTAAGTGGCTTGTGAGGCTGTAGCGCCGATTCGCTCGGCGGCCAGGCCGCGCGCCCGGACGATCGGCGCAACGGAGCGCTCGACCTTGGAGCCGACCAGCGCGCCGTCATAGAGCAACTGGAGGTCGCCCGCGCGTTCCAGCGCGTCGGTAACACCGGCTTGAGCAAGGAGCTCCGCCAACGTCGTATGCATCCAGCGACGATGGGCAACCACCGGCTCAAGTTCGGTACCGGCGTACGCGCCGGCCGCGTTGACGTACAGGCACCCGCGGTAGCGACGCTTCTTGGCGGCCGCCGCGGCCAGATCGAAGAACAACAGGATCTGCTCGATGGGATCGTCCAGTCGAGCCGCGGCCCCGTGGTATCGCTTGCGATCAGCCTGATCCAAAGCGGTGAGGTAGGCCAGCACGAGCGCTTCCTTGGAGCCGTAGAGGCTGTAGAGGCTCGCCTTCGCCACCCCGGCTTCGGCCAGGATCCGATCGATACCCACTTCCCGAATGTCTTGTGCTGCAAAGAGTTCTGTCGCTGTCTCGAGAAGACGTTGCGCGGGCGGGACGCCACGGGTGGCCCGCGAGGCCTGATCCCGGCCCGGTCCGGTCGTGCGCGTCATGGCAGCAGATTAACCCAGTCGCCTCGATAGACAGGGTTGTCTATCGCTGGCACCGTCGTAGCCATCCGACGGCGAAAGGACAACCCCATGACCCTGTACCTCTACGAGATCGCTCCGCTGCGCCTCGACCGCTCCGACGCCGACCGCGCGATCAAGGAACTCGACGCTGTCATCCATCAAGGCGGGGGTGAACTGATCGAGGCCCAGGTGACCGGTGAGGCACACCGGATCTTCGCGATCGCGGAATTCGGCTCCTGTCAGGCGCCTTCGATCGATGCGACCACCCTGTCGGTGGCCGAGGTCAGCGGCCCACACCCGGTACGGCTGGTCGGCGCCGAGGTCGCGCAACTCAAGGCCGCCCGCCCCGCCGCCGGCTATCTCGTCGAATGGGACCTGCCCGCCGATCTGGACATGGACACCTACTTGGCCCGTAAGAAGGCCAAGTCGCCGAAGTATGCCGACGTCCCCGAGGTGACCTTCTTGCGGACCTACGTGCGCGAAGACATGGACAAGTGCCTGTGCTTCTATGACGCCCCCGACGAGACCGCGGTCCGCCGCGCTCGTGAAGCCGTCACCACTCCGATCGACCGACTGCACCGCCTGGAAGGCGAGCAGCGGTGAGCGCTCCGGTGCGCTTTGTGCACACCGCGCTGGCCGACCTCACGGCGATCGTGGCGGACCGTGCCGAGGCGCTCGACTCCGGTGGCCTCGACGTCCGCGCCGACCTGGCTCTGTTCGGGTCGGCCGGCTTCTTCGAGGCGGCATTGCGCGACGACGGTCTGCCGGAGCTGGTTTCGATGATCGAGCACACCGCGGCGGCGAGTCTGGCGGTCGGATTCTCGTTGTGGGCGCACACCATGGCGGTGACCTACTTGGCCCACGCACCGGCACCGGCACGTGCGGTCCGCCTGAAGGCGCTGAGCAGCGGTGCCCGCGCGGGAGTGACGGCGATGGCGGCCGGACTCAAGCAGGTCGCCGGCCTTGGCCCGGTTCCCCTGGTCGCCGACGGTTCCGGTGACGACCTGCGCGTCACCGGGCCGATTCACTGGGCGTCCAACGTCTTCGATGATTCCCTGATCGTGTTGCCGGCCCGCCGCCCCGATGGAGCAACCCTGGTAGCGGTGGTCGATGCGAATCATCCGGGCATCACGATCAACCCGGCTCCCGACTTGATGGCGCTGGGAGCCACCGCCTCAACCTCGCTTCGCCTCCACGATGTCCCGGTCCCCCCAGAGCAGATCCTCACCAACGACCTGGCTTCCTTCGTCAGCACCATTCGACCGACATTTCTGTTGCTGCAGACGGCCTTCTGTGTCGGAGTGGCTGCCGCCGCGATCGAGGGCGCGGGCCAAGCCGGCGGCAGGCTGGCCGAGCAGTTCGGCGCCGAGCACGCCGAACTCGGCCGACAGCTTCACGGGTTGCGCGACAAGCTGTTCACACTGACCGGCCGCTCACACGCGGCCGGCCTCGCCGACATCATCCGGCTGCGCCTGGACGCCGCGACGACCGCGGTCGACGCCACCCGGCTGGAGTCGACGTTGGCCGGCGGTGCCGGCTACGCCACCCGCAGCGCGGCCAACCGACGCTTCCGGGAAGCGGCTTTTCTCCCTATTCAATCGCCATCGGAAGGACAACTGCGGTGGGAACTGAGTCGGTACGAGTAGCCCAGGGCAGCAAGCGGTTTGGATCCGTCACGGTCCTGCGCGATATCAACTTCTCGGTCGGTGACGGTGAGTTCGTCGCGGTCCTGGGGAGCAGTGGCAGCGGCAAATCGACACTGCTGCGGGTGTTGGCCGGGCTGGAGTCACTTGACGGCGGCACCGTCACCTGGAACTCCGACGGAAACCGGCCACGCACCGGTGTGGTGTTTCAGCGACCGCTGCTGATGCCGTGGTTGAGCGTCGCCGACAATGTCGCCTACGCACGACGCTTCGCCGCCCACCGCGCGGACTTCGACCAGGCGCGTGCCACTGAGTTGATGACCCGCTTCGGTGTCGACCAGCTGGCCGACCGGTATCCCGATCAACTGTCCGGAGGTCAGGCGCAACGCGTGGCCATTCTTCGTGCGGCGGCTACCAACCCGCGGTTGCTGTTGCTCGACGAGCCTTTCAGCGCACTGGATCCCACCACCCGCACCGACTTGCAGGGCTGGCTGGCCCAGTTGGCCGCCGAGCTACGGGTGACCGTTGTGCTGGTGACGCATGATGTCGACGAGGCACTACGACTGGCCGAGCGGGTCGTGCTGCTCGGCGCCGACGGGCGGCTGCGAAGTGAGTGGTCGGTCGGCAGCACAGCTCCAGGCGATAACACCGGCCTGCGCCAGGAGATCCTCGCGCACTACGACGCCCAGCCCATCGGCGTCGCCGGGGTGCGGTCGTGACCGCACTGACCCGACGCAGGTTGCTGATCGGCGGGGCGGCAGCTGCGGCGGCCGGCGGTGCCTTCGGCATCGGTGACCTCGCCCGCAGCGCAACCGTCGGCCGCGCCGCCGACACCGGCGGCCCGCTGCGTATCGGTTACCTGCCGATCACCGACGCTGCGCCACTGTTGCTGGCGCACAGCGCGGCGTTGTACCCGGCTGGGCTGGTCAGTTCAGCCAAACCGGTGCTGTTCCGCAGCTGGGCAGCGCTGGGCGAGGCGTTCGTGACGGGCAAGGTGGATGTGGTGCATCTGCTGATGCCGATGGCGGTCCAGCTGCGCTACGCCCTGGGCGGTGGAGTTCGGGTATTGGGCTGGAATCACACCAACGGTTCGGCGCTGACCGTGGCACCGCACATCGAGGATCTGGCAGACCTGGCCGGTACCCAGGTCGCGATCCCGTTCTGGTGGTCCATCCACAACATCGTGTTGCAGCAACTGCTGCGCGCACACGGCTTGCAACCGGTGGTGCGGCGCAGCGCTTCTCGCTCGGCACGCACCGTCGAGCTGATCGTGATGAGCCCGTCGGACATGGTGCCCGCGCTGGCCAACCGCTCGATCGGCGGCTACGTCGTCGCGGACCCGTTCAACGCGGTCGCCCAGATCAAGAAGATCGGCCGGATCCACAGCTTCCTCGGCGACGTGTGGCGTGACCACGCCTGCTGCGTGCTGATCACCCGCGACGACGTGATCGCCCAGCGGCCCAACGCCATCCAACAGGTGACCGACGCCGTGGTCGGTGCGCAGCTGCTTCTGAACGACGACCGGGTAAAGGCGGCCAAAGCACTGGGCGGTGGCCACTACCTGCCGCAACCGGTGCCGGCGGTTCAGCTGGCGCTGACCTATCCCGATCCCCCGTATCCGCTGGCACATCCGGACTGGCAACCGCAACGGCTCGGCTTCACCCCGTTCCCCTTTGCCGGCTTCACCCACCGCCTCGTAGAAGCGATGGGTGAGACGGTCATCGACGGCGATCGCCGCTTCCTGGACCGATTGGACCCGGCCCGGGTGCACGCCGACCTGGTCGACGACCAGTTCGTGCGATCCGCCTTGGCACAACACGGTGGGCCGGGGGCGTTCGGCCTAGCCGCATCACTGGACCGAGAAGAACAGGTACATGCCTCATGACCACCATCGCAGTGCAGCCCAATGACCAGCCGGCCCCAGATGCCGATACGGGTGCACGGTCACTGTGGTGGCCGCGGGTGTGGCCCCCGGTCGCCAGCGTCGGCGTGGCCGTCACGCTGTGGTGGGCCGCGACTTCGGTGCTCTGCGCCCCGGCGTCGCTGCTGCGACAGACCGCACCGCAGCATGTGGTTGCGGCACTGGCGGACCTGGTCGGTCGGGGCGTACTGGTGTCCGACACCGCGGTAAGCCTCTACCGCCTGCTGATCGGTCTGCTGATCGCCGCCCTGGTCGGCATCCCGGCCGGCCTGCTCATCGGCCTGAGCCGCACCGCGGAGCGGGCGGCCGGGCCGGTGGTGGCGTTCCTGCGGATGATCTCGCCGCTGTCGTGGACCCCGATCATCGTGGCGGTGTTCGGGATCGGCAGCCAGCCGGTGATCTTCCTGATCGCCGCCGCGGCGGTCTGGCCGGTGCTGCTCGGAACGGTCGCCGGAGTGCATGCAATCGACCCGGGCTACCTGCATGTCGCGCGGTCGTTGCACGCCAGCCGGTTCGAGCAGTTGACCGCCGTGGTCCTGCCGGCGGTCCGCGTGCAGGTACAGAACGGTCTGCGACTGGCCCTGGGCATCGCCTGGGTGGTGCTGGTGCCCGCCGAAATGCTCGGCGTGCGATCAGGACTGGGGTATCAGATCCTCAACGCCCGCGACCAGCTCGCCTACGACCAGGTCGTCGCGGTGATCGCCGTGATCGGCGTCCTCGGCTACCTGCTCGACCTGGCCGCCCGCATCCTTCTCGCGCCGCGCCGGAGCGCCGCGAGCTGAATGCGGGCTGGCCGGCTCAGCGAAGCGGCGCCGCCGTCGCGGCGATCGGCGACGGCAATGCGGTGCGGCCCATCAGATACCGGTCCACACTCGCAGCGGCACCACGCCCTTCGGCGATCGCCCACACGATGAGGGACTGGCCCCGGCCCATGTCGCCGGCGACATAGACACCCGGCACCGCGGTCGCGTACTCCGCGTCGCGGGCCACGCTGCCGCGTTCGGTGAACTCCACGCCCAGATCGGCCAGCAGCGGCGAACGTTCCGGCCCGACGAATCCCATCGCGAGCAGCACCAGATCGGCTTCGAGCTCGAAGTCGGTGCCCTCCACCTTCTCGAAGCCACCGCCCCGGCGGCGCACCTCGTGGGCCCGCAACCCGGTCACCCGGCCGTCGCGGCCGGTGAACGCCTCGGTGTTGACCGAGAACACTCGGTCACCGCCCTCTTCGTGCGCAGACGTGGTCCGCATGATCAACGGGTACGTCGGCCACGGGGTGGAAGGATCACGGATCTCCGGAGGACGCGGCATGATCTCGAACTGGTGCACGCACGTCCCGCCCTGGCGGTGCACCGTGCCCAGACAGTCGGCGCCGGTGTCACCCCCACCGATGATGACCACCTTCTTGCCGTGCGCGGTGATCGGCGGCTCGGCCAGGTCGCCGGCTTGCACCCGGTTCGCCCACGGCAGGTATTCCATCGCCTGATGAATGCCGTCGAGCTCCCGGCCCGGGACCGGCAGGTCTCGCCAGGCGGTAGCGCCGCCGGCCAACACAACCGCATCGAACTCTTCGCGCAGCTGCTCGACCGTCAGATCCACCCCGACGTTGACACTGGTCTTGAATAGCGTTCCCTCGCCGGCCATCTGCTCCAAACGCCGGTCCAAGATGCGCTTCTCCATCTTGAATTCCGGTATGCCGTAACGCAGTAGCCCACCTATACGGTCGTCGCGCTCGAAAACCGTGACCGTGTGCCCGCCCCGGGTGAGTTGCTGGGCGGCGGCCAACCCGGCCGGTCCCGAGCCCACCACCGCGACCGACTTCCCGGTGCGGACCGACGGCGGGATCGGCTGCGCCCAGCCCTCGGCGAAGCCGCGTTCGACGATCTCGTACTCGACCTGCTTGATGGTCACCGGCTGCTGGTTGATGCCCAGCACACAGGCCGGTTCACAGGGCGCCGGGCAGAGCCGCCCGGTGAAGTCCGGGAAGTTGTTCGTGGCATGCAGCCTGTCGAACGCCTCACGCCAGCGCCCGGTGCGCACCAGGTCGTTCCACTCCGGGATCAGGTTGCCCAACGGACAGCCATGGTGGCAGAACGGGATACCGCAGTCCATGCAGCGTCCGGCCTGCTTGCGCAGGGTGTCCTCGGCGAAATCCTGATACACCTCGTTCCAGTCGCCCACCCGGTCTGAGACCGGACGGCGCAACGGCAGGATGCGCTGGGTGTTGGTGATGAATCCTCTCGGGTCAGCCATGAGCCGCCGCCATAATCGCCTCCTCTGGATCTGTGCCGCTGGCTTTCGCCTCGGCGACCGCGGCGAGAACCCGCCGGTAGTCGCGCGGCATCACTTTGACGAAGTCCCGTCCGCGGTTGGCCCAATCGGCCAGGATCGCGCGAGCGGGCACCGAGTCGGTGGCGGCGATATGCGCCGCCAACACGTCACGCAGCCAAGCCACATCGTCGGCGTCGAAATCGTCGAATGTGTCGAGGTCCACCATCTCGGTGTTCAGCCGGTCGCCCAGCTGCCGGTCCGGGTCATAGACGTAGGCCACTCCCCCGGACATGCCGGCGGCGAAGTTGCGCCCGGTCGGACCCAACACCACCACTTTGCCCCCGGTCATGTACTCACAGCCGTGGTCACCGACTCCTTCGACCACCGCCACCGCACCGGAGTTGCGGACCGCGAACCGTTCCCCGACCACCCCGCGCAGGAACACTTCGCCGGAGGTGGCGCCGAATAGAATCACGTTGCCGCCGATGATGTTCTCTTCGGCGACGTAGCCGTCTGGCGCGTCCAGCGGGGGACGGACCACGATCCGACCACCGGACAGCCCCTTGGCGACGTAGTCGTTGGCATCGCCGAAGACCCGCAGGGTGATCCCCGGAGGCAGGAATGCCCCGAAGCTGTTGCCGGCCGACCCGGTGAAGGTGATGTCGATGGTCCCCTCTGGCAACCCCTGAGCACCATAGGCTTTGGTGACCTCATAGCCGAGCATGGTGCCGACCGTCCGGTTGACGTTGGATATCGCGCTGGTGAACTTGACCGGGGCTCCCGCGTCCAGAGCCTCGCGACTCATGGCGATCAGCTGCTGATCCAGAGCCTTGTCCAGCCCATGGTCCTGACTGGAAGTGCAGTACAGATCCTGGTTCATGAATGCTGACTCCGGTTCGTGGAGGACCGGTGCGAGGTCGAGCTTGTGGGCCTTCCAGTGGGCCCGCGCCAGCGTGGTGTCCAGCGCGTTCACCTGGCCGACAGCCTCGTTGAGGGTGCGGAACCCCAATGCCGCAAGGTACTCGCGAACCTCTTCGGCGATGAACCAGAAGAAGTTCTCAACGAACTCCGGCTGGCCATTGAAGCGTTCACGCAACTGTGGGTTCTGAGTTGCCACGCCCACCGGGCAGGTATCCAGATGGCAGACCCGCATCATGATGCAGCCCGACACCACCAATGGCGCAGTGGCGAAACCGAATTCCTCGGCCCCCAGCAGCGCCGCGATCACCACGTCGCGTCCGGTCTTGAGCTGGCCGTCCACCTGCACCACAATTCGGTCCCGAAGCCCGTTGAGCAGCAAGGTCTGTTGGGTTTCAGCCAACCCCAGCTCCCACGGCGCTCCGGCGTGCTTGAGCGAGGTCAGTGGCGCTGCACCGGTTCCCCCGTCGTGGCCGGAGATCAACACCACGTCGGCGTGTGCCTTGGACACTCCGGCCGCCACGGTTCCGACACCGTTTTCGGCGACCAGCTTCACGTGGATGCGGGCCTCCGGGTTGGCGTTCTTCAGGTCGTGGATCAGCTGCTTGAGGTCCTCGATGGAGTAGATGTCGTGGTGCGGCGGCGGGGAGATCAACCCGACACCCGGGGTGGCATGACGAACCTCGGCGATCCACGGATACACCTTGTTGCCCGGAAGCTGACCACCCTCACCGGGCTTGGCCCCCTGCGCGATCTTGATTTGCAGATCGGTGCAGTTGACCAGGTATTCGCTCGTCACGCCGAATCGCGCCGAGGCGACCTGCTTGATCGCGCTACGTCGCCAGGAGCCGTCCGCATCGGGAAGGAAGCGGCCGGAATGCTCGCCGCCCTCACCGCAGTTGGAGCGGCCGCCGATCCGGTTCATCGCGATCGCCAACGTTTCGTGTGCCTCGGCGGAGATCGAGCCGTAACTCATCGCGCCGGTGGCGAACCGCTTGACGATCTCGGTGGCCGGCTCCACCTCTTCGACGGGAACCGGCGGCCGCTCACCGGCCTTGAATCGCAGCAGACCACGCAGCGTGGCCAGGCGTTCACTCTGGTCGTCGACCAGCTTGGTGTACTCCTTGAAGACCGCGTACTGGCCCGTCCGGGTGGAATGCTGCAGTTTGAACACCGTCTCCGGGTTGAACAGGTGGTGTTCGCCTTCGCGTCGCCACTGGTACTCCCCGCCCACCGGCAGTTCACGGTGCGCCCGCTCTTCCGGGCGATCCAGGTAGGCCAGCGCGTGGCGGGCGGCGACATCGGCGGCGATGTCGTCGAGGGTGATCCCGCCGATCGGGCAGTACAGACCGGTGAAGTATTGGTCGAGGACGTCTTGGGAGATGCCGATCGGCTGGAACAGTTGCGCCCCGGCGTAGGACGCCCGCGTCGAGATCCCCATCTTGGACATGACTTTCAGCACACCCTTGCCGGCGGCCTTGGCGTAGTTGGACAGGGCCTTGTCGCGGTCGAGGCCTTCGATCAGGCCCCGATCGAGCATGTCCTCGACGGACTCGAACGCCAGGTACGGGTTGACCGCGGCGGCGCCGAACCCGATCAGCGCCGCCATGTGGTGCACCTCGCGGGCGTCACCGGACTCGACCACCAGGCCGACCTTGGTGCGGGACCGCTCGGCGACCAGGTGGTGATGTACGGCCGCGGTGGCCAACAGCGACGGGATGGGAGCCATCGTCTCGTCGGACTCCCGATCGGAGATCACCAGGAAGCTGGCGCCCTCGGCGATCGCCTCCGAGGCTCGGGCGCATACCTGCTTGAGCGCTGCGCGCAACCCGGCACCGCCCGCGGCAGGCGGATACAGGCAGCTGATGACGGCCGTAGACAGGCCGTGCGGGCCCCGGGAACCGATCCGCTGGTCCGGGCTCAGCTTCACCAGCTTCGCCAGCTCGGAGTTGCTCAAGATCGGCTGCGGCAGCACGATCTGCCGCCAGGTGGGTTCGTCGGTGTTGAGCAGGTCGCCTTCCGGGCCGAGCGCGCCCTGCAGGCTGGTGATCACCTCTTCGCGGATGGCGTCCAACGGAGGGTTGGTGACCTGGGCGAACAACTGCTGAAAGTAGTCGAACAGCAGCCGAGGCCGCGCCGAGAGCACCGCCACCGGGGTGTCGGTACCCATGGATCCGATCGGCTCAGCGCCGGCGCGCGCCATGGGTGCGAGTACCAGATTGAGCTCTTCGTAGGTGTAGCCGAACATATGCTGCCGCAACAGAACCCGGTGATGTTCCATCCGCGGTGCGTCACCGGGGGGAAGCTCGTCGATTCCGATCAGGCACTCGTCGATCCACTGCTGGTACGGCCGCTCACCGGCCAGCGTCGATTTGACCTCGCGATCAGAGATGATCCGCCCGGCGGCGGTGTCCACCAGGAACATCTTGCCGGGCTGCAACCGCTGCCGGTGCACCACCGTGGCGGGGTCCAGGTCGAGTACCCCGGCCTCGGACGCCATGACCACCAGCCCGTCCGCGGTGACCCAGATACGTGATGGCCGCAGGCCGTTGCGGTCCAACACGGCGCCCACCACGGTGCCGTCGGTGAAGGTCATCGAGGCCGGGCCGTCCCACGGCTCCATCAGCGAGTCGTGGTACTCGTAAAAGGCCCGCGTCGGCCCATCCATGCTTTCGTGGCGTTCCCAGGCCTCCGGGATCATCATCAGCACCGCGTGCGGCAGGCTGCGGCCGCCCAGATGCAGCAGCTCGAGCACCTCGTCAAACCGGGCTGTGTCGGAGGCGCCCGGCGTGCAGATCGGAAACAGCTTGTCGACTGTGCTTTTCGCGTTCCCGGAGCGTCCGGAGCCGAAGACCTCGGTGCGGATCAGCGCCTCCCGGGCGCGCATCCAGTTCTCGTTGCCGGTGACGGTGTTGATCTCCCCGTTGTGCGCGATCCGACGGAACGGGTGCGCCAGCGGCCACGACGGAAAAGTGTTGGTGGAGAACCGGGAATGGACGAGGCCCAACGCGCTCTGCATCCGCGCGTCGGCCAGATCCGGGTAGAACGCCTTGAGCTGCGGCGTGGTCAGCATGCCCTTGTACACCATGGTTCGGCCGGAAAGACTTGGGAAATAGACGGTTTCCCGTCCCGGCCCGTCCTGACCCGGGCCCTTGCTGCCCAGCTCGTGTTCGGCGCGCTTGCGCACCACATAGGCACGCCGCTCCAAAGTCATGCCAGACGCCCCGCCGATGAACAGCTGCCGGAAGCCGGGCATCGCGTCACGGGCCAGCGCACCCAACGACGAGTCGTCGATCGGCACTTCGCGCCAGCCGAGTACCTGCAGGCCCTCGGCTTCCACGATCTTCTCGAGGCCGGCGCAGGCTGCCGCCGACTCTTTGGCCGACTGCGGCAGAAAGGCGATCCCGGTGGCGTAGCTGCCTTCGGGAGGCAGCTCGAAATCGGTTACGGCCCGCAGGAACAGATCCGGGATCTGGATCAGAATCCCGGCGCCGTCGCCGCTGTTCGGTTCGGCTCCGGCTGCGCCTCGGTGCTCCAAGTTGAGCAGCGCCGTGATCGACTTGTCGACGATGTCGCGACTGCGTCGGCCATGGATATCGACCACCATGGCCACCCCACACGCGTCATGTTCGAACGCGGGGTTGTAGAGCCCCACCCGACTGGGTGCCATCGCCACCTAACCCTTCGCACATCCCTGCCCGTTGCCCTCTATGGACAAGCGGTCAAGGGGATTGGTCCGTGCGACGTTGAACGGCGTTCCTGCCTGAAAAATCTCACAGGCAACGCCACGATATACCCCGACCCAGCAAACGTGCTAGTTCGCTGGACAGCACGCTTGCCGTGAGGTTTGTGTTACGCCAACGCAATAACTGGATGATGTCCAGGAAATGTGCACTGCCTATCGTTTGGCTGTCTGCACGCGAAGGAGACCAATATGGCCGCCGACATTTTCAAGCTCGTCGCCGACGAGTCCGTTGAGTACGTCGACATTCGATTCTGCGACCTGCCGGGGGTTATGCAGCATTTCTCGATCCCGGCCGCTGCGCTCGATGAAAGCGTATTCGAGGACGGCCTCGCCTTCGACGGTTCGTCGATCCGCGGCTTCCAGTCCATCCACGAGTCGGACATGCTGCTGCTGCCCGACCCGGAAACCGCCCGCATCGATCCGTTCCGGGCCGCAAAGACGCTGAACCTCAACTTCTTCGTCCACGACCCGTTCACCCGCGAGCCTTACTCACGCGACCCACGCAACATCGCGCGCAAGGCCGAGAGCTATCTCACCAGTACCGGCATCGCCGACACCGCCTACTTCGGCGCCGAAGCCGAGTTCTACATCTTCGACTCGGTGAGCTTCGACTCACAGATCAACGGGTCTTTCCACAAAGTGGATTCGGTGGCCGGCTGGTGGAACACCGGCCGCACAACCGAAGCCGACGGCAGCCCCAACCTCGGATACAAGGTTCGCCCCAAGGGCGGCTATTTCCCGGTCGCGCCCACCGATCAATACGTCGATCTACGCGACGCAATGTCGACCAATCTCACCAACGCCGGGTTCACCGTCGAACGCGGCCACCACGAGGTCGGAACCGGCGGGCAAACGGAGATCAACTACAAGTTCAACACCCTGCTGCACGCCGCCGATGACCTGATGCTGTTCAAATACATCATCAAGAACACCGCCTGGGCGCACGGCAAGACGGTGACATTCATGCCGAAGCCGCTTTTCGGGGACAACGGTTCAGGTATGCACGTCCACCAGTCGGTATGGCAGGACGGCGAGCCGCTGTTCTACGACGAGATCGGTTATGCCGGACTCTCGGACACCGCCCGGCACTACATCGGCGGCATCCTGCACCACGCGCCGTCACTGCTGGCGTTCACCAACCCCACCATCAACTCCTACAAGCGCCTGGTTCCGGGCTACGAGGCGCCGATCAACCTGGTCTACAGCCAGCGCAACCGCTCGGCCTGCGTGCGCATCCCGATCACCGGTACCAACCCCAAGGCCAAGCGGCTCGAGTTCCGCTGCCCGGACTCCTCCGGCAACCCGTACCTGGCGTTCTCGGCCATGTTGATGGCCGGCATCGACGGCATCAAGAACAAGATCGAGCCGGCCGCCCCGGTCGACAAGGATCTCTACGACCTTCCGGCCGACGAGGCGGCCTCGATTTCGCAGGCGCCGACCACCCTGGCCGAGGTGATGGACAACCTCGAGGCGGACCACGAATATCTCACCGAAGGTGGGGTTTTCACCCCCGATGTGATCGAGACCTGGATCAACTACAAGCGGGACAACGAGATCACCCCGGTCAACCTGCGCCCGCACCCCTACGAGTTCGCGCTCTATTACGACTGCTGATCGGGGCGCAAGCGCGACTCGGGCTGGGCTGCCCGGCGATGGGCGCTTCCGCGACTAGGCTGCGGTGTTGATGGGCCGCCTGGCCGTGCCGCCGTATGCCTCGAGGAGCCGATGAACGCAGAGGACGACTTCCTGCGGCAGCGGATGCCGCCGCAGCAGCAACAGCCCCGGCCCTGGACGCCGCCTCCGCCGCAGCCGCAGCCGCAGCCGCAGCCGCAGCCGCAGCCGCAGCCGATGGCGTCGTACCCGCCGCCGGGCCCGATGCCGCGACCGCAGCCTGCCCGCGGCTGGCGCCGGGTGGTCCTGTCCGCGACGCTGGGGCTGGTCAACCTGGGCCCGTCACCGGCCGAGCGGGAGGAGACGGCCTACCAGGCGGCCATCCGGTCGCTGCCCAACGGCAGCTACAAGGTGGGCGTGCTGGGCAAAGGCGGCGTCGGCAAGACGACGGTGGCGGCCAGCGTCGGTTCGGTGTTCGCCGCGCTGCGCCGGGCCGACCATGTGGTGGCCGTGGATGCCGACACCGCGTTCGGCCGGCTGGGCAGCCGTATCGACCCGCATGCCACCAGCTCCTACTGGGATCTGGCCGCCGATCAGAGCATGCAATCGTTCGCCGACATCAGCGGCCGAGTGGGCGCCAATGCGGCGGGACTCTACGTCCTGGTGGGCGAGCCGGCCGCGGGCAGTCGCCGGATCCTTGACGCGGCGTTGTACCGGGAGGCCGCGCTGCGCCTGGACCGGCACTTCACCATCTCGATCATCGACTGCGGTTCGACGATGGACTCGCCGGTGACCCAGGAGGCGCTGCGTGACCTGGACGCCCTGATCGTGGTCTCGTCACCGTGGGCGGACGGTGCCGGCGCGGCCGCCAAGACCATGGAGTGGCTGGCCGACCGCGGCCAGGGCGGGCTGTTGCAGCGCACCGTGGTGGTGCTCAACGACTCCGACGGCCATGCCGACCGACGCACCCGCTCGACACTGACTGCGCAGTTCCTGCAGCACGGCCAGGCCGTGGTTGAGGTGCCGTTCGACCCGCACCTGCGCCCGGGCGGGGTGATCGACGTGATGAGCGAGATGGCGCCGGCGACCCGCCGGCGATTCCTGCAAATCGCGGCGATCGTCGCGCACTACTTCGCGTCCCGCCCCCAACGCCGGGACGCGAAGCCGGGCCGTACTCAGAGCACGTAGCGCACGACGCTCTCGGCGACGCAGGCCGGCTTGGCATGGCCGTCGATGGACACCGTGGTGGAGAAGGTCACCTGGTGGGCGCCACCGCCGACATCGGCCACCTCGACCAGGGAGGTCTCGGCCCGGATCTTGGAGCCGACCGGCACCGGCGCCGGGAAACGCACCTTGTTCAATCCGTAGTTGATCGCCAGCTTGACCCCGTCGAGGCGACTGATCTGCGCCATCAGTTGCGGCAGCATGGCCAGTGTCATGTAGCCGTGGGCGATCGTGGTCCCAAAGGGCCCGGTGGCCGCGCGCTCCGGATCGACGTGAATCCACTGATGATCACCGGTCGCGTCGGCGAACAGGTTGACCGCGTCCTGGGTGATGGTCACCCAATCGCTGTGGCCGATCACCTGACCCTGGCATGCGGCAAGCTCATCGATCGATCCGAAAGTACGCACTTGGTCGGAGCTCCTTTGCTAATCCGTTGCCACCGCGCCGCTTTGGCGCAGTCGGTCGATATCGTCGGTGCTCATTCCCAGTCGGTCCGCCAGCACCTGTCCGGTGTCGGCACCCAGCGCAGGTGCCGCGACGGCCGGGGGGTGGGAGCCGTCGATCGACGCCGGCAGGCCGGCCGCCAAGTACTCCCCCACCCGGGGCTGATACAGCGTGGCGAACATCGGGTTGTCGCGCAGGCGCTCGTCGGCGGCTACCTCCGCGAAGCTGCGGTAGCGGTCCCACAGCAGCGATGTTCTCGCCAGGGCGGCTTCGATCTGCGCCGCCGGTCGCTCGGCGAACCACCCGCTGAACAGCCCGGTCAGCAAGTCGCGGTGCCGATAACGCTGTCCTTCGTCGCCAAAATCAATGCCGCGCGCTTGCGACAGTGCGGCAAGGACTTTCGTCGATCCGGTCAGCTCGGCCAGATCTCGGAAGTGCCGATCGGTCAGCGTGACGACCATGAACGAGACCCCGTCACCGCTGGCGAAGCTCTGCCCGTACTGGCCGTAAACCGCGTTGCCGATGCGTTCCCGGCGGGTGCCGTTGACCATGGCCTCGGTGAGGAAGCCCAGGGCACTGGCGGTGCCCAGTGCGACGTCCTCCAGCGCCAGGCTTATCCGGCAGCCCTCGCCGGTGTGGTCCCGGCGGTGCAGCGCGGCGGACACCGCCAGCGCGGCGTGCAGCCCGCAGGCGATATCCCAGGCCGGCAGCACGTGGTTGATCGGGGCGGCGTAGTCCCCGGGCCCGGTGACCAGCGGAAAGCCGACACCCGCATTGATCGTGTAGTCCACCGCGGTCGAGCCATCGGCACGTCCGAGAACCTCGAGGTGGATCAGGTCAGGACGCATCGTTGCGAGCGTTTCGTAGGAAAGCCATTGCCGGCCAGCCATATTCGTCAGCAACACACCACTGTCGGCGATCAGTTGCTGCACCACGCGCTGCCCCTCGGGCGAACGCAGGTCTGCGACCACCGAGCGCTTGCCCTTGTTCAGGCCCGTCCAGTAGATAGAGGTGCCGTCGTTGGTGACCGGCCAGCGCCGGTAGTCGGCCGCACCGCCGATCGGGTCGATACGCACCACGTCGCAACCGAGCTGCGCCAGCGTCATTCCGGCGAGCGGGACGGCGACGAAGCTGGCGATCTCGATGACACGCACCCCGGCCAACGGAGCCTCAGCGGTCCCCAAGGCCCGAGCACTCGCCTGCATGACCTGCCCTTCGTCGATGAATTACGTCGACTATATGCCCACCCACAAGGCCACCCGGCCGGTGGCGAGTCCGCGCCGAATCTCAATCGTTGCCGAACCGCGATATGAAAACCCGTGGCGGCGAACAGGACACGACGGCGCACCGTGTTTGACTCCGTTCAGAAGGGCTAGACCGCACGACATTGGGATGGGACAAGGGCTATGAAGAGCGTTGAGAAGTTGCGTAACGCGGCGAGTCGGCTACCGCGCCGGCTGATGGTCGCGGCGGTGGGGGCCGCGCTGCTGAGCGGCCTCGTCGGGGCTGTCGGTGGTACGGGTAACGCGTCCGCGTTCTCCCGCCCGGGCCTGCCGGTGGAGTACCTGCAGATCCCCTCGGCTGCGATGGGCCGGGACATCAAAGTCCAGTTCCAGCCGGGCGGCACCCACGCGGTGTACCTGCTCGACGGGCTGCGCGCCCAGGACGACTTCAGCGGCTGGGACATCAACACCCCGGCATTCGAGGAGTACTACCAGTCCGGGCTGTCGGTGATCATGCCGGTCGGCGGTCAGTCCAGCTTCTACTCGGACTGGTACCAGCCGTCGCAGGGCAACGGCCAGAACTACACCTACAAGTGGGAGACCTTCCTGACCCGGGAGATGCCCACCTGGCTGCAGGCCAACAAGAGTGTCTCGCCTTACGGCAACGCGGTGGTCGGCCTGTCGATGGCGGGCGGATCGGCGCTGATCCTGGCGGCCTACTACCCGCAGCAGTTCCCTTATGCAGCGGCGCTCTCGGGGTTCCTGAACCCCTCCGAGGGCTGGTGGCCGACCTTGATCGGGCTCGCCATGAACGACGCCGGCGGCTACAACGCCAACAGCATGTGGGGCCCGTCGTCCGACCCGGCCTGGAAGCGTAACGACGCCATGGTGCAGATCCCGCGGCTGGTGGCCAACCGCACCCGGATCTGGGTCTACTGCGGCAACGGCACACCGAGCGACCTCGGCGGCAACAACCTGCCCGCCAAGTTCCTGGAGAGCCTGACACTGCGCACCAACCAGCAGTTCCAGCAGAACTACGCGGCGGCCGGTGGCAACAACGGCGTGTTCAACTTCCCGGCCAACGGGACGCACGACTGGCCGTACTGGAACGAGCAGCTGGTCGCGATGAAGCCCGACATCCAGCGGGTGCTGGGTGCGGGAGTCGACCCGACCTAACCAATCCCCCAACACCTCGGCGGCAGTGCAATCCAGCACTGCCGCCGACGTGTCTGTGGGAAAGGGTGAAACGAAGCCGACGTTCGCAGACAAGGACCTGCAAACGGCTTCGGCGCGGGACTAGGAGGAGCGAGCGGTCAGCGCCACAAGCCGCGGCGGTCGACATAGCGGTGGCTGTACCAGGTGGCCATCAGGCAGATAACCGTGGCGGTAGCCAACATCCAGGTACCACCGACGAACACGCTGATGATGCCACCGACCACCGCCCCGGAGATGTATCCGGTCAGCAGCATGAAATTGAAGAACCAATCGTGGATGCTGCCGCCGCTGATGTGGCGCTCGATGCCCTGCCCCAGTTTCACCACTGTGCCGGTCACGTAGCTCAAGGGGATCGACACTTCGCCATCGCGGACGAACGTGGTGTTCAGTGCGCCCACCCCGAACGCGACGAGCAGGATCGGCAGCAGGGGGACCGGCAGCGCGGGCCCGCCCTCGATCCAGTCGGTCACGGTGGCGGCCAGTAGCGACACCCCGGTCAGCCGCAACGCGCCGTGCGGTCGGCTGCGCCAGATGTGGCGGTGGCACAGCGAGGCGATCACCACGCCGGCGATGAAGGACACCAGCAGGGCGGCCGCGGAAATCGACATCCACTGGCTGTCGGTGAACAAGCCCAGCGCCGCACGCCCGGCGTTGCCGGTCATGAAGGTGACGAAGTACCCCTCGGAGTGGGTGTACGCCGTGGCGGCCAGAACCCCGGCAAGCCCAGCAAGAACCCACGACAGTCTTGCTTCACTGCCATAGCGTTTATCTAGCACGCGCGCCTAAATATGTGTCAGCCGACCGGACCTGGAACCAGGGTCACGGTTGCGCTGTGTTCTCCGCCGCCCGGGTTGCGCCACGTCAGCGTGACGGTGTCGCCCGGGTGACGCTGGTCGAGTACGTCGGTCAGGTCGGTTGCCGAGTTCACCGGCCGGCCGTTGACCGAGGTGATGATGTCGTCGCGGGCGATACCGGTGGCCGCGGCCGGGGTGCCGTCGAGCACCTGGGCGACCCGCGCGCCGCCGATGTTGTCGATCACACCGACACCCATAAAGGCGGTCTCACCGATGTGCACGGTGTTCGACGAGATACCGGCCCGGATCTGACCGGCAATGGCCATCGCCTGGTCGATCGGGATGGCATAGCCTTCGCCGCCCGGTTGGGCGAACTTGTAGTTGTCCGACGCCGCGGTGTTCATCCCGATCACCTGTCCGGCGGCGTTCACCATCGGACCGCCCGAGTCACCGGGACGGATCGCGGTGTCGGCCTTGATCATGTTGGTCAGGGTCTCGGTACTGCCGGTCAACTCGTCGGCGGCCGAGACGGTCTGGTTCAGACCGATGACCCGTCCCGGCACCGCGGTCGGCGCACCGCCATGGCCGCCGGCGTTGCCCAACGAGACCACCGGGTCACCGATGGCGACCCGCGAGGAGTTGCCGATGTTCGCAGCCGGTAGGCCGCCGGCGCCGCGCAATTGCAGTACTGCGACGTCGTGGCTGCGGTCGAAGCCGAGCACGTCGACCTCGTAGGTCTGGCCGTTGGCAACCGAGACCGCCGTGAGCCCGGTGGCGCCGGCGATGACGTGGTTGTTGGTCAACACCACGCCGCCGGGGTCCAACACGATCCCGGTTCCGGCGCCGACTGCGCTCTGGTAGCCCATCTGGGCATCGATGTTGACCACTGCAGGACCGACCTGCGCAATCATCGCCGCAGGGTCGAGCGGAAAAGCGGGCAGAGTAGGCGACGCTTGGACCGGCGCCGCCACCAGCCCGGCCGTGGCGATCGCCGCGGTCACCGCACTGAGCAGCCGCCACCGGACAGGGCGATGCGCTCCGCTCATTCGTCGTACCTCCTGCAGTCGTGCCGCGGGACTCGCGAAACAAGAATCCCCAGCTTACCGGAACCGCCAATCCGGCTGGCAAACGCTATACGCCGGCTGGGCAATCGTCGCCGCGGCGCAACTCTTGTGCTCAGCGACCGTTGAGGGAAGGCTGATCTGCGGAGGAGGCTGCCATGGCAGACAAGACCGGAACAGCACGGGGCGCCGGTTCCGCCCCGACCGCGGCCAGTCCGGCCGCCATCCGCAATGTCGCGCTGGTCGGTCCACCCGGCTCCGGCAAAACCACACTGGTCGAGGCGATGCTCGTGAGCGCTGGTGTCTTGACCCGAGCCGGATGCATCGCCGACGGCAGCACGGTCTGCGACTACGACGACGCGGAACTCCGTCAGCAGCGTTCGGTCGGGGTCGCGTGCGCCTCGTTGGAGCACGACGGCGTCAAGATCAACCTGATCGACACTCCGGGCTACGCCGACTTCGTCGGAGAACTGCGTGCCGGGTTGCGGGCCGCCGACTGCACACTGTTCGTGATCGCGGCCAACGAAGACGTCGACGACGCGACTGCCACGCTGTGGCAGGAGTGCAGTCGGGTCGGTATGCCGCGCGCGGTCGTCGTCACCAAGTTGGACCACGCACGGGCCGACTTCCCCGCCCGCCTGGCCGCGGCCCAGGCGGCGTTCGGCGATACGGTGCTGCCGCTGTATCTACCCGCGCCGGGCCGGGGCGACGGCGTGATCGGGTTGCTGGCAGCCGAATCCGTCGATTTGCCCGACGCCGAGCAGCAGCGTGGCGCGCTGATCGAGGCGATCATCGAGGAGTCGGAGGACGAGTCTCTGCTGGACCGCTACCTGGGTGGGGAGCGGATCGAACCCGCGGTGCTCGCCGCGGATCTGGAGCGGGCCGTGGCGCGCGGCTCGTTCTTCCCGGTCATCCCGGCCTGCGGCAGCACCGGCATCGGCGTCCCTGAATTGCTCGAGGTCGTCTCGACCGGCTTTCCCGCGCCGCCGGAACATCTGCTCCCGGAGGTATTCAGCCCGAACGGCGTGGCTCGTGCCGGGCTGAGTTGCGACCCGGACGGGCCACTGTTGGCTGAAGTCGTCCGGACAACATCGGACCCCTACCTCGGCCGGGTCAACCTGGTGCGGGTGTTTTCTGGAACCATCAAGCCCGACAGCGGGATTCATGTCAGCGGTCATTGCGCCGGATTCTTCGGCGACGGGACAGGTCGCACCGACCATGACGAAGACGATCGGATCGGGACGCTGGCGTTTCCCCTCGGCAGGCAGCAGCGTCCAACCACCGTGGTGATGGCCGGCGACATCTGCACCATCGGCCGGCTGAGCCACGCCGAGACCGGGGACACGCTGTCGGGCAAGGACGAACCGCTGGTGTGCAAACCCTGGTCCATGCCGGATCCGCTCTTGCCGGTCGCGGTCATTCCGCACGCCAAGACCGATGAGGACAAGCTGGCTGTCGGGTTGGCCCGGCTCGCCGCCGAGGACCCCAGCCTGCGCATCGAGCGGAACCCGGAAACCCACCAGACGGTGCTGTGGTGCATGGGCGAGGCACACTCGGGAATCGTGCTTGATGCGCTGGCCCACCGCTACGCGGTGTCGGTGGATACCGTAGCCCTGCGCGTGGCTCTACGAGAGACGTTCTCCAGCAAGGCCAAAGGCCACGGCCGCCATGTCAAGCAGTCCGGTGGCCACGGCCAATACGCGATCTGCGACATCGAAGTGGAGCCGGTGACTCAAGGCGCCGGCTTCGAGTTCGTCGACCGCGTGGTCGGCGGAGCCGTGCCCCGCCAATTCATCCCCAGCGTGGAGAAGGGCATTCGCGCCCAGATGGAGCGCGGGCTGACGCTCGACGCCGGCGGCGGTTATCCGGTGGTCGACATCCGGGTAACCCTGATCGACGGCAAGGCGCACAGCGTCGACTCGTCCGACTTCGCCTTCCAGATGGCGGGCGCCGCCGCCCTACGCGACGCCGCGGCGACCGGCAGGGTGCGGCTGCTCGAGCCGATCGACGACGTCACCGTGGTGATCCCCGACGAATTGGTAGGCGCGGTGATGGGTGATCTGTCCGCCCGCCGCGCCCGGGTCCTGGGCACCGACAAGGTCGGTGCGGACCGCACAAGTGTGAAGGCCGAAGTACCCCAGACCGAGCTCATCCGGTACGCAGTCGACCTGCGATCGTTGACCCACGGTGCCGGTTCTTTCACGCGCGGCTTCGCCCGCTATGAACCGCTGCCGGAGTCTGCGGTCGCGCATGCTGCCAGCACCGCCTGATCGTCGGAGAGAGGACGTCCATGTCGACAATCGCCGGGTTGCCCGCGCACGTCGTACTGCTGCACGTGGTGGTGTCGTTGGTGCCACTGACCGCGATACTGCTGATCGTGTGCGCGGTATGGCCGGCGGCCCGGCGGCGACTGGTCTGGCTGGTGGTGACGTTTTCCGCCATCACGCTGCTCGTGACGCCGCTGACGGTCACTGCCGGCGAGTGGCTGGCCGACACCGGTAAGTTCGCCGGGTCACCCGAGCTGGACGCCCACATGGCCGCCGGCGAGTACGGCCTCTACATGGCCTTGGGCCTGGCCGTCGCCGCGGCGTTGCTGGCCGGACTGCATGTGGCGCTGTCACGCGGCAGCAAAGTCGGTTCACTGCTGCGACTGGGCATCGTCACCGCAGTGATCGCGCTGGCCGGCGGGTCGATGTTGGCGATCCACAACATCGGCTCGACCGGGACCGAGGCCGCCTGGGGAGACCTGCTCACCGCGTCGGACGACGGCTAAACCTGCGCTGATGCCGTAGCTGTTGGCACAATGGATGCCATGCGCAATGTGAGGCGGGGAATTGTGGCGATTGCCGGGTCGATGGCCCTGGCACTCGTGTCTGTTGGGGCGTCGGCCGGAATCAGCGAAGCGGCTCAGACGTCGCCGGCACGGGGGCTGGCCGTCGCGGCGATCGAGCCGGCCGCCGGCTCAGTGGTCGGGGTGGCCTACCCGGTGATCGTGACCTTCAATGGACCGGTCGGGGACCGGGCTGCCGCCGAACGTGGGATCCACATCAACTCCACGGGCAATAATGCCGGCCACTTCGAGTGGACGAGCAGCGATGTCGTGCAGTGGGTCCCGGATGGCTACTGGTCACCGCACAGCAAGATCGACGTCGACGCGCACGGGATGTCAACGGGTTTCGAGACCGGCGACGCCGTGGTGGGGCTCGCCGATATCTCGGACCACACCTTCACCGTCAGCGTCAACGGCGAGATCCAACGAATCATGGCGGCGTCCATGGGTAAACCCAAGCGCCCCACGCCTGTCGGGTCCTTCACCGCACTGTCGAAAGAGCGCACCATCAAGTTCGATTCGCGCACCATCGGCATCCCACTCAATGACCCGGAGGGCTACCTGCTCAACGGCGAGTACGCCGTTCGGGTTACCTGGAGTGGCGTCTACGTGCACTCCGCCCCCTGGTCGGTGGGCTCACAGGGCTACTCGAACGTCAGCCACGGATGCATCAACCTCAGTCCCGACGACGCCGCGTGGTATTTCAACTCGGTACACCTGGGCGACCCAATCATCGTGCAGGCCTAGCACTTAAGGCCTAAGGCAGTCGTAGACGCGGCGATAACTCGCCGCGTCTACGACTGTCTTGGCTCTAGCCTGGGACGCACCGCGTCAGCAGGCGCCGAGGACCGCCGTGGGCATGTGCGCCACGTAGCGCTGAGCACGCTGCTCACGACGCATTTCGCGACGAGCGGCCATCCGGTTGCGCAGCCGGTTCACCATGCGGTTTCCCGCCTGGTGGTTCGTCGAGCCGTCGAGAGCCAGAACACTGATGGTGATGAAAGCCATGATTTTCTCCTGCCGGGAAACTCACCGGCCGGCACAACCCGTACGGGTCGGCGGAACTCGTGGTTCAGGCCACAACGGAGGCGCCGGAACCGGTGAGGTACAGATCGATCGTGGAACACGGATACGGATGCGGACCGTCACTAGAACTCACTTCGCCCTCACCTCCTTCCGGTCGGGACACACGGGCATGTCGTGGCATTGTTCACCATGGTGTCATCGAAATACGGGACCGTCAAACGCAAACGGGTTCCGATGGTGCCGGCCGCCCATGACGGCGACCAGCACCTTCCCGAAACCCCTTCGCAGCAAGCGCTATTCAGCGCTTCCCTCAGAGCAGCCCGAGCAGTTGCAGGTCGGTGACGTACTTGACGATCACCGCCGGCGTGACATGCGGGATGTCGGGATGCTCGGGGTCAGGCCCGATCCCGGCCGACTGCACCGCGGCCCGGAACCTGTCCGTCGGTGCGATCGATCCGCAGATCGGCGGCTGCGGCTTCTGGTAGTTGTGCAGCAGCGGCAACAGCGATGCCTGGCGCTGGTTTTCCGGCAGCGCGCGCAGCGTGGTCTCGAACCGCTGCAGCCAGTCGCCGTAGTCGGCGATCCGCCGAATCGGGTAACCGGCTTCGATCAGCCAGTCGACGAACTCGTCCATCCCCAGACCGTCGTCGTACGGGTTCATCACGTGATAGGTGGTGAACCCGCCGCTCGCGAAGGATCCCAGCGCGGTGGACGCCTCGGCGATGAACTCCACCGGCAGGCCGTCGTAGTGCGCGCGCTGTCGCTGACCGTCGGCGCTCAGTTCGTAGAACGAACCGGGCGCTACCCCGGCAGCAACCAGGCTGAACATCATCCGGGTGAACATGTCGGGCAGGTTCAGCTGGCCGGCGTAGCTGGTGTCGGCCAGGATCATGTCGCAGCGGAACACCGCGACCGGCAGGCCGCACAGGTCGTTGGCCTCACGCAGCAGCACCTCGCCGGCCCACTTACTGGTGCCGTAACCGTTGGCGTAGCCGTCGTTGATCGCCCGGACCGCACTCATCACCCGGACGTCGGCGTCCTCGGTGAACTGACCCAGCGGAATCTGGTCGCCCACACCAATTGTGGAGAAGTAGGTGAACGGCTTGATCTTGCTGGTGAGCGCGACCCGGATCAGCTCGGCGGTGCCGAGCGCGTTCGGCCCGAACAGTTCGCTGTAGGGCAACACGTGGTTTACCAGGGCCGCCGGGTCGACGATCACGTCGACCGTGTCCGCCAACCGCTGCCAAACCTCTTGGTCCAGACCAAGATTCGCTTCACCCTTGTCACCGGCGATCACCTCGAGATGCTTGGCGGCCAGTTCGGTGTAGCGGGCCAGCAGCTGCGCATCTCCGCTGTCGAAGACGTTGTCCAACCGACGGCGGGCATCCTCGTCGGACTTGCCACGCACCAGGCAGATCAGTTTTCCGTCCACCGGGGCCAGCCGCTGCAACCACTCCAGCGCCAGGTAGCGACCGAGGAAGCCGGTTGCGCCGGTCAACAGCACGGTGCGCACCTGCTCGGAGGGGCCGGGCAGCGACGGTGCCGCGGCCAAGGTCGCCTCGTCGAGGAACTTGTCCAGGGTCAGGTCCGCGGCAGCCACTTCGACCGCGTCGCGGCCGTGCACCGAGGCGAAAGTCGGCCGTTTGGAGCCGTTGCGCTCGGCGGTGATGTAGTCGGCGATGGCCGCCAGATCGTTGGCCGGGCTGACGATCACGCCCACCGGAACGTCGACGTCGAAGATGTCGCGCAGCAGATTTCCGAACGTCAGCGCCGACAGGGAGTCGCCGCCCAGGTCGGTGAAATGTGCCTCCGGGGCCAGGTCGCCGGCCGAGGCGCCCAACAGCGCCGCGGCGGCACGACTGACGGTCTCCAACGCCGGACGCTGAGCACCGTGCTGACGCAGCTCGCTCAACTCACTGGCCTGCCCTTCGGCCAGCTCGGCGTAGCGGCGCTCAAGGCGATCGCCGTAGTGCGCCTTCAGCTTCGGCCAGGCCAGCTTGCGAATCCCGGTCAGCAGTCCGTTCTCCAGGGTGAACGGCTCGGTCTCGACGATGAAGTCACGCGGAACTTCGTAGGACTGCAGGTCGGCGTCTTTCGCCACCTGCTGCAGCGACTCGGCGATCCCGGCCTTGAGGGCGGCGTCGGAGTCGAAGCGGTCCGCAGCTTCCGGGGTCGGGACCACCACGGCCAGCAGGTAGGGCTGCGCGCTGTTGCCGTAGACGTAGATCTGGCGAACCAGCGGGCTGTTGCCGAACACCGCTTCCAGCTTGGCCAGGGTGACGAACTCGCCCTGGGCCAGCTTGAGCACGTTGTTGCGCCGGTCGACGTAGACCAGGTGGTCCGGCGCGATCTCGGCGACCACGTCACCGGTCCGGTAGTAACCGTCGGCGTCGAACACCTCGGCGGTCACCTCGGGACGCTTGTAGTAGCCGGGAAACAGGTTCTCGGTCTTGAGCAGCAGTTCGCCGCGCGGGTGCGGGGTGTCGGTGCCGAAATAGCCCAGATCCGGCACATCGACCAGCTTGTAGTCCAGAACCGGCGGCCGCTGCACTTCGCCGTCGAAGAGCACCATGCCCGCCTCGGTGGAGCCGTAGCCGTTGAGCACATGCTGCTCGGTGAGCTGGTCGACCCAGGACCGCAGCTCGTCGGAGATCGGCGCCGAGCCGGTCATCGCGAACACACACCGCCCGCCGAGCAGTTCGGCGCGCATCTGCGCCAAGACCTGCGCTTCGGCGGCGGCCCGGTCTCCGCTCACCCCATCGAGTTCACTGCGGAAGTGCTGGTAGAGCATCTCCCAGATCCGGGGGACGAAGTTCAGTTCGGTCGGGCGAACCAGGGCGAGGTCTTCGAGGAAGGTGGACAGGTCGCTGCGTGCGCTGAAGTAGGCGGTGCCGCCGTTGCCGAGGGTGCCGTACAAGATGCCTCGGCCCATGATGTGACTCATCGGCATGAAGTTCAGCGTGATCGAGACGGCGGTCGGGCCGAACCAGTTCTTGGTCGACCGCACCCACATCCGGGACACGTTGCTCTCGGGGTACATCGCACCCTTGGGGGCGCCGGTGCTGCCGGAGGTGTAGACGAGCAGTGCCAGTGGGTTGGCGTCGTCGCCGGCTTCCGCAAGCGCCTGGGCCGGCAGGGTCAGGGAGTGACCGCGGGTCAGCAGGTCGGCCAGCGGCTCGACCACCACCTCGACACCGGCCAGCCGCGCCCGCGCATCGGCAAGCGCCTCGCGGTGGTCATCGACCTGCTGGTGGTAGTCGAAGACCACCAGGCGGGTGGGGGCCGGACCGGTCAGCACCAACTCGACCGCATCGGGCAGCGAGTCAACGCTGGCAGCGATTACCCGGGGCTCGGTCTCGGTCACGATCGGCACCAATGTGTTGATCGCCGCCGAGGTCTGCAGCGGCACTGAGACCGCACCGATCTGGCCCAGCGCTACGTCGATGACGGTGTAGTCGACGCTGGTGAAGCCCAGCACCGCAACCCGGTCACCGGGCCGCACGGCGCCGGCGGCCAGGGCGGCAGCCACAGCGCGGACGCGCTCACCGAGTTCTCCGTAGGTGATGGTTTCGTAGCGCGGCAGCAGGGCTGCGGTGCTGCGACCGGTGGCCGGATCGGTGACGTACTCGACGGCACGCTGCCCGAGCGCCGGCCGGGCGGCGTAGCCGTCGAAGACGGTCCGGGCGATGTGCGCCAGCCGCGACTGCCCTTCGATAGCGGCGGCGACGGCCGGGTCGGGCCGACCGGCGGCGAATTGCGGGTCGGTGGCGACCAGGTCGGCGATGCGGCGGGCGAGTTGCTCCTCGTCAGCGGTGGTGGAAACAGGCGACATATCGAACCTCTAACGGATATTTCGTGAAAGTGATTTTCAGGGGCGCGGTCTGCGCCGATGTAAACTACGTTAGCAAAACTAACTTAATTTAGGACCCCTGAACTGGTGTGACGTTGCACTCACGGCTGTTTGCCAGTGAGCGTCAGCTCAGCGATTCCTCCAGCCACGGGAGCAGCCACTTCACCCCTTCGGGCGTCAGGTGAATGCCGTCGCTGCGGACCTTGATGCCGTCGACTTTGGCGGTGTAGGTGCCTGCCGGCCCCAGCTTCTTGTTCAGGTCCATCACCGTGACGGCTTCTCGCCCGGCGACCTCCCGGCGCAGCAGGGCGTTCCAGCGGTCGACGCGCTCGGGTTTGTCTTCAGGCCACAGGCTGCCGTCGGGCCGCTCACCGTAACGGCTGTACGGCACGGTCGTCACCACGACCCGGCTGCCGGCGGCCTGGAGCACGTCGAGCGCACGGCGCAGCTCCGCGGTCAGATAGGCATCGAAGGTCGGGTCACCGATGCGCGACCACTGACCCTCGTTGACCCGGTCCACGGTTTCCCAGCGGCCGACGAACAACAGCACGACATCGGGCTGGTCGGCCTTGACCTGCCGAGTCCAGCGCGCCGGCCATCCGTCGCACTCCTTGCCCTGGTCGATGACCTTGCCGGCCCAGCGGTATGGCCCGGCGCGCACAATGCTGCAGCCGACGACGGTGTGGTCGATGAAGTCGTAACCGGGGGTGTCCGGCAGATAGTGCATCAGGGTCCAGCCGATCGAATCACCGAACACCGACACGGTGCGCGGCCGGTTGGGGTCGCGTCGCGCGGCCTGCGGTGGTGGCTTTTTGACCTCCGAAAGCCGCGCAGGCGGCGAGGGGGACACCGCGGCGGCCGCGGCCACATCCGGGGTCACACCGTTCTCGGCTGTGGGACGCTCGACGACCGGGACCACCAGCACCGTGACTGCCACCGCAGTGCCGCTGACGGCGGCCCCCAGCGGCAGCAGCGACACCCGCGCCGGCCGCCAGCGGCGGATCGGCTCCTCAAGGACCCACCATGACACCGTCGCCAGCAGCAGCGTGGCGGCGCACCGCACGGCGAACAACGCCCACCCCGACCACCCGGTGCGCTGCCCGTTGAGGACCAGGAAGACCGGCCAGTGCCACAGGTACACGCCGTAGGAGATGGTCCCCAGCCACACCAGCGGCGACCAGGCCAACGCCCGGGCGACCAGACCGCTCTGATGCAGCGCGATCGGGGCGATCACCGCGATCGCAGCGACGGCCACCAGCGTGAGCAGGCCGCCGTGGAACTCCGCGGCCGTGCCGGTGGCGCGGTGGGCCGCCATCGCCAGTACGGCCAGCCCACCCAGCGGCAGCAGGCGAGCGACCCACAGCGCGCGGCGGGTGCGCACCACCGACCAGCCCGCGGTGAGCGCCGGCCAGTCCCCCACCAGCAGGGCCGCGGCCGCGGCACCGATCAACAGGGCCTGCGCACGAGTGTCGGTGCCGAAGTAGACGCGATCGCGGGTGGCGTCTGAGGCCAGCATCTCCGCGGCCGTCGCCGAAGCCGCCGCCCCTGCGCTGGCCAACAGGAAAACCGTCAGCCGCACCCCGCCGACGGTGGCCCACCCGCCGCGGCGCCGGGCGCGGGCCCCCAGCAGCAACGCGATCGCGATCAGCAGCAGCGGCCATAAGAAGTAGTACTGCTCCTCGACGCCCAGCGACCAGGTGTGCTGCAGCGGCGACGGCGTGCCGGCTTCGGTGAAGTAGTCGGTGTGCTCAGCGACGAACCGCCAGTTGGCTACCCAGAAGAAGGCGGCGATCGCGTCCTCGCGCAGGCCCACCACCGCCTCCGACGGCAGCAGCTCGTGGGCTATGGCGACGGTCAGCACCATGAGCACCAGAGCGGGCAGCAGTCGGCGGATGCGCCGGATCCAGAAGCCGGTGAGGTCGATCCGGCCGGTCCGGCCCAGCTCGTCGATGAGCAGCGAGGTGATCAGGAATCCGCTGAGCACAAAGAACAGGTCCACACCCAGGAACCCGCCCGACAGTCCGGGGATGCCGCCATGGTCGGCCAACACCAACGCGACGGCTATCGCGCGCAGACCGTCCAGGGCGTGAATGCCCGGGCGTCGCCGCTCCCGCCGAACCCGATCCGCGGCGCGCGCGGTGGTCAACCGGGCGGCACGCGGGGCCGGCGCAACCCAGCGCGATTTACCCGAGGTGCGCATCGAGGTGGCCTGGCGAGTCCGGTTCCCGGCCGGTCGACTCATGTCATCTTGGTCGCCGTTGGCGCCGATTGGTCGATCCTCTCGCTGGTGGACCACCGAAAGCTTAGGGGGCGAGCGGTCGTCTCAGCCGGATGACACGCTCGCGATCAGTAGACCAATTCGGCAGTGCGCCACCAGATCAGCGCGATGAACAGTGCCAGCAGCGCAAGGCTGGCCGCCGCCTGGATCCGGGTCCGGCTCGCCTGCGGCGGATAGACGTAGGCGAACGCGACCAGCACCCCGGTGATCAGACCACCGACGTGCCCCTGCCAGCTGATGTGCGGAATGGTGAAGGTGAAGATCAGGTTGACCACGATCACCGCGCCCACCGCGCGGACGTCCATCCGCAGACGGCGCCCGATGACCAGCGTGGCGCCGAACAGGCCGAAGATGGCGCCCGAAGCGCCGGCGGTCGCGGTGGTGATCGGTGCCAACAGGTAGACGGCAACCGAGCCGCCCAGTGCGCTGAGCAGGTATAGCGCGCTGTATCGCACCCGACCGAGCAGGCCCTCGAGTTCGGGGCCCACCACGTACAGCGCCCACATGTTGAGCAGCAGGTGCATCGGTCCGTAGTGCAGGAACGCCGACGTCAGCAAGCGGTAGATCTGCCCGTCTGCCACCGCCGGTGTCCAGAGCACCAACTCGGACTCCAGCTCACGCGACGCCAGCTGTGCCAGGAAGGCGAGCACGCTCAGCGCGATCAGCCCGTAGGTGACCACCGGCGCTCCCGAGGCCGCGCGGACCAGGGGCCGCGCCGCCCGGCGCACCGGCGTGCCGCCCGCCTGCGCGCAGTCCACGCAATGCTGGCCGACGGCGGCGCTGCGCATGCAGTCCCCGCAGATGTAACGGTCACACCGGGTGCAGCGCAGCGCGGTGGCCCGATCGGGGTGCCGGTAGCAGACGGTCATGGCTATACCCTCTCAGAGCACGTTTGCCGGGGCGCTGCCGGTAGATTTCACATCATGTCGTCCCAAGCTCCACGCCAAGCGTTCAATGACGTCGTCACCCGGTTTTGGAGCTTCGCCGCTCCGGCCTACGACGCCCAATTTCTGCAGCGTTGGGTCTACCGTCCGGCCCAGGACGAGCTGATCGCCGCGCTGCGGTCGCACCAGCCGGCCCGGGTTGCCGACATCGCCTGCGGCACCGGCATCCTGGCCGACCGCATCGAACGTGAGCTGTCCCCGGACGCGGTCTACGGGGTGGATATGTCCGACGGCATGCTCAACGAGGCACGGGAGCGCTCGTCGCGGGTGCGGTGGCTGACCGGGCCCGCCGAGCAGCTGCCGTTCGAAGATGGCGCGCTTGATGCGGTGGTCACCAGCTCGGCGTTTCACTTCTTCAACCAGCCGGCCGCGGTGCGCGAGTTCTACCGGGTGCTGGCGCCGGGCGGGATGGTGGCGGTCACGGCGATGAGCCCCCGGCTGTCCGATCCGCTCAAGACGCTGACCGGAATCCGGTGGAACCCGGCACGCCAGCCGACGCCCAGTGAGATGCGCACGCTGTTCACCGACGCCGGTTTTACCGTTCCCGACCAGCATCGCGTGGCCCGTCCGGCCTGGACACTGGTCGTGTCGGACCTGATCACGGTCGGGGTGAAGCCGTAACCAGCTGACGACGACCCGTCCCCCGCAGCTCCGTCGCGGTACCTTCGTTAGGTATGAGATCGATGAAGCTGGCCGGGATGACGGCGATCGCGCTGGCAACCTGGTGCACTGCGGCCGGGATCGCCGGAGCCGATCCGGCCCCTCCTCCCCCGCCGGCGCCCAAGCAGGTGATCGACGGCGATGGCACCTTCGCGGTCGGCAAGGACATCGTGCCGGGCACCTATCGCTCCGACGGCCCGCGTGACGGCGCCGCCTGCTACTGGCGCCGCATCGGCGGCGACAAGACCCTCGACAGCGCGATGACCAAGAAGTCCCAAGTCGTGCTGATCGAGCCGAGCGACACCGCGTTCCGGACCGACCGCTGCCAGACCTGGCAGCTGACCGAATGCCCGCCCACCTGTGCACCGGTGCCACAGCAGTCGGTGGGCCTGCCCGATGTGCTCAAAGGCTTCGTCCCGCAGGCTCGGCCCCCGGCCCCGAGCCCAGCCCCGAGCGGCGGCTAACGCTCCAGCCGCCGGCTCCACGCGCGAGTGTGAAACTCACGACGCGACACGCCGTGGATGCGTCGCCAAATTCCCACTCGACCGGGCGGCTGGATCAGGCGACGATCAGGTCAGGTCCTGCAGGGTGCCTCCGACGGCCAGTCCCACATCTTGGCCGGCGGTCAACGGCACCGCACGTAACACCAGTTCAGGGCGGGCTAAGCCTATGGCCGCCTGAGCTGAGCATTCGATGAAAATCGCCTGTAAGTCTGCGGGATAGCGCCGCTGCGACGGACAGGTACCGATGACCGTCAACTCAGACGGGTTCGGCCTCGGCCAGCAGTAGGGTGGCGCCGTCAACCAGCGTTCCGATCACCTCGTCGGTGCTGAAATCGCTGAGCCACAGATTCGGGGCGTCGGTGCGGTGCAGCATCGCGACGCCGTGCAGTGCCACCGACAACGCCGCGGCAATCCGGTCCGAATCAGGATCCGAGTCCGAATCCGGCGCCTCCCCCCGGCAGGCCAGCAATCCTCTGGTCACCACGGCCAGTGCGCGGCGGGCCGCCGGCGGGGCGTGACCGTCCTGGGTCATCAGCGCGTAGCGCAGCGGATGGCGCTGCGCGAACGAGACATACACCCGACAGCCGATGAGCAGGCGTTCCCGCGGGTCAGTGGCCTGCTGGACGTGCTCGGCGATCTCGTCGGAGACCTGAACCCAGCTCGACTCGGTGACTGCCTCGAGCACCCGGTCCAGATGGTCGAAGTGCGCATACACCGAAGGTGCGGCGATGCCGGCCTCGCGGGCGATGCCGCGCAGCGAAACCTCGGCTTCGCTGTCCGCGCCGTCGATGACCCGAACAGCGGCAGCCAGGATCTCGTCGCGCAGCAGCGCGCCGTGGCCTCGCAAATTGCGCCGACGAGGGGGAGTGGGCACGCGGTGATCCTAACGGTTTGTTAGCTGTCCTCACTTGCGTTCTGCATAACATCTCGCGCGCAAGTGTGAGCTGGCACTGTTTAACTTTACACTCGTTTCTTTACGGTCGTAAGGTTAACGGTCATGAGCGCAATGAAGAAGCTTCGCGGGCCGCTTGAGCGACTGTGGATCGTGCTGGTGATCGTCCCGGTCGCCGCGATCGGTGGGCTGGTCATCTACCGGTTCCACGGCGTCTTCGGCGCGGACGGGGCGGCGGTCGCCGGCGGCACCGGTGGCGAAATCGTCTCCACAGTGCCGAAGTACGTCACCTACGAGCTCTACGGCCCCGAGTCGACGTCGGGCATGGTCAGCTACGTCGACGAGCGCGCGCAGTCCCAGGAAGCCCAGTTCCACTCGCTGCCCTGGTCGCTGACGTTGACCACCACGCAACCGAGCGTGTTCGCCAACGTCATGGCCCAGGGCGACAGCCGCGAGCTGGGCTGCCGGATCACCGTCAACGGCGAACTGCGCGACGAACACCAGGCCGACGGCCACAACGCCGCGACGTTCTGCGTGGTGAAAGCGGCATGAGCGGCCACCACACCCCCGTCGGCACAGGAGCTCCGTGGTTCCCGCGGCTGATCCGCGCGTGCGCCATCCCGATCATCCTGTTCTGGCTCGCCGCGGCGGCAGCGACCAATCTGCTGGTTCCGCAACTGGAGGTCGTCGGCGCGCGCAACGCCGTCTCGCTCTCCCCGCAGGACGCGCCGTCGGTGATGGCGATGAAGCACATCGGCGAGAAATTCGGTGAGTTCACCAGCGACAGCGTGCTGATGATCGTGCTGGAGAGCGATGCCGAGTTGGCAGAGGACGCCCACCGCTACTACGACCGGCTGGTGGCGACGCTGCAAGCCGACACCGTGCACGTCGAACACGTGCAGGACTTCTGGGGTGACCGGGTCACCTCGGCGGGCTCGCAGAGTGAAGACGGCCGGGCCGCCTACGTGCAGGTGCACCTGGCGGGCAACCAGGGTTCGGCGCAGGGCGTGGAATCGGTCGACGCGGTGCGCGACATCGTCGAGGAATCCGACCCGCCGGCCGGACTGCGCTCCTATGTGACCGGGCAGGCGGCCCTGGTCGCCGACACCAACGAGGCCGGCGACGCCTCGATGGTGAAGATGACCGGCATCACCATGGCCGTCATCGCGGTGATGCTGCTGGTGGTCTACCGGTCGATCGCGACCACACTGATCGGACTGCTGGTGGTTGTCACCGAGATGAGTGTGGCCCGTGGCCTGATCGCGGTGCTGAGCAACTCCCACGTCTTCGCGATCTCGACTTTCGTGGTCAGCATCCTCACCGCGCTGGCCATCGCGGCCGGTACCGACTACTGGATCTTTTTGATCGGCCGCTACCACGAGGCACGCAATGCCGGCGAGGAGCGCCAAACCGCGCAGAACACAACACTGTCCAGCGTCAGCCACGTCATCCTGGGCTCCGGCCTGACCATCGCCGGGGCGATGCTGTGCCTGCACTTCACCCGGCTGAACTACTTCAACACCCTGGCGGTGCCGTGTGCGCTGGGCATGTTCACCATCCTGGCGATGGGGCTGACCTTCGCTCCAGCGGTACTTGCGGTCAGCAGCCGATTCGGACTGCTGGACCCTAAGCAGGCCACCAAGACCGGCGGATGGCGCAAGGTGGGCACCGCCGTGGTGCGCTGGCCACTGCCGATTCTGGCCGCCGCCATCGCAATTGCGGCCGTGGGCGTCCTGGTGCTGCCCGGCTATCAGACCAGCTATGACAACCGGCACTACATCCCGGCCGACGTCCCGTCCAACATCGGCTATGCCGCAGCCGAGAAGCACTTCAGCTCCGCGCGGATGAACCCCGACATGTTGATGGTGGAGTCCGATCACGACATGCGCAATCCCCGCGACATGCTGGTGCTGGACCGAATCGCACGCAACATCTTCCGGGTGCCGGGCATCGAGCGGGTGCAAAGCATCACGCGGCCGCTGGGACCACCCATGGAACATGGATCGGTGCCGTTTCAGATCAGCGCACAAGGCGTGACGATGCGGGAGAACCTGCAGTTCCTCAAGGCTCGCCTCGACGACACCCAGACGATGGCCGACCAGCTCTCCTCGATGATCACGGTGATGGACCGGCTACACGGACTGACCGTGCAACTCTCCGATGCCACCCACGGCACCGACGAGGCCGCCCACGATATGCAGGGCACGATGGAGGAAGTCCGGGACCGCATCGCCGACTTCGACGACGAGGTCCGGCCGCTGCGCAACTATTTCTATTGGGAGCCGCACTGTTTCAACATCGGTGTGTGCAACGCTTTCCGCTCGATGTTCGACGCCACCGACGGTTTCGACAAGCTGGCGGAGAACACCGCGGCATTGGCCGGTCAGTTGGACCGCGTCGATGAGATCACGCCGGCGATCGCCGACCAGATCCCGCCGATGATCGCCATCACCACCAACATGCGCGACCTGATGCTGACCATGCACAGCAGCTTCAGCCAGGTGGTGACCCAGCTGGAGCAGATGACCGACACCGCTGCGGTGATGGGCCAGGTGTTCGACGACGCCCGCAACGACGACATGTTCTATCTGCCGCCGGAGGCGTTCGACAGTCCCGACTTTCAGCGCGGGATGGAGCTGATGATGTCGCCGGACGGCCAGGCCGCACGCATTCTGATCACCCACGACACCGACCCGGCGACCGTCGACGGGATCTCGCACGTCGGCGCCGAGCTGCAGGCCGCCAAGGAAGCCGTCAAGGGCACGCCGCTGGCCAAGGCGAAGTTCTACCTGGGCGGCACTGCCGCCACCTACGCCGACATCCAGACCGGGGCGCACTATGACCTGCTGATCGCAGCGATCGCGGCCATCGTGTTGATCTTCGTGGTGATGCTGCTGATCACCCGGGCCCTGGTGGCCTCGATCGTGATCGTGGGGACCGTGGTGCTGTCACTGGCCTCCTCGTTCGGATTGTCGGTGTTGCTGTGGCAGTACGTGTTCGGTATCGAGCTGCAGTGGCTGGTGATCGCGATGTCGGTGATCGTGCTGCTGGCGGTGGGCTCCGACTACAACCTGCTGGTGGTCTCGCGGATGAAGGAGGAGATCAACAGCGGATCTGCGACGGGTCTGCGCACCGGACTGATCCGGGCGATGGGCGCCACCGGCAAGGTGGTGACAGCAGCCGGCATGGTGTTCGCCTTCACGATGATCGCGATGATCGCCAGCGACCTGCGGTCGGTCGGGCAGATCGGCACCACCATCGGGCTGGGCCTGCTGTTCGACACGTTCATCGTCCGCAGCCTGATCACCCCGTCGATCGCGGCGCTGCTGGGCAGGTGGTTCTGGTGGCCGATCAATGTGCACCGCCGCCCGGCCCCGGAACCGGCCGCCCACCCCGCCGAGCGTGAAGTTGGCCGCACGTTAGACGACGAGCGTGAAGGCACCTTCACGCTCGCGCCGGAATCGCCGGCGCTCGAACCGGCATCGCCGATCCCCGCGAGCTAAGAATCTTACTGTTACGCCAAGATACTCTTATTTTTCTTAATTTATCTGTATCGTGGGTCCCTTGCGTCATGGAGAGGGGCTTGCGATGGTCAGTTCGGATAGGTCAGCGGTCGTGCTGGGAGCCGGGATGGCCGGCCTGCTGGCAGCGCGGGTGGCCTCGGAGTCCTACGCCTCCGTCACGGTCGTGGACCGCGATCGGCTCCCCGATCACCCCGCTCAGCGCAAGGGGGTACCGCAGGGGCGGCATCTGCACAGCTTCCTCACCCGCGGCACCGGCATCCTCGGCGAGTTGTTTCCGGGGATCCTCGACGAGCTCGCCACCGCCGGCGCGGTGGTGATCGACAACTGCGACCTGTCTGGGCGGTATGCGCGCATCGGCCGTCATGAGTTGAACCGCACGGGCACACTCTCCGATCCCCGGGCCCTGGCGATCTACAGTGCGAGCCGGCCGTTCATGGAGTTCCACGTGCGCCAACGCGTCGACAAGCTCACCAACGTCGCGTTCCTCGACGGCCACGACGCGATCGAACCGGTGCACGATCGAGGGGTCGTCCGCGGCGTGCGAGTGACGAATCGGGACAACAAGCTCACCCAGGTGCTGCACGCCGACCTCGTCATCGACGCGACCGGGCGGGCCTCGCGGACTCCGGAGTTCCTGGCCGGACAGGGCTTCGGCTGCGTACCGGACCACCGCCTACGCCCCGCGTGGGCCTACTCCAGCCAGCTGCTGCGCATCCCACCCGGACGGCTCGAGGACCGGATGGTCTTCGTCAACTCCGGGCGCGCCTATCCCGGTCTGCTGCTGGTGGCCTACGAGCACGACACGTGGATGCTGTCCATTGCCCGCCACGGTGACTATGGCTCTCCCCCAAGGAATTTCACCGCCATGCGGACCGCGGCCAAGCAGCTTCTTCCGGAATCCATCATGGCCGGCTTGCGAGCTGCCACACCGGCGGGTGACATCGCGGTCTCGCACGACACCGGCGCACTGTGGCACCGCTACCACCAGATGCAGCGCTTCCCCGAAGGACTCGTGGTGGTCGGCGACGGGCTCTGCCGACTCAACCCGCTGCACGGGCAAGGTATGACCGTGGCAGCACTGCAGGCGCTGGCGCTGCGCGACTGTCTCCGGGACGGCGGTCCGGAACTGTCGCAGCGCTTCTTCCGCGCGGCGGCTGCCCAGATCGCACCGATCTGGGCAGCGAACGCGGCCCAGGATCGTCCCGCTGCCCAGGACCGCCCGCACCCGATCCGCCGCCGGCTCGGCGGATGGTTCACCGACGCGGTGGGGACCGCCGCATCGCGCGACATCGCTGTCACCGAGCGGTTCCTGCGGGTGCGCAATCTGGTGGATTCCCCATCGCGTCTGCGTGATCCGGTCCTGCTGGCCCGGATCCTGCGGGCCAATCTGCGGGGCACGGGATTCGCTTCATGACGGACGACGAGGCCGCCATCCGGGAGCTGCTCGCCGATCAGGTCGCCGGCTGGAACTCAGGTGATCCGGCGGCGTATGCGGCCGTCTTCACCCCCGACGCGGACTACGTGACCTTCCTGGGTGCCCGCCACCAAGGTCGGGAGGCGATCGCCACGGCGTACGTCCCACTGTTCGCCAAGCTGCTGCGAGGGTCGCGCTTGGAACTCGAAGTCCGCGGGCTGCGGTTTGTGACACCGGACGTGGCGCTGATCCACTGCCACGCCGCGGTCACCAAGAAGGCACCGGGCCGTTTGCGGATCAACACCAGCGTCGCGGTCCGGACCGGCGATGGCTGGCGGTTGGCCTCCTCGCAGAACACCACCCACCGACGCCTGGCCCAAAGACTTATGCACACACTGGTTTCCCGACGCCGCGACACAGGAGGCTCCCATGCTTGACGCCATCTACCGGGCCGCACGCGGCAGGATCAGCACCCTGGCCGCCGGACTCTCCGCTGACCAGCTACGCCTCGCGGTTCCCGCGACACCCGGCTGGTCGGTACACGACGTGTTGGCCCACCTGACCGGCGGCGCCGCAGACGTCCTGGCGCAGCGACTCGACGGGGCACCGGGCGAGTCCTGGACCGCACGGCACGTCGCCGAACGTCGCGACCGCCCGGTCGACGAGCTGCTCGACGAGTGGGAGCACGCGTCCCCGGCAGCCGAGGCGGGTCTGCCCGAGCGGTTCGCCGGGCCCAACCTCGCCGCGGACGCGATCTGCCATGAGGGCGACCTGCGCGAGGCGTTGAGCCTGCCCCGGATCGACCGTGAACACTGGCAGCCGTTCCTGGACGTCCTGGGGAACTTGCCCGGTCGGCGACTGCGTGACACCGCCACCCTGGTGATCATGGACGAGCTTGGTCAGGAATGGCGTTGCGGTTCAGGCGAATCCGTTACCGAATTACGGGCCGACGGTTATGAGCTGATGCGCGGACTGTTCAGCAGGCGCTCGCGCAGTCAGATCGCCGGGTGGGAGTGGTCCCCCGAACCGTCGGCGCAGCTGGTCGACAGCTTCGGAGTTTTCGGCCACCGCGACGACGATCAGCCGGTCCCGGTCTGCTGACCTCACCCGCCGCAGGAGGTCAACCGCGGCGGGGAGAAGGCCACCGATCCGACCCCGCCGTCGACGGCTCCGTTGTTGGCGAGTTGCATCGTGGTCACGTAGGTACAGGTTTGAATCTCGGTGGATAAATTCAGGTAGACCACGTTGTAGGTGTAGGCGAACGTGCGGACCAACTGCTTGGCATCCCAGGGCACATCCAGCACGAAACCGAGCGATGAGTCGATCGTCCGGATCCAAATTGCCCGCGCACCGGTCTCCCCGATCGACGGCACCACCGAGAACGCGGAGCCGTCGGGTTTGGTACCGGCGACGCTGAGGCTGTCGATGCGGTAGCCGGTGGCTTCCGCCGGCACCGGCGGTCCGGGGCTGATCCTGGTGGTGAATTGGATTGCGTAGCTTGTTCCGCCGCCGATCGCCCTGGTGGTGGAGAAGCTGGTCCAGGTGAATTCCTCCGGCAGCTCTGCAACGCAGTTCCCGATCAGCTCGTTCGGCTCCCCACACCCGGACGATCCCGTCGGCGCGGCCAGCGCACGCGGGCCCGCGAACGCGGCACCGACCAGCGGCACCGACCAGGCGGCACCGCGCAGGAAGTTGCGGCGCGAGAACGCCGTCTGAGCACTGCCGGTCACGAGTCTCACCGTAGGTGATCGGAGCGCATTCGGTTGTTCGACCAAAGTTGCGGTTCAGGCGAATCCGTCACCGAAATCAGCCGATCCCGGCCTGGCTGACCTCACCCGCCGCAGGAGGTCAACCGCGGCGGGGAGAACGCCACCGACCCGACACCGCCGACGATCATTCCGTTCTCGGCCAGCGTCATCGCGGTCACGTACGAGCAGGTCTGAATCTCGGTCAGCCCGTTGAGGTACACCACGTCAAAGGTGTACGCGAAATTGCGAACCAGCTGTCCAGCCGTCCACGGCGCGTCGATGACGAAACCCAGCGAGGACGCCGACCGCGCGCCCAGTACCCGCGGACCGCGCTCCCCGATGTGCGGAGTGATCGAGAACGGCACCCCGTCGCGCTTGGTGCCGGCCAGACCGATGCTGTTGATGCGGTATCCGGTGGCGGCTGGAGGCACCAGCGGCCCCGACCGGATATTGGTGCTGAACAGGATGGAGTAGTTCGTCCCTCCGACCACGGCGGTGGTGCTGAAACTCGTCGAGGTGAACTCTTCGGGCAGCTGCACCACGCAGTTCTCGATCACCTCATTCGGGTCGCCGCAATCCTGCGAGCCGGGTGGCACTGCCAGCACGCGCGGGGCGGCGAGCGTGATACCAAGCGCCGGGGCCGACCACACAGCCCCGCGGATGAAGATGCGTCGCGAGATCGCTGTCGTCGTCGGGTCGCTCACCGCATCAACAGTACCGACCGCAGCCGGTTTCGGTTGTACACCCAATAATTCGGTGCCATGCTCGCCGAATGGTCTGGGAGCGATTGTCCGCCACCGTCACCGGCCGCCGTTCTTGGCTCGTTGCGCTGGTCCCGCTCCTGATCGCCGTCGCGCTGATGGTGCTCAGCAACGACAACGCCGGCGCGACCCAATCTCCCGAGTCACTGCCGGCAGGCGCCGAATCAGCCCGCGCCGCCGCCGCACTGTCCACCTTCGCCGGCGGGGAGCAGGCGACCGCCCTGCTGGTCGCCACCCGCACCGACGGTGCGCCGCTGACGACGGGCGACCTCGCGGCGGTGAATGCGGCTCGCGACCGTATGACGCAGGTGCCCGACGTGCTGTCCGGGCCGGCACCACCGGTCCTGCTGTCCACCGACCAGCTGGCTGCCCTGGCAACGGTGCCGCTGAATTCGGAGTTGTCCGGTTTCGCGCTCACCGATGCGGTCAAAGCCCTGCGCGCGGCCGCCAATGACGGCTCGCCAGCGACACTGTCGAACCACATCACCGGCGGGCCGGCGTTCGGTGCCGACATCGCCGATGCCTTCACCGGCGCCAACGTCACGTTGTTGGCGGTCACCGCGCTGGTGGTCGCGCTGCTGTTGATCGTCACCTACCGCTCGCCGGTGCTGTGGCTGGTACCGCTGATGGTGATCGCGTTCGCCGACCGGGTGGCCACCGTGGTGGGATCTGATGTCGCGCGTGCGGCGGGGGTCACCTTTGACGGCTCCACCTCCGGCATCACCAGCGTCCTGGTCTTCGGCGCCGGCACCAACTATGCGCTGCTGCTGATTTCGCGCTACCGCGAAGAACTGCGGACCGAGCCCAGGCATCGCGCCGCCCTGCGGCGTGGGGTGGCCGCCGCCGCCCCGGCGATCCTGGCCAGCAACGCCACCGTGGTGCTGGCCCTGCTGACGTTGATCTTGGCGGTCACCCCGAGCACCCGCAGTCTCGGGATCTGCGCCAGCTGCGGGCTGGTCGTGGCCGCCGTGTTCGTATTGTCTGTCTTGCCTGCGTTGCTGGCGTTGTTCGGCCGGAAGGTGTTCTGGCCGTTCATTCCCCACCCCACCGACGACGCCGGGACGCCGGCCGGCCCGTGGCATCGCGTGGCCGAAGCCGTCTCACGTCGCCCGGCCGTGGTGTGCACAGCGGCGGTCGCCGTCCTGGCGACGTCGGCCGCCGGACTGCTCGGTACCGGAATCGGGTTGTCGCAGACGGAGCAGTTCCGGTTACAGGCCGACTCGGTGATCGGCTTCGACACCCTGGCAGCGCACTTTCCCGACGGCGCCGCGAGTCCGACCGTCGTGATCGGCTCCAGTGCCCGGGCCCGGCAACTCAAGCAGGCGATCACCGCGGTCCCCGGCGTGAACTCGGCGGTCCCGACGGGGGTGTCCGAGACCGGACGAACCATGTGGTCGGTGGTGCTCGACGCCGCCCCGGCCACGGACGCCGCTTTCGCAACCATTGCCGGACTTCGTGATTCGGTCAGCGCGGTAGATGCGCGGGCGTTGGTCGGTGGCGCCGACGCGCAGGCCCTCGATGTGCGCGACGGAGCCACGCGCGACCGCGAGGTGCTGATCCCGCTGATCCTGCTGGTGGTGCTCACCGTGCTGTTCGTGCTGCTTCGGTCGGTGTTGGCCCCGCCTGTCCTGGTGGCAGCGACGGTGCTCAGCGCAGTCGCCGCGCTGGGGCTGGGTTGCTGGGCCAGCCTGCACCTGTTCGGATTTCCCGCGCTGGACAACAGCACTCCCCTGTTCGCGTTCCTGTTCCTGGTCGCGCTGGGCGTGGACTACACCATCTTCCTGGTGACCCGCGCTCGCGAAGAGACGCCCGCACACGGCACCCGCGACGGCATGGTGCGCGCGGTTACAGCCACCGGCGGAGTCATCACCAGTGCCGGCATCGTGCTGGCAGCGGTGTTCTGCGTGCTCGGGGTGCTGCCGTTGATCGTGCTGACCCAGCTGGGCATCATCGTGGGCTTGGGAATCCTGTTGGACACGTTCGTCGTTCGCACCCTGGTGATCCCGGCGCTGTTCTCACTGATCGGCGATCGGGTCTGGTGGCCCAATCCGCCACGCTGACCTCTACAGTGCCGCCCAGATCGACTTGGTCTTCAGGTAGCCGTCGATGCCCTCGTAGCCGAACTCGTGGCCCATACCGGACTGCTTGTAGCCGCCGAACGGCACGTTGTGGTCGAAGACCAGCTGGCAGTTCAACGTCACGGTACCGGCCTGCAGGCGCTTGCCCAGGTTGTGCGCGCGAGCCAGGTTGGTGGTCCACGCCGTGGCCGCCAGACCGTAGCTGGTGTCGTTGGCCATCGCCACGGCTTCGTCGTCGTCGTCGAACGGCAAGATGGTGACGACCGGTCCGAAGATCTCTTCCCGGTACAGCCGGCTGGTGGCCGGGTCGACATTGGTCAGGACGGTCGGCTTCACGAAGTAGCCCTTGCGATCCACCCGGTAACCGCCGGACACCACCTCGACACCGTCCTTGCGGCCCTGATCGATGTAGCCCATGACGCGCTCGAGCTGCTTGGCGCTGACGAGCGGGCTGATCATGGCGCCCTCGTCCTTGGGGCCTCCCAGGACCAGGTTCTCCCCGATCATCGCGATGCCCGCGACGACGCGCTCGTAGACGCTGCGCTGCACGAAGATCCGGGAGCCGCAGACACAGCCCTGACCGGAGTGCACGAAGATGCCCATCGCGGCCATCATGATCGCCATGTCCAGGTCGGCGTCTTCGTAGATCAGCACCGGGGACTTGCCGCCCAGCTCCAGCGTCACCTTCTTCAGGTTGTCCGCGGAGTTGCGCATGATCTCCTTGCCGACCTCCGTCGAGCCGGTGAAGGCGACCTTCTCCACATCGGGGTGGCTGGTGATCGCCGCGCCGGCGGTAGCGCCGTAGCCGATGACGAAGTTGGTGACGCCGTCGGGGACCCCGGCCTGCGCGATCAGCCGTTCCAACAGCACCGCCGACAGCGGCGTCTCCTCCGCCGGCTTGACGACGCTGCTGCAGCCGGCCGCCAATGCCGGGGCCACCTTGGCGCAGGCGTTGAACAGCGGTCCGTTCCACGGATAGATGAGGCCCACCACGCCGTAGGGTTCCTTCACGGTGTAGGCGTGCATGTTGGCGTAGGTGCTGTTGACTCCGCCCTCCATCTGCACCTGGTAGCTGCTGCCGTTGAGCTTCGTACACCAGCCCGCGTAATACCGGTAGAACTCCGCGCAGGTGGACACGATCATCTCGGCCTGGGCCGGGGGCATGCCGGCATCCAGGGACTCCAGCTCGGCGAACTGCGCTGCGTGCTCATCGATCAGATCAGCGAGCCGCCACAGCACCTTGGCCCGCTGCCGCGCCGGGAGGTCGGTCCACGCGCCGGATCGATAGGTCGCCTTGGCGCGGGCGACGGCGTCGTCGACCGCTTCGGGGCCCGCGTCACGGAACTCGGTGATCAGCTCTTCGGTGGCCGGGTCGATCACCGGGATGACTTCACCGGTACCGGGCCGCTTCGCAAGATCATCGATTACCGACTGCACTGTCATTGACGGGTCCTTTGGTCGCGACGGCAGGTGCTGTGCACCTGCTTAGCATTCGAGACACGGCATGGTCAACAGCGGGCGTTGCGCGCTCAGTCGAATTCGGGATCCTCGTCGCGGGTCCGCTTGAGTTCGAAGAAATGCGGATAGGACGCGAGTGCGACGACGCCGTCCCACACCCGCCCGGCGTCCTCGCCACGTGGAATGCGTGCGAGCACCGGACCGAAGAAGGCGACCCCGTTGACGTGGATGGTCGGGGTTCCGACGTCGGGACCCACCTTGTCCATGCCCGCGTGGTGGCTTGTGCGCAACGCCGCGTCGTAGTCGGTGGACTTCGCCGCGTCCGCGAGATCGACGTCGGCACCCGCTTCGGTCAGCGCCTCCACAACAATCGCGGCCATATCCGTACGGCCTTCGTTGTGAATCCGAGTGCCCATCGCGGTGTACAGCGGTAACAGGATCGCATCGCCGTGCCGCCGCGCGGCGGCCATCAACACCCGCACCGGCCCCCAGCCCCGGGTCAGCAGTTCCACGTACCGCCGAGGGAGGCCCTCTCGACCCTCGTTCAGCACCGCAAGGCTCATGACATGGAACCGGCATTCGATGTCGCGCACCTTCGCCACCTCGAGGATCCAGCGAGAGGTGATCCAGCACCAGGGGCAGAGCGGGTCGAACCAGAAGTCCGCGCGGTCTTTGCTCGCTGCTGCGGTCGCAGTATCGGTCACAGCGCCTCCTTGATTGTGGGGATCGAGCATTTTTGGGCTGCTCGGCCCATTTCCCGATTAGACGCCTGGGACTTCTGGGCTGTCAAGCCCAATCGGCTATTTGGCGAAGGTCTGCACGTGGTCGATTGCCGCATGTAGCGCGTTCTTCAACGGACTGACGTCCCGTTTGACCTGGGTAAGCAGCATCCCGCCCTGAAATGCCGACAGCAGCAGATCGGCCAGTTGCGTAGGGTCCGCCTCGGCGCCGATCCGACCGAGGTCCTGCATGCGCTGGATTCCATCGCGAAAGATGTCGCGCCACTGGTCGAAGGCCCCAGCGAGCGCATCGTGCACGTCGAGGTCGGTCTTGATGATCTCACTGGCGAGGGAGCCGAGGGTGCAGCCGTCCCGATAGGCGCTCTCGTCATTGACGTAGGAATCCGCCCAGTCCCGAAGCGCTTCGAAGGTGTCGAAGCCGGCGAATCGTTCCGCCCGATAGGCCGCCAGAATGCGTTCGGCCTGCCACTCGATCACCGCCAGGACGAGGCTTTCCTTGGTCGGGAAATAGTGGTTGAGCTGCGACCCGCTGACACCGGCGACGCGACGGAGTTGCTCATTGTTCGTGGCGGCGACGCCATGGGCGTAGATGAGCCCGGCGGCGTGCTCGAGGATCCGCGCCCGCGTCGCCTGCCCTTTTTCGGTGAGCTTCCGGGGCTCCGCGGCAGCTGCTGAGACCTTCATGCGCCAAACAATACCGGAATTGGGCTTGACAGCCCACTTCCGAATCCTGTCTACTCCAGAAGTGGGCTAACTAGCCCAAAATTTGATACCGCGTCCCGACCGCCGGGGCTCACTCCCACCTACTGGAGGTTGATCCGCCATGTCACGTCTGACCACTCCCGCTCCCGAAGTGCTGCCCGCTGGAGCACAGACCGTCCTGGACAACGTCGGAAATCAGTTCGGCTTCGTCCCTGGAATGTTCGCGATGCTCGCGTCGAATCCGACCGTCCTCGACGTCGTCATGACGCTGCAAACCGCCTTGAGTCGAGTTCTGGACGCGAAGACGCGCCACACCATTGCGCTCGCGGTGTCCGAGGCAAACGGATGCGACTACTGCCTGGCGATTCATTCGTATGTCTCGTCCGAGCTCGGCGGGATGTCTGGCGACGACATCGAGCTGGCTCGAGCAGGAAGCTCGACCGACCCCAAACGCGCTGCCGTCGCTCGCTTCGCGGCGCGGTTGATCGAGACCCGCGGCAAGGTCAGCGACGCCGAACTCGCAGCGGTGCGAGGCGCCGGGTACAGCGACCCGCAGATCTTGGCGATCGTCACGGTCTCCGTGCAGGCCCTGTTGACCAACTACATCAACAACGTCAACCAGACCGCGGTCGACATTCCGTCGACCAGTCCGGCCGCCACCCCTCGTTGAAACCCATAACCCATTGCAGAGAAAGCGAACTGACATGAACCTCGACGCACTGATGAGCAAGCACCTCACGAGAGCCTTTGACTCCAGCAGAACCATCCCCGCGGACTCCCTGCAACAGCTGCTCAGATTCCTGCGCTCGACGCCCTCGTCGGTGAACGTGCAAGCTAGCCGCTTCTACGTGCTCGCAACGCCGGAAGGCAAAGCGCGGCTCGCGAACAATCTCGGTGAACGCTTCCAGGACAACGGCGACAAGATACTCAATGCGTCGCACACCATCATCTTCACCACCCGGACGGACCTGCCAGACAGCCACCTCGAGCAGGTGTTCGGAAAAGAGAAGGCCGACGGGCGGTTCCCGGACCCGGCAAAGCAGGCGCATTGGGAATCCATGGCCCGCGACTTCCTGCACCTACGCGCCAACGGTTACCGGGATCTCGGCCACTGGATGGAGAAGCAGACCTATCTGGCCCTCGGCATGACCATGATGGCCGCCGCCGAGCTCGGGTTCGATGCCACGCCGCTCGAGGGATTCGATCCCGCCAGCGTCGACAAGGCCTTCAAGATCCGCGAAACCGGATACACGACAACGGTGCTGCTGGCCCTGGGCTACCCCGACCCCGCGAAGGCGTACGGCAATCCGATTTCACGCATCGAGGCCGAACAGCTCTTCACCTTCTTCTGAAGACCCCCACTCATCATCCGAAAAACCAACGAAAGGCCTCCACCATGTCCATCGAATCCAACACGTATGTCACGTCAGCCCTCAATGCAACGCCAGTGGTACGAGCTGCGGGAAACAACATTGCCCGTTACGGTTTGGCGCTCGTGATCGGGTGGATCGGCGTTCTCAAGTTCCACTCCTACGAAGCGCACAACATCGCGCCCCTGGTAGCCAACAGCCCGTTTATGGGTTGGTTCTACGGCATTTTCAGCGTGGAGACGTTCTCGTCGGTTCTTGGTGTCGTAGAGCTGATCACCGCGTTGCTGCTGGCGGTAAAACCGTGGTATCCGAAAATGTCGCTACTGGGAAGCGTGTCGGCTATCACGCTTTTCCTCAGCACCCTGTCATTCATGGTGACGACGCCGGGCGTAGCGGAAGTGTCCGCCGGCGGATTCCCCCTGTTGTCGATGACCGGCCAGTTTCTGGTCAAAGACGTTGCGCTGCTGGCAGTGTCGATTCTGACGCTGGCCGACACCATGGAGGCAATCGCTCGTCGCGCAGCCTCGACGAACAGATGAGATGACCAAGGAGGTCGGGAGCGAATCGATCCGCCTGCCGCAAGCTCGCTCGGTCCATGGCGATTGTGCGGCAGGCGGATCGATTACCGTTCCGGCTATGAATCGGCGTCGTACCCTGACACGGAGGTTCTGATGCGCACCCGCGGTTGGAGCGGGAATGTGCCCGCCAGCGACGAAGAGGCGGTGGCACGGATTCTGCAAGCCACCCGCCAGACCATCGACGAACGCGGCGAGCAGACCAGCATCGCCGACGTCGCACGCACGCTGGGCGTCACCCGGCAGACGGTCTACCGCTATTTCCCCAGCACCGAGGAGCTGCTGACGGCAACCGCCGCCGACGGTGCCGGCGCCTTTCTGGACCAGCTGGCCGAAGCCCTGGCCGGAATGACCGATCCCGGCGAAGCGGTCGCCGAGGGCGTCGCACTCACCCTGGAACGCCTCCCGGTCGACCCCTATCTCGGTCTGCTGCTGCGCACCCAACAGGCCAGCGCCTTTGCCGTGACCGTCACCACCGACACCGGCCGGAGCTTCGGGCACTCCCTGCTCGAACGTCTCGACGTCGACTGGACCGGCTTCGACGATCAGGGCATCGACGACATCATCGAGATGGTGCTGCGCACGCTGCAGTCGTTCATCCTGGCGCCGCCGCCGGCGCCGGGCGAGGAACTACGGCGCCTGCTGCGTCGGTGGATCGCCCCGGCGGTGAGTGCGGCGCGCAGCGCTACGCCGGATCGCGCGTCAGCGAGTACGTGACGCCGGTGAGCGCTTCGGCGACGGTCCACAGCCGCCGCTGGGCGTCGGCGTCACCGGCTCGTCCGGCGGCTCGCACCAACACCGGCGGGCCGATCTGCTCGAAACGCCCGCCCGGGCCGTAGAACTGACCGCCGGTGGCGGCCGGGTCGGTCGCTGCCCGCAACATCGGCAGGGCCCCCTCCGCAGGACCCTGGGTGAACCACCCCGTCACATAGCGAGACCGGCTGTTGAACACCCAGCGCACCGCCCTGGACTGCTCGCGCAGGATTGAGGTGCGGGTGCCACCGGGGTGTGCCGCCAACGCGATCGCCGGGCTGCCGACCGATTCCAGCCGGCGCTGCAGTTCGTAGGTGGCCATCAACTGGGCAAGCTTGGACTGGGTGTAGGCCCTCGCCGGAGTGAACGACGTCGTCAACTGCAGATCGTCGAACGCGATCCGGCCACTGCGGTGGGTCTTGCTGCTCACCGCGATGATCCGTCCCGCCCGGGAGGCGAGTATCCGATCCAGTAGCAGCCCCGTGAGCGCAAACGGCCCAAGGAAGTTCGTGCCGAAATCCCCCTCGAAGCCATCAACCGTCAACTTCCGGGTCTGGTGCATGACACCGGCGTTGTTGACCAGGATGTCGATCACCGGATAGCCGGCCCGCAGCTCGTCCGCGCAAGCCCGCACCGATGCCAGGTCACTGACGTCCAGACGAACCACGTCGACGCGTGCAGCCGGAGCCGACCGGAGAATGTCTTGCCGGGCCGCGGCAGCGGCGTCGGTATTGCGGCAGGCCAGCACGACCGTGGCGCCCAGGATCGCCAGTCCCCGCGCGACTTCGAGGCCGACTCCGGTGTTCGCGCCGGTCACGACGGCTACCCGGCCGGCCTGCGGAGCACCCTGCTCCGGTGACCATCCGGATGCGCTCATCTACCCGCGGCCCGCGGTCGCGAAACGCTGGTCGGTGTAGCGGCGCAGGTTGGCCAGGAAGCGGCGAAAGCCCAGATTCATCAGCGGCCCGCTGATCGGCGAGAACCACCCTGCCGGGCCGGTCAACCGATTGGCCAGGGTCCAGGTGAGCCGGCACCCCGCCGGGGTGGGCTCGATGACGTAATCCTCGACAAACACCGCCAGCGCCGACGTCGAGCTTGCGTTGAAGCGAAATGCCATGTGCCGTGCCGGCTCCCAGGCCAGGAACTCCTCATCGCCGACGATGCCGCCCCGCATGTCGACGACGCGGGTGGTGCCGACGCCGTGCGGCTCGGGGCTGGTCCAGGTGACGTTGGTGATGACACTGGCCCAATGCGGCCAAGCTTCGGCGTCGGCCAGCACCTCCCAGATCTCCTCGGGCGTGACGGCCAGGTCGACACTGTTGCGAAACCGCTGCGGCGCGCGCTCGAGGAAATCGAGGCCGACCTGCTCACACGGGTGCATCCGAGACAACTGCTGATTCCTTTCGGTGATGGCCGACTAGCGCGCTCCGCGCACCAGACGCCCCGGCCGCGCGCCGGTGTCGACTCCGTCGCGCCGGGTGACGGTACCGCTGACGATCGTCGCAACATACCCGCTCGCCCCCTGCAGCAGGCGGCGCCCGCCGGCCGGCAGGTCATAAGCCATCCGAGCCGGGAGCAGGGTCAGCGCATCCATGTCGATCACGTTGATGTCCGCCTTCTTGCCTACCTCGATGACCCCGCGATCGCCCAGGCCGAACAGCTGCGCGGTGTCGCGGCACTGTTTGCGCACCACATACTCCAGTGGCAGCTTGTCACCACGGTGCCGATCGCGCGCCCAATGCGTCAGCAGGTAGGTGGGATAGGAGGCGTCGCAGATCATTCCGCAGTGCGCGCCGCCGTCGGAGAGTCCCAGCACGCCGGCAGGGTGGGTGAGCATCTCGCGGATCGCGTCATGGTTGCCGTCGGCGTAGTTGAAGAACGGCAGCATCAGCATGGCGCCGGCGTCGGCCTCCAACATCAGATCATAGAGCGTTGCCAGCGGATCGTCGCCGCGCGCCGCGGCGATCGCCGCGACCGCACGGTCCGGGGTCGGCTCGTAGTCCGGTGGGTCACCCAGGTCGTAGATGCGGTGCAGGGAATGCTGGACCAGCGCGAACATCGCGTCGAACTGCACAGACGGGTCCACCGGCAGATCGTCTTCGGACAGGATCGCCGCCTTGACCGCCGGTTCGGCAAGCCGCTGCGCGAGCTCGGCGCGGCTGCACTCGGCCTTGAGCCGGCGGTAGGTCGGCCGATGGGTGAACGCGTGATGCCCGGGGAAGCCCAGCAGCATGCCGAACGGTCGCGCGGCGATCTGCGGATAGAGCGCGCTGCCGGCCTGATGGGCAGCCGCGGAGATGTCCAGCTGTTCGCGCCACAGGTTCGGGTCGGCATCGACCTGAATCAATGCGAACGACACCGGCCGGTCGATCTCGGCGCCCAGGCGCTGCATCCATTCGAGCTCTTTCTTGGGCGCAACGATGTCTTCACCGGCCGCCCCCTGCGGCGCCAGCTCGAAGACCGCCTGTCCGCCGGCCGCCATGGCCCGGCCCAGTCCGAACAGTTCGTCTTCGGCGGCGAACGTGCCCGGTACCGGCTCGCCGTCCATGGCCCGGTGCGCCAGTGTGCGTGACGTCGAGAATCCCAGCGCCCCAGCCTCAATGGCTTCCTGCACCAGCCGGCTCATTGCCGCGATGTCATCCGGGGTGGCCGGCTCGTTGCGGGCGCCGCGATCGCCCATGGCGTAGGCACGGATCGCGCCATGCGCGACCTGGCTGCCTACGTCGACGGCGAGACTCTGGCTCTCGAGTTTGTCGAGGTACTCGGGGTAGCTCTCCCACCCCCAGGTAATGCCTTCGGTCAGGGCGGTGCCGGGGATGTCTTCGACGCCCTCCATCAGTTTGATCAGCCACTCCTCGCGGCCCGGCCGAACCGGGGCGAAGCCGACCCCGCAGTTGCCGGTCACCACCGTGGTCACACCGTGACCACTGGAGGGCTCCAGCAGACTGTCCCAGCTGACCTGCCCGTCGTAGTGCGTGTGGATGTCGACGAACCCGGGTGCGACGACCTTGCCGGTGGCATCGATCGTTTCGGCCGCTGCACCCGTCAGCCCCGGATCATCGGCTCCGGTGCGACGCTGCACGGCCACGATCCGTCCGTCCCGGACGCCGACGTCGGCGAGATAGCGATCGGCGCCCGTCCCGTCGACGACGGTGCCACCGGTGATCGTGAGGTCGTACACAGCCGTCTCCTTCGATAGTGGTGTCGGGCGCACCCAAGAACGATGTTGATCAATTTGTACACATCTCGATAATGTGTGCAAGTGCCCGGTGAGAAATCGTCGAAACCGCTCCCCCCGCCGTTGCTCCTGGCCGCCACCGAGACCCTGCGCCATCTCGGTCCCCGGCGCTTCAGCCTCACCGCGGTCGCCGAAACGGCGGGCGTGTCACGCGGCACCGTGCACAACGCCTTTGGAACCCGCGATCACGCCATCGCCGCGGCACTCGACCACCTGTCTGCGGCGTTCATCGAGACCATGGCCGCCGAGGTCAACGAGCTGGACACCCTCGCCGAGCAGGTGGCGGCCGCAGCGGTACTGATTTCCGCGCATCGCCGCAGATCGGCGGCCGAGCCGCGCACCATCAACCAGAGCGTGCTGGTCCTGCTGCTCGAACACGGCGGCGACGACCTGATGCACCGCTCCGTGGCGCTGTGGATGCCGCTGGTCCGCGCCGCGCAACGCCGAGGCGAAGTCGACGACACCCTCGACGCGGGCCGTGCCGGCGAATGGATCGTGCGGATGCTGTTCAGCTTCGAGCTGCTCCCGCCCATGCGGGTAAACCTCGACAATCCCCGCGCCGTGCGCCGCTTCGTCAGCGACCACATCATCGACGGACTGACCGGAGGCCACCGTGACTCACCCTGAACCCTTCCCGCTGCGTGTCCCCGATGCCGAGCTGGATGACCTGCGCCGCCGGCTCGCCAACTCGCGCTGGCCGGCGGAGATCGATGGCGCGGGCTGGGATTACGGCACCGACCAAAGTTTTCTCCGGTCCGTGGTGGAACACTGGCTGCACAACTACGATTGGCGACGCGTCGAGTCCGAGGTCAACGCGCTCGGCTCGTTCGTCACCGAGGCCGCCGGGCAGCGCGTGCACTTCCTGCACGTCCGGTCATCCGAGCCCGGCGCCATCCCCCTGCTGATCACCCACGGCTGGCCCGGCTCGATTGTGGAGTTCCTCGACGCAGTGCCGCTGCTACGGAAGCGATTCCACGTCGTGGTCATCTCGATGCCCGGGTACGGGTTCTCCGGGCCCACCCGTCGGACGGGTGTCGACGTCGCGGCCGTGGCGGCGGCCGCAGACGACGTGATGGGACAGCTGGACTATCACCGTTATGTCGCCCAGGGCGGCGACTGGGGGGCGCTGGTCACCCGCCACCTCGGCGAGCACTACGCGGGCCGCGTCGCGGCCATCCACACCAACATGTGCTTCGCTCCGCCCGATCACGACAACCCCGAACTGATGGCCGCGGTGACACCGGCCGAGCAGGCGGCGATCATCGACTCGGTACAGCGCACCGCCGACGGCACCGCATACCTGAATCAGCAGGCCACTCGCCCCCATTCGCTGGGCTTCGGCCTCGACGATTCACCGATGGGCCTGGCCGGCTGGATTCTGGAGAAGTTCCACGCCTGGTGCGACATTCGAGAGGGCATGCCGATCAGCACCGATCGGCTCATCGACAACCTGATGTTCTACTGGCTGACGGTGACCGGGACGTCGTCAGCTCGGTTGTACTGCGAGTCCGCCCGCGCCGGCAACGGCGCGCTCAGCTCGTGGCAGGGACGCGTCGCCGTGCCGACCGGCTACGCGGTCTACCCGTTTGAGCTGCTGCAGACGCCGCGGGCGTGGACCGCCAACCGCTACAACCTCGTTCACTACAGCGTCGCAGACCGCGGCGGGCACTTCGCCGCCTTCGAACAGCCCGCGATCTTCGCCGCTGACCTGGCGGCCTTCGCCGACGTGCTGCTGCAGCAAGCGGTGTTCTAAGGCCGGCCAGCCGGCGTGGCAGTCGGCCGACGCCGCAGCGGCCGTTGACGCACGATCGTCGGCCACCAGAACCACGGCCCGTAGATCCGCACCAGGGACGGCACGATGAACGACCGCACGATCAGGGTGTCGAGCAGCAGACCGATGCACACCGTGGAGCCGACCTGACCGATGGTGCGCAGATCGCTGGCGAGCATGGCCAGCATGGTGAAGGCGAACACCAGGCCGGCTGAAGTCACCACCCCGCCGGTGCTGCCCAGCGCTCGGATCAGGCCGGTGTTCAACCCGGCCGGAAGTTCCTCTTTGAGGCGCGCGATCAGCAGCAGGTTGTAGTCCGATCCGACGGCCACCAAGATGATGAAGGTCAGCGGCAGGATCAGCCAGTGCAGATGCAGCCCGATCAGGTGCTGCCAGATCAATACCGACAGCCCGAACGCGCCGGCGTAGGAGAATGCCACGGTGCCGGGAATCACCAACGCCGCCACCAGACTTCGGGTGATGACCAGCATGATCAGGAAGATCAATACGAAAGCTGCGATCGCGGCGATCAGCAGATCCGATCGTGAGTACTGCTGAATGTCTTTGTTGTTCGAGCCCGAGCCGCCGATATAGATCTTCGCGCCGGCCAGCGAGGTCTCCTTCAGCGCGATCTTGATGGCGTCGGGGAACTTCTCGACATGCTCGATGCCCTCGGGCCCCATGGCGTTGCCCTCGTGGGTGACGATGAATCTGGCGGCCTTGCCGTCCGGAGACATCATCAGCTGCATGCCGGTCTTGATGTCCTCGTTGTCGAAGGCCGGCCGGGGTATGTAGAAGAAGTCGTCGCTGCGCGAGGCGTCGAAGTCATTCCCGACGTTGATCATGTCGTCGAACGTCTGGTCGGTGTTCTCGGCCTGAATACTGCTGGGGCCGTAGGTGTTCACGATCAGAGACCGCAGAGCGATCTGATCGTCGGCCATGATGTTCAGTTGCGCCACCATCTGCGGCAACAGCGAGTCGACGACCTCCAGCGACGTCACCGCATCCTTGATGTTCTCCGCGAGCTTGTCGACGCTGTCCATCATGTCCCACAGCGACCGGAACGCCCAGCACACCGGGATGTCGTAACAGTGCGGCTCCCAATAGAAGTAGCTGCGGATCGGCCTCATGAAGTCGTCCAGATTGGATAGCTCCTCGTCCATCTGTTCGGTGAGGGACTGCATCTCCTCCATGGTCAGCACCGTGGAGTGCATTTCATCGGCCAGCTTCTGGGTCAACGCGATCGTGGTCTGCAGTACCTCGACTGTGTGCCCCATGATCTGTGCTTGCTTCTCGGTGTTGGCGTTCTGTTCCCGGGTGAACGGCAGCTGCTGGCCGTTGGCGCTGCCCTGCACGGTGAACAGATACGGCAGCGAGGCGTGCTCGAGTGCGCGGCCCATCGGCCGGGTGATGCTCTGCACCATCGCGACACCGGGCAGGCGGATCAGGGCCTTGGCCACCCGGTCCAGCGAGATGAAGTCCGCCGAGTTGCGCATGTCGTGATCTGACTCGACCATCAGCATCTCGGAGAACAGCTTGCTCTTGGCGAAGTGCCGGTCGGCGGCGGCGAAGCCCAGATTGGCGGCGGAGTTGCGCGGTTGATAGGTACGGTCGTCGAAGCTGACCTGATACGTCGGCACGAACACCGCCCCGGCCGCCACCAGCGCGGCACTGGCGGTCAGGATCGGCTTGGGCCAGCGCACCACGCTGGTGGCAATCCGGCGATACAGCCGCGCCTTGACGGTTTGTTTCGGGTCGAACAGCCCGAACAGACTTCCGACGCTCAAGATGGCCGGGCCGAGCGTCAAGGCGCCCACGACGGTCAGCACCATACTGATCGCGACCGCCGGCCCCATGGTGTTGAAGTAGTTCAGCCGCGCGAAGCTCAGGCAGAAGGCCGCACCGGCGATCGTCAGACCGGAGCCGACGATGACGTGCGAAACACCACGGTAGGCGGTGTAGTACGCCTCTTCTCGGCTTTCGCCGTTCAGTCGTGCCTCGTGATAGCGGCCCATCAAGAAGATGCCGTAGTCCGTCCCGGCGCCCAGCGTCAGGGAGACGACCATGTTCACCGCGAACGACGACAGCTGGATGTAGCCGAAGTGCCCGAGGGTCGCGATGACCCCCTTGGCGGCCAGCATCAGGATCAGCACCCCGAACAGCGGCACCAGCATGGTGATGAAAGAGCGGTAGACCAACAGCAACATGAAGATGATCAGGAAGATCGTGGCGATCGTGATGTTGTTCAGGCTCGAATTCGCCGTCGCCACGGTGTCGGCGGCCAGGGGTGCTGCGCCGCTGACGTAGACCTTGAGCCCCGCGGGCGGGTCGGAGGTGGCGACGGTGTGGCGCACGGCGGCAACAGAATCATTGGCCTGCATCTGGCCGATGTCGCCGGCCAGGCGCAGCAGCACGTAGGCGGCCCTGCCGTCGAGGCTCTGGGCGCCGGCGGCGGTGATCGGTTTGCCCCAGGTGTCCATGACGTACTGGACGTGTTCGGTGTCGGCCCGAAGCGTGCGCACCAGCTCGTCGTAGTAGCGGTGGTCCGCGGCGCCCAGCGGGCGGTCGGCCTCCAGCACCAGCATGGTCATGCTGGTCGAGGTGGACTCTTCGAACTTCTCGCCGATCGCGAGCATGGCGGCCTGCGAGGGCGCATAGGTCGGCACCATCGGGCCGGCGAGTTCCTCGGCGACCTTTTCCACCTGTGGCACAAACGTATTCGTGGTCATGGCCAGCAGGCCCCAGCAGACGATGAGCGGTATCGCCAGCAGGCGGACCGTGCGCGCGACGAGGGGCCGTTTGCCGGAATGCTGGCTCATGCGGACTTCACCCGGCAGGTGATGTCTGCATTCGCATGGGTGTTGGTGTGCTCGTCGCGGATCACGTCGTCGACCAGGATCCGGCAGCCCACGAAGTCGCCGCGCACCTGCACCGAGATGCTGCCCGACACCACGGTCAGCATCGTCGTCTCAACATGGGTCCAGGGCAGGGCGTCCAACTCGACGGTGTGGGGATGGGAGTTGATATCGAGGTAAGAGAGCAAGGCGCCGTCGCCGGCGGAGCCGAACACCTCATAGGTGAGCTTCTTCGGGTTGAACTGTTCGGGAGCCTGGGGCGGATTGACGGTCAGCACCGGCCCCGGAGCGGACAGCTGGTGAACCTTCCACATCGACAGCCCGCCCAAGCTCAGCGCGATCACGGCAACCAGCGGCATCCAGGTGCGCGCCAGCATCGACCTGCGCGGCGACCGCGGACTCACTCGGCTTCCCCTTTCGACGCCGCCGGAAGCAGCTTCTTGAGCTTCCTGATCCGCACGATCTGGGCCGTCATGTTCAACGACCCGAGCATCGGGATCACCCCGATGAACGTTCGTTCCGACGGGGTGGCGCCATGGAGTTGTTCCAGACTGCCCAGCACATAAAGACAGCCCAGTGAGAACGTGGCCGCGGGGATGCAGAAGGCCAGCGGCGTACGCAGGTCGGTGACGGCTCGCGTCGCGAACTCCAGCTCGTCCGGTGACATGGGTTGACGCTTGCGGAGTTTGGCCAGCACCGTTCTGCGGGCGCCGATTCCTTCACTGATCGGCAGCGCAGGCCGACTGCGCAGTTGCCGGATGTAGAAGTACAAGCCGGTGGCGAAGGCCAACAGCGCGACGAAGACGATGGCCGCCAGATCGCCGAACAGGTGCCAGTTCGTGCCGAACATATTCCAGTTCATCGCCGACGCCAGCCCCCAATCCGTCGCTTGCAACAGCCAGCGCCCGGGTGGGCCTGGACAGCTGATTAGGGATGCTAAACGTCCCGTAATGAGACGTCAACATCTCATTACGGGACTATGCTGTGGCTATCATGGGAATCGTGAACGAGCAGTCCCAGGAACTCACCGGTGCACAATCCCGCACCCGGGCAGCCATCCTGGACGCGACGGCGTCGGTACTGGCCCGCGACCGCACTGCCACGCTGCCGGAGATCGCCGCGGCCGCTCAGGTCGCCCGCTCCACCCTGCACCGTTACTTCAGCGACCGGGATCGGCTGATCTACGAGACCACTCTGGATTCGATCCGGGTCATCAGCGACATCCTGGCGGCCGCGGCGACCGCTGAGGGTCCGGCGCTCGACGCGATGCGACGCGTGATCACCACACTCGCCCCGGAGGGCGATCGGATCGTGTTCTTGTTCGCCGACCCCGCGGTGCTTCGCGACATCCCGGCCGAGAACCTGCCGAACTCGGCGCCGATCCTCGACCTCATCGTTCGCGGCCAACACGAAGGCGTCTTCGATCCCGACATCAGCGCGGAATGGATTCGGGTGGCACTGTTCGGCCTGTTGGTCAAGGCCTGCAGCGAGGCAGCGCGGGGCACGGTGCCGCGCCACAGCATCGTGCCGACACTCACGCGGATCTTCGAGCGCGGCGTGACACTGGCGCCCTAGCCCCGCCGGCAGGACCAGCGTGTCGATGACATGACGGACGCGCGGACGAACCCCCGGGCGGGGGCGAACGTGGCTAGTCTGGCGGGAAATTACGGGGCGGCTTCGTGAGGTGACTAATGGGCAAGGTCCAACCCGACCTCGGTGAGGTACAAGAAACCCTGCTGATCCCGCTGTACGGACGCGCACGCGACAACGCGGAGAGGCATTCGATACTCCATGACGCGCGCGCCGCGGAGCTGGTGAACGATCTGGACTACGACTTCACGCGTTTTCGTGGCGGTTCGCTGCCGGGCTCGGTTCTGCGCACTGCGATCTTCGACGTCTGGGTCCGCCAGTTTCTGCGCGATCATCCCGCCGGCACCATCATTGAGATCGGCACGGGGCTCAACACCCGCTTCGAACGAGTCGACAACGGCAGTCTGCGCTGGTTCGACCTGGACCTGCCCGACACCATCAAGCTGCGCCGTCGCTACTTCGCCGACACCGACCGTCGCACCATGCTGGCCGGCTCCGTCCTAGACATCGATTGGTTCGACGCCGTGGCCGGCGCCCCGGGGCCCTACCTCTTCGTCGCCGAGGCCGTACTGCTGTACTTCCCCAAAGACCAAACGCGCGGTGCCATTGGCAATCTGGCCAACCGATTCCCGGGATCGCAACTCATCCTCGACACCGGCGGCCGCACGATGATCGAGAACCAGCACCGCAACGGAGCGATGCGAGCGGTGACCGCCCGGATGAAGTGGGTCTGCGACGACCCGCGTGAACTCAACACCTGGGGCATGGAGCTACAGGAAAGCCTCACCATGGCGTCCCCACAGCCTGAATTGGCCGCTTCGCTGCCGTGGCGCTATCGCTACGGCCTGCCGGCGCTGGCACGAATTCTGCCCAAGGTCGTGAACTCCTACCGGTTCAACCTGTTCCGCTTGGGGAACCCGACGTGAGCTCATCCGGCTGACGTTCGGCCATCGACACTTCCCCCGCCGGCCGCGCGATAACCGCAGGTCAAATTGACCTCTAGTGCCGACGCGACGCAACTACTACACTCGGTCGTAGCATCGGCTCCGCAGCTCCGGGAGATCGCCCATGGATGTTGTCGACGTATCGCGGTGGCAGTTCGGAATCACCACCGTCTATCACTTCATATTTGTGCCGCTGACCATAGGTTTGGCCCCATTGGTCGCGGTCATGCAGACGGTGTGGGTGCTCACCGACAACGTCGCCTGGTATCGGCTGACGAAGTTCTTCGGCAAGCTGTTCCTGATCAACTTCGCGCTGGGGGTCGCCACCGGGATCGTGCAGGAATTCCAGTTCGGCATGAACTGGAGCGAGTACTCACGGTTCGTCGGCGACGTATTCGGCGCACCGCTGGCGATGGAGGGACTGGCCGCCTTCTTCTTCGAGTCCACCTTCATCGGGCTGTGGATCTTCGGCTGGAGCCGATTGCCGCGGGTGGTGCACCTGGCGTGCATCTGGGTTGTCGCCATCGCCACCAACGTGTCGGCGTTCTTCATCATCGCCGCCAACTCCTTCATGCAGCACCCGGTCGGCGCTCACTTCAATCCGGAGACCAAGCGCGCCGAATTGGACAGCATCATGGCGCTGTTCACCAACAACACCGCCCAGGCCGCCCTGTCGCACGCGGTTGCCGGCGCGTTCTTGACGGCCGGGACGTTCGTCGCCGCGGTCAGCGCCTGGTGGATGGTCCGGTCCCGTGCCGACGGCGCCCCGCAGACCGCCGGCAGTGACGCGGCCACCCTGTACCGGCCGGCGACCATCCTCGGGAGCCTCGTCGCACTGGTCGCCGCGGTGGGACTGTTCTTTACCGGCGACATACAGGGCAAGCTGATGTTCGTCCAGCAACCGATGAAGATGGCGTCGGCGGAATCGTTGTGCGACACCGCCACCGACCCGAGCTTCTCGGTCTTGACCGTCGGACGGCAGAACAACTGCGACCACCTGACCCGGGTGATCGAGGTGCCCTACGTGCTGCCGTTCCTGGCCGAGGGCCGATTCACCGGCGTTCGGCTCGACGGGGTCCGCGACATCCAGCAGCACTACGAGCAGAAGTTCGGCCCCGGCGACTACCGGCCGAACCTGTTCGTCACGTACTGGTCGTTCCGCGCGATGATCGGCCTGCTGCTGTTGCCGGTGCTGTTCGCGCTTGCCGCGCTGTGGTTGACCCGCCGCGGGGGGATCCCGAACCAGCGCTGGTTCTCCTGGCTGGCCCTGCTGACCATCCCCACCCCGTTCCTGGCCAACAGCGCCGGCTGGGTCTTCACCGAAATGGGCCGCCAGCCTTGGGTTGTCGTCCCCAACCCGACCGGGGACCCGAATGTACGGCTGACCGTCGCCGAGGGCGTGTCGGGAAACAGCGTGGGTGTGGTGGTCACCTCGCTGGTGATGTTCACCCTGGTTTATGCGGTGCTCGCGGTGATCTGGTTCTGGCTGATCAGACGCTACGTGGCCGAGGGACCACTGGAGCACGACGCCGAACCCGCTCCGCCGGCGCCGCCCGGCGAGAACGACGTGGCACCACTGTCGTTCGCCTACTGACGCAGAAGGAGGTCATCGCGATGGACCTACAACAGGTGTGGTTCGTACTGGTCGCGGTGCTGTTTCTCGGATTCTTCGTCTTGGAGGGCTTCGACTTCGGGGTGGGGATGTTGATGGCACCGTTCGGCCGCGTCAGCGCCCCTGATTCAGCGGAGGCGCACCGACGTGCCGCGCTGAACACCATCGGCCCGGTCTGGGACGGCAACGAGGTCTGGTTGATCACCGCCGGCGGCGCGATGTTCGCCGCGTTCCCGGGCTGGTATGCCACGGTGTTCTCGGCGCTGTACCTGCCGCTGCTGGCCATCCTGTTCGGCATGATCGTGCGGGCCGTCGCCATCGAGTGGCGCGGCAAGGTCGACGACCCGAAGTGGCGAGCCTGGGCGGACTTCGGCATCGCCGCCGGTTCCTGGTTGCCGGCGATTCTGTGGGGGGTGGCGTTCGCGGTCCTGGTCCGAGGCCTGCCGGTAGACGCCGACCACCATGTCCGCCTGGCGTTCAGCGACGTGATCAACGCCTACACCCTGTTGGGTGGTCTGGCCACCGGCGGACTGTTCCTGTTCTACGGCGCGGTCTTCACCGCGTTGAAGACCTCCGGGGCGATCCGCGACGACGCGCACCGCTTCGCGATCCGGCTGGCGCTACCGGTGACCGCGCTGGTCGGCGGCTTCGGGGTGTGGACCCAACTCGCCTACGGCACCGGGTGGACGTGGCCGGTACTGGGCGTCGCGGTGGTGGCGCAGGTGGCGGCGGTGGCGCTGGTGTGGCGCCGGGTGTCCGACGGCTGGGCATTCGCCTGCAGCGCCGCCGTCGTCGCGGCGGTGGTCGTATTGTTGTTCGGCGCCCTGTATCCGGCCCTGTTGCCTTCCACTTTGGATCCGCAGTGGAGCCTGACGATCTACAACGCCTCGTCCACCCCGTACACCTTGAAGATCATGACCTGGGCCGCGGTGATCTTCGCCCCGCTGGCGATGGTGTACCAGGGCTGGACGTACTGGGTGTTCCGGCAACGGATCTCAGCGGATCAGATTCCGCCGTCCATCGGGTTGGCGAGGCAGCCGTCCTGAGCGCCCGGGGAGCTCGGGCGCCGCTGGACCCGCGGCTTTGGCAGGCATCGACGGCGGTGCGCCGCTTTCTGCTGGCCATGGTGGGCTGCGGGGTGGTGATCTCGGCCTGCGCAATCGGGTCCGCGATCGTGTTGGCCGACATCGTGTCTCACGTGATCACCGAACCGTCGACACGCAGCATCGCGCACTGGTCACCGCTGCTGGCGGCACTCGCGCTGTTGTGGACGGTGCGCACCCTGGCGCACTGGCTGCAGGCACGCCTGGGCCAGCGCGGAGCCAGCGCGGTGATCGCCGAGCTGAGCGGACAGGTGCTGACCGCGATCACCGCGCGCTCCCCCCGCCGGCTGGCCACCGAACGGGACGCCGCCGCAACCGTCGTCACCCGGGGACTGGACGGACTGCGCCCCTACTTCACCGCCTACCTGCCCGCACTCCTGCTGGCGGCGATCCTGACCCCGGTGACCGTGCTGGTGATCGCCTGCTACGACCGGCGCGCGGCGGTGCTCGTGATGATCACGTTGCCGCTGATCCCGGTGTTCATGGTGCTGATCGGCCTGGCCACCGCGGATCGTTCGGCGGCGGCCCTGGCGGCCATGACAACCTTGCAGGCCCGGCTGCTGGACCTGATCGCCGGCATCCCGACCCTGCGTGCCCTGGGGCGGGCGGCCGGGCCGGAGCGCCGTATCGCCGAACTGTCCGACGCGCAGCGCCGGTCGACGATGGCCACCCTGCGGATCGCGTTCCTGTCGGCGCTGGTGCTCGAGTTGCTGGCCACGCTGAGCGTGGCGGTGGTGGCCGTCAGCATCGGCCTGCGCCTGGTGTTCGGCGAGATGACCTTGACCGCCGGGCTGACGGTGTTGCTGCTGGTGCCCGACGTGTATTGGCCGCTGCGCCGGATCGGGGTGGAGTTTCACGCGGCCCAGGATGGGCGCGCCGCCGCCGAGAAGGCCTTTGCGCTGATCGGTGAACCGGCTCGCCAAGCACCGGGAACCCGCACGGTTGCCGCACGTGGTGCCCGGATTCACCTCGATCGGCTCAGCGTCGCCGGCCGAGACGGCGCCGCGCCGGCCGGCCTGACCGCAGTGATCGAACCCGGCCAGGTCACCGTGCTGACCGGAGCCAACGGCGCCGGCAAGAGCACCACGCTGGCGGCGATCGCCGGCCTCACCGCCTCCGATTCCGGACGCATCACGGTGGCCGGGGTCGACATCGCCGCCCTCGACCAGCCGGCATGGTGGGCCCAATTGTCCTGGCTGCCACAGCGTCCGGCGCTGATCCCGGGCACGGTGGCGGACAACCTCGCATTGTTCGGCGATCTCATCGACACCGATACTGCTTGCGCCGCAGCAGGTTTCGATGACGTGATCGCTGGGCTGCCGGACGGGCTTCACACCAGGCTGGGTCGCGGTGGTGTCGGCTTGTCATTGGGGCAGCGGCAGCGGCTGGGGCTGGCGCGAGCGCTGGGCTCGACAGCGCCGGTGCTGTTGCTCGACGAACCGACAGCCCACCTGGACGCCGCCACCGAACGACGGGTCCTGGCCGAGCTGGTGCGACGCGCGCGCACCGGAGCGACGGTCGTGGTGGTGGGCCACCGAACACCGGTGCTGGCGATCGGCGACCAGGTCGTCACCGTGCACAGCGTGGGAGCCGCAGATCATGCGCCGGCCTGATCCGCTACGGGAGGCCGTCGGGCTGCTGCGCCCGCGCCTGCCCCGGCTGCTGTTGGCCGGCCTGCTCGGGACGTTGTCGCTGTGCAGTGCGCTCGCGTTGGCCGCGATCTCGGCCTGGCTGATCACTCGGGCCTGGCAGATGCCGCCGGTGCTGGACCTGTCGATCGCGGTGGTGGCGGTGCGGGCATTCGCGATCTCGCGCGGCGTACTGCACTACTGCGAGCGGCTGGTGAGTCACGACGCGGCGCTGCGGGCCGCGGGCACCGCCCGCGGACAGCTCTACCGGCGACTGGCCCGTGGCCCGGTGCAGAACGCGGTGCGGTTGCACAGTGGTGAATTGGTGGCGCGGATGGGCGCCGACATCGACGCGCTGGCAGACGTCCTGGTACGTGCCCTGCTGCCGATCGGGGTCGCGGCGGTGCTGGGCATGGTCGCCACCTCGGTGATCGCGGTGATCTCGCCGGCGGCAGCGATGGTCCTGGCGGTCTGCCTGCTGGCTGCGGGTGTGGTGGCGCCGTGGCTGGCCGCGCGGGCCGCCGCGGCGCAGGAACACACGGCCCGCGACCACCTCGCAGAGCGTGACGTCGCAGCCATGGACGCACTCGACCACGCCCCTGAGCTGCGGATCGCCGGGCGGCTTCCCGCCGTCATCGGCGAATCCCAACGCCGCCAGCGGGCGTGGGGCGCAGCCCTGGACGGGGCCGCCGAACCGGCCGCGATCGCCGCTGCGCTGCCCACCGCCGCGATCGGGTTCAGTGTGCTGGGCGCCGTGGTAGCCGGGATCGGGCTGGCCGATGCCGTGGCACCTACCACCGTGGCAATTCTGATGTTGTTGCCGCTGTCCGCGTTCGAGGCGACCACAGCACTGCCGGGCGCCGCCGTCGCCCTGACCCGTGCACGGATCGCGGCGCGGCGGCTGATCGACCTGGCCCCGGATGATCCCGTGACTGCGGACACACCGGCAGTCCTGCGGCCGGATTCGGCCACCACGCCGCCACTGCGCGCCGATCTGCGGTCCGGATATCGACGGGATCAGTCCGTGCGCGTGCAACTTGAGCTGGCGCCCGGGGACCGGCTGGCCATCACCGGCCCCAGCGGAGCCGGCAAGACCACGCTGCTGATGACCCTGGCCGGCCTGCTGGCACCGCTGACCGGTCAGGTTTCCGTCGGCGGGACCGTACTGCAGGAGCTTTCCGAAGCCGACCTGCGATCCGCGATCAGTTTCTTCGCCGAAGACGCACACGTCTTCGCGACCACAGTCCGGGACAATCTGCTGGTGGCGCGGGGCGATTGCCGCGACGACGAGCTGGTCAGCGCATTGAGCCGGGTGGGGCTCGGGCAGTGGCTGGCTGGTCTTCCGGACGGTTTGGCCACCGTGCTGGCCGGCGGCGCCGAAGCACTGTCAGCGGGGCAGCGGCGGCGCCTGTTACTGGCCCGGGCCCTGCTCTCGCCGGCCCGGATCGTGCTGCTCGACGAACCCACCGAGCACCTCGACGCCACCGACGCGGACGACCTGCTGCGGGCCGTCTTGGCCGCGCGCGGGCTGTTCGGAGCCGATCGGACGGTGGTGGTGGCCACCCATCACCTGCCCGGCGACGGCGCAGCGCCCGGCTACGCCGCGCTCGTGATCCCCGCTGAGCCGATGGCGGAGACCCGCTAGGGTGCTTTAGTCGGCTTCCGCAACCAGCCGACAGAACGGTTGAGTCAACTCATGACCGCAGCAGAGACGTCCGCGTTGGAAGCCCGGGTCGGCCACTACTACCAGATGGACGGCACCTACCTGGTGGGCCGCGAGAAGGTCCGCGAGTACGCGCGCGCCGTGCAGGACTATCACCCCGCGCATTGGGACGTCGCCGCAGCCGCCGAGATGGGCTACTCGGGCCTGGTGGCGCCGTTGACGTTCACCTCAACCCCGGGCATGGCGTGCAACCGGCGCATGTTCGAATCCGTCGTCGTCGGCTACGACACCTACATGCAGACCGAAGAGGTCTTCGAGCAGCACCGTCCAATCGTGGACGGCGACGAACTGACCATCGACGTCGAGCTGACCTCGGTACGCCGGATCGCCGGCCGCGACCTGATCACCGTCACCAACACCTTCACCGACACGGCGGGGGAAGTGGTGCACACCCTGCACACCACCGTGGTCGGTGTCACCGCCGAGGACATCGGCCCGGAAGTCAAGACCGCCGTGCAGCGCGCGATGATGCACGACGTCAACATCCTCGATGTCGGCGAATCGGCCGCCCGCTATGAAAAAACAGTGCGGCCCGCAGGCGAGATCCGGATATCCGAGGGGGGCCTGACCCGCACCCCGGCGACACCTTCCTTCGACGAGGTGAAGGTCGGCGACGCCCTGCCGGTGCATCACACCCGACTGTCCCGGGGCGACCTGGTGAACTACGCCGGTGTCGCCGGCGACGCCAACCCCATCCACTGGGACGAGGACATCGCCAAGCTGGCCGGCCTGCCCGACGTGATCGCGCACGGCATGCTCACCATGGGCCTGGGCGCGGGCTTCGCCTCCTCCTGGACCGGCGACCCGGGTGCCGTCACTCGCTACGCCGTACGACTGTCCGCACCCGCGATCGTGTCCGCCAAGGAAGGCTCCGACATCGAATTCAGCGGCCGGATCAAGTCGCTGGACGCTGACACGCGTAGCGGTATCATCTTGGTCGCCGCGAAGTCCGAGAACCGGAAGATCTTCGGCCTCGCGACCATGCACGTCCGCTTCCGCTGACCTCTGCCCGAGTACGGGCGACCGCAAGCCTGACAGTCCGCCAGCAGCACAGCGACAGCGAAGACCCAGTTCGCATACAGGTAGTTTCCAGCAACCCCTGCGTACTATCAGTCGACTGAGATGACGATTGTGAAGAGAATTCCGCCCGAACGAAGAGGCGTGGACCGGCTTCGGCAATCCGGCTGATGGCGTAGCCGGAAAACTCGAAACCGGCTGCGATTTCTCCCGTTTGGAATTAACGGCATAAAGACCGTCAAAAGCTTGATGTAAGCGGGTAATCGCTGCGGATAGCTTGATGACAGCTGCCTCACAACAGTTTTCAAAGATCTACTGGTACCACTATTAACTGAAAATGGTCGCACGCTGTTTACATCGCAGGAACCTCGAATAGACAACGGCCGTCTAGGGTTTGGGTTTCGATGGCGAGTTTTCAAGCGTCGGCAGTCAGGACGCGTGACGTAAGGAGTCACCCGAGATGGATTTTGCTGCATTGCCACCGGAGATGAACTCCGGCCGGATGTACGCAGGTGCGGGCTCCGGCCCCCTGCTGGCGGCCGCTTCGGCTTGGGACGCACTCGCGGCGGAATTGGGTTCTGCGGCTTCGGCCTACGAGTCCGTGGTCTCGAGCCTCACGGGGGAATGGTCAGGGCCGTCGTCCACCACGATGGCCGCCGCAGCAGAGCCCTACGTGACGTGGATGAGCACGACCGCGACGCAGGCAGAGCTCTCGGCCAACCAAGCCCGTGCCGCGGCCGCGGCCTACGAGGCCGCCTTCGCCGCCACGGTGCCACCGCCGGTGGTCGCGGCGAACCGGACGCAGCTGGCAACCCTGATCGCGACGAACTTCCTCGGACAGAACACGCCGGCGATCGCGGCCACTGAGATTCACTACGCGGAGATGTGGGCGCAGGACGCCGGGGCCATGTACGGCTACGCCGGATCGGCCGCAGCGGCAACACAGCTCACACCGTTCAACCAGCCCCCGGAGACCACCAATCCGACCGGTGCGGCCAATCAGGCGGCGGCAGCGGCAGAAGCAACCGGAAACTCGACGGCTTCCAATATCGCGCAGCAGGTTTCCCAGATGCTCAACGCGATGCCCCAGGCACTGCAGTCGTTGGCCTCCAACCCGGTGGGGACCGCGGCGGCGACAACATCGGGTTCATTCCTGGACAACTGGAACTTGATCTTCAGCACACTGACCGGGGCCACGACCCCTCTCGGCTGGTCGACAATCCCCGGCGGCTATTGGCTGGCGTTCGGACAGATGTACTCGTGGATCATGAACGGGATGGCTGCGCAGTCGTTCTTCGCCGGCCCGAAAGCCATTACCGGAGCGCTGTTGCCGCTGGCACCTCTCGCACAAACGGCACTACCGGCGGCAAGCCTGACCAGTGCGACCGGCGTGCTGGGCAACGCCGCGACCGTCGGGAAGTTGTCGGTACCTGCTTCCTGGGCGGTCGCAGCGCCGGCGACCAAGCTGGTCAGCATGGCTTCGTCCTTGCCGGCGGCACTGGAGGCCGCTCCGATGGCTGCGGTAGCCGGTCAAGACGCCATGTTCGGTGAGATGGCACTGTCCAGCCTGCTGGGCCGCGGTATGGGCACCACCGCCACCCAAACTGTCGGCGCGGCAACCCGTTCGCTGCGCAACAGCGGCGGGTCCGATGCCTTCGGCCCCATTCCGCCCGGTGAGGCCGATCCCGCGGCCGCCACCATCATCGTCATTCCGGCACTGGATGAGTGACCCAGCGATGACGAAACATGGCCTCCCCCAGCCGACCCAGTCGCACGCGACCAGATAAGGGTGTCGAAATGTACTTTTCTTTGATCCCGCCAGAGGTCACCTCGGCCAAGATGTACGCCGGGCCCGGATCCGCGTCGCTTGTTGCCGCCGCCACGGCGTGGGGGCGTCTTGCCAGCGAATTAAGCACCGCCGCATCTGAATACAACGCCGTGCTCGACTCGCTCGCCAGTGAATCGTGGACCGGTCCGTCGGCAGCGGCGATGACGGCCGCCGCCCAGCCCTTCACCGCCTGGATGTCGACCACCGCGGCCACCGCGGCTCAGGCGGCCACGCAGGCGCAGGCCGCAGCCACCGCCTACGAAGCAGCGCACGCGGCGACCGTTCCGCCGGAAGTCGTTACGGCCAACCGCACCCAGAACCAAATGCTGTACGCCACGAACTTCCTGGGCCAGAATCTCGCCGCCATCGCGGCCAACGAAGCCCAGTACCTGGAGATGTGGGCGCAGGACGCCGCCGCCATGCAGACCTACGCCGCATCGGCCGCCGCGGCAACCAAGACCACCGCGTTCACCGAGCCACCACAGACCACCACCGGGACCGCCGAAGCCACGTCGGCGGCCAACGCGGGGTCGGCGGCAGCCACCTCGGGCGGCAACTCGATCATGGATTTCCTGGGCAACCTGGCCACCCAGTACAACAACTTCGTCAACAACGCGCTCATCCAGCTGACCGGCAATCCGAGTGCTCCGGCCAACTTCGCGTCGGTGTTCGCGGCTCTGAAGGGTCCGGCGGGGCTGACCACGCCGTTCAACGACATTTCGCTGCTGACCAACTTCCCCATCCAGAACTTCCTCAAGTTCGGAACCCCGGTAGGCCGGGTTTTCGAGGGCCTGCCGCTCAGCGGCCTCGGCGCCGGGCTGCGGATGGGAGGCGTGGCCGGCCTGACCTCGTCGGTGTCGGCCACCATGTCCGAGGCGAACCTGGTCGGCAACCTGTCCGTCCCGCCGAGCTGGGCCTCTGCCAGCCCGGCGATCCGGCTGGCGGCCACCGGCGCCCCCGCCGCAGCCCTGGCTGCCGCCCCCGCCTCGGGGATGGCCGGCGGCCTGCTCAACCAGGCTGCGCTGGGCAGCATGGCCGGCGGAGCCCTGGGAAGTGCCCGCCCCCGCACCGCTACCGCGGGCACCGGTCGCATCCGGATCCAGGGTGGCAAGGCGAAGACTCCCGTCAAGCTCGACGCGGTGATCGCCAAGCTGCAGAGCCAGCCCGAGGCGGTCCAGCACTGGAACGTCGACCAGGCCGGACTCGACGAACTGCTTGAAGAGCTGTCCCGCAAGCCCGGCGTTCACGCCGTACACCTCAAGGGCGCCAAGAAGGCCGCAACCCCCCTCAGCTGACGCCTACCAGCGGCGCCGAACCCTCCCCTACCTTCCCCGAAAGAGAGAGTCATGCTTCTCGAGTTCTGGCAGAACTTCACGCATAACCTGTTCAAGCCACTGTTGCTGTTCTTCTACTTCGGCTTCCTTCTCGCGCTGGCCAAGGTGCCGTTCGAGTTTCCGAACGCGGTGTATCAGGGTCTGACGATGTACCTGTTGCTGGCCATCGGTTGGCACGGCGGCGAGGAGCTCGCCGGCATCGACATCTCGCAGATCGGCGGAATCCTCGGATTCATGCTCACCGGCTTCGTCCTGAACTTCCTGATCGGCACGATCGCCTATGTGCTGCTGAAATACCTCACGAAGATGCGCGAAGTCGACCGCGCAACGGTCGCCGGGTACTACGGCTCCGATTCGGCCGGAACCTTCGCCACCTGCATGGGCGTGCTCGCCACCATCGGCATGGCCTTCGACGCCTACATGCCGGTGATGCTGGCGATCATGGAGATCCCCGGCTGCTTGGTGGCACTGTTCCTGGTCGCCCGGTTGCGGCACCGGGGGATGGACGCTGCCGGAAACATGCCTCACGAGCCGGGCTACACGGTGCCGGCCGATTCTGTCCCGGCAGCCGTCGGCGCCACCCAGGCCGGCGACCCCACCGGCGGCCTGGCCATCGAGACCAGCCTCGAGCGTCGCGCGGGGACCGAAGTGACCTCCAACGGACGGCTGATCAGCCGGGAACTGGTGCGGGAGGTCTTCCTCAACCCGGGCATCTGCCTGCTGCTCGGTGGTATCGCGATCGGCTTCATCAGCGGTTTGCAGGGCTCGAAGGTCACCGGTGTCGACGACCCGGTCTTCGTCACCGCGTTCCAGGGCGTCCTGTGTCTCTTCCTGCTCGAGATGGGCCTGACCGCCGCGCGCAAGCTGAAGGACCTGAAAACGGCCGGCCGTGGCTTCATCCTCTTCGGCCTGCTGGTTCCCAACCTGTTCGCGACCCTGGGCCTGTTTGTGGCACACACCTATTCGCAGCTGACCGGCATCCACTTCCAGCTGGGCACCTACGTCCTGTTCGCCGTGCTGTGCGGCGCGGCGTCGTACATCGCCGTGCCGGCGATCCAGCGGCTGGCGATTCCGGAAGCCAGCCCCAGCTTGCCGCTGGCCGCATCGCTGGGTCTGACGTTCGCCTACAACGTCACCATCGGCATCCCGCTCTACATCGAGATCGCCCGTCTCATCACGTCGCAGTAGAGGGATTGCAGAGCATGGAAACCTCAGGCAGTCGAGTGAAGAGTAGGAGGAACAGCATGCGCAGCGTGTTATCGATCTTGGGCGTAGCCGCCGTCATCGGTTGTGCCGCACCGGCGTACGCGGATCCCGATGCGGGGGGCGGCGGCGACGCCGCCTTCCTGACTGCGGTAAGAGCCGTGGGACTTACCTTCGCCAGTAGCGATCAGGCCATTGTGGCCGGTCATGCCGTCTGCAGCATGGCGAACAACGGCGAGACGGGATTGCAGGTCGTCAAACAACTCACGGCCGACAACCCCGGGCTGACCATGGACGCCGCTTCGCAGTTCGCAGCGGCGGCCGCGAACGCTTACTGCCCGCAGCACTTGAAGAAGTAGCCGACCCAACTACGCCTTGGTCAGCTCCGCGTAGCGGGCGAGGTGCGAGTCGGTGCTTCCAAACTCGTATTGAATAGCGGTGAGCCGCTTGAAGTAGTGGCCGATCGCCAACTCCTCGGTCATGCCCATACCACCGTGCAGCTGCACCGCCTCTTGGCCGACGAATCGGGCCGCCCGGCCGATGGTGGCCTTGCCCGCCGACACCGCACGGGCACGGGTCGCTTCGTCGGCCTCGAGATTGAGGATCGCCAGGTAGACCGCGGCGGCCGACTGCTCGACCTCCATCAACATGTCGACCATGCGGTGCTGGAGAACCTGGAAGCTGCCGATGGGCTGCCCGAACTGCTGACGCTGCTTGCAGTATTCGACGGTGTCCGCCAGGACTTTTCGCATACAGCCAACCGCTTCGGAGCAGATCGCCGCGGCACCCTCGTCGCGGGCCTGCGCCAACGAGGGCCAGGCCCCGCCCCGCTCACCCAGCAACGCATCCGCGCCAAGCCGCAGATCGGTGAAGGTGACGTCGGCCGCGCTCCGGTCGTCGATGGTCCGATACGGGTGCAGCGTGATGCCCGCAGCGTCGGCGTCGGTGAGGAACAACGAGATTCCATCCTCGCCCTCGATACGCGCGGTGACCAGCAGATGCGTTGCCAGGGGTGCCGCCACGGCCATGATCTTCGAGCCGTTCAACACCCAACCGTCACCATCGGGGCGCGCCAGGGTTTTCGCGTCCTGCCAACGGTCTGCTGAATCCGGTTCCGCTGCAGCCAATGCCGCTACCGCGGTACCGGCCACGAGCTCCTTGAGCACACCGGCTGCGACCGAGCTGCCGGAGCGGCGCAGCAGTCCGCCCGCGACGACGACGGTGTCGACATAGGGTTCGATCACCAGCGCGTGCCCGAGCGCTTCGGTGATGACCATGAGTTCGACAGCACCGCCGCCGATTCCGTCGAACTCTTCGGGGAACGTCGCACCCAGAATGCCCAGTTCGCCAGCGAAGGCGCGCCAGATCTCGGGCTGCCAGCCGGCGCCGGTCTTGGCTGCCGCGCGGCTCGTCTCGAGGTCGTAGCGTGCGGCGAGGAACTTGGTGATGCCGTCACGCAGCATCTGCTGCTCGTTGTTCATGTTGAAGTCCATTAGAGCCCCAATGCCGCCTTGGCCAGAATATTCCGCTGAATTTCGTTGCTGCCGGCGTAGATCGATCCGGCCCGGTCGTTGAAGTAGCGCAGCGGGGCCACCGCCTGCCACGGTTCGCCAGACGCATACCCGTCGGCGGGAGGCTGGTAGTCGGCGATCGGCCCGCCGGGCGCGGTGACGTGCGGCTGGTAGATCCGCCCACGCGGCCCGGCCGCCTCCAACGCCAGCGCCGTCAGTTCCTGGCTCAGCTCGGTGCCCAAGATCTTGAGCATCGACGACGACGCCCCGGGATTGCGCCCCTGCGCGACGGCGGTGAGCACCTGGTATTCCAGGATCTCCAACACCTCGGCGCGAATCCGCGCGTCGGCCAGCTTGCGCATGAAGGCGTCGTCGTCGGCAAGCTTGCCGCCGCCGGGCCCCGGCTGATTCTTGGCAGCCGTGGCAACCTCCTCGGCCACCACCTGCAGGCCCGGCGCCACCGCGCCGCCGCCGCGCTCGAACTCGAGCAGATATTTCGCGACCGTCCAGCCGCTGTCGATCTCCCCGATGACGTTGGCCTTGGGGACCCGCACCTCGTCGAAGAACACCTGGTTCTGGATCTCTTCGCCGGAAGTCATCACCAGCGGCCGAATCTCGATACCGGGAGAGGTCATGTCGATCAGCAAGAACGTGATGCCCTGCTGCTTCTTACCGGTCCGGGACGTGCGCACCAGCGCGAACATCCAGTTCGCCTCACCGGCGTGGGTGGTCCAGATCTTGCTGCCGGTGCAGACCAGGTCGTCGCCGTCGACAGTGGCCGCCATCGACAAGGCCGCCAAGTCCGATCCGGCCTCCGGCTCGGAGTACCCCTGGCAGAAGAACACCTCGCCGGTGAGGATCCGGGGCAGGAAGTAGTCCTTCTGTGCGTCCGTGCCGTACCGGACGATCGCGTGCGCGACCATCCGGATTCCCATGGGTGACAGGGACGGCGCGCCGGCGAGGGTCGACTCGCGACTGAAGATGTAGTGCTGGGTGAGGCTCCAATCGCAGCCGCCATGCTCCACCGGCCACGCGGGCGCCGCCCAACCCCGCTCGTGCAGAATCGCCTGCCACGCCATGCTGGCCTCGTGGTCGGCGTACACGCTGGTCATCAGCCGGCCCGCTCGGCGCAGCTCCGGTGTCAGCTTCTGGTCGAGAAAATCCCGTACCTCGGCTTGAAATGCCCGGTCTTCCTCCGACCACCGCAGATCCATTAATCTCCCCTGCCGTGCCGGCGGATAGACGCTTTTGCGCGCAGTCTAGCCGCCGAGTAGTGAAGGACGGTTCCGGCTACCTCGCGGCAGCTAACTGTCTGGCAGGCTCGGCGCCCAGGCCACGCCGTTGATGTGGCTTCCGCCGTCGACGAAAAGTGTGTTGCCGGTGAGATACCGGGATGAGTCGGCGGCCAGGAACACCGCAATCGGTGCGATGTCCTCGTACGGATCGCCCATACGTCCCATCGGATTCATCGCGTCGGCCAACGGTTCCAGTTCGGGGTGCTCACTCATCGCCTGGTAGAACTGCTTGCTCTTGGCCGCTGGGCAGATCGCGTTGACGGTGATGCCGTTCGGCGCCCATTCACGAGCGGCGGTTCTGGTCAGGGCACGCAGCGCTTCTTTGGCGGCGTTGTATTCCAGGGTCCCGATGTGGGCGTTGACTCCATTGAGGCTGCACATGTTGATAATTCGACCCCAGCCGCGGTCCTTCATGTCGGCGTGAGCGGCTCGCATAGCCCAGAAGGGGCCCATGTATCCGACAGCGAGTGCCCCGGTGAGCTGGGCATCGGTCTTGTGCTCGACACGGCCGAGCGCACCACCACCCCATGCGTTGTTGACCAGGATGTCGATCGACCCGTATGACGCAATTGTTTCCGCCACAGCGTTTTCGACGCTTGCTCGATCTGCTGCGTCCATCGGCACATAGAGCCCGTCGACCGACGCGGCCACGCTACGCCCAGACTCTTCGTCGAGCTCGGCGACCACGACATGCGCGCCCTCTTCGGCGAATCGTCGGGCGATCCCCTCGCCGATGCCGGCGCCCGCGCCGGTGATCAGGGCGGTTCTCCCACTCAGAACCGGCATCATCGGATTCGTCCGGCTATGCCGTCGGTCAACAACTCCCGACTCTGGGCGGCGCCGTCGAGCATCCGGGTGATCCGCTTGACGATCTGCCACTGCCCGGGCGAGTCGGCCACCCGCTTGAGGTGAAAGTAGTTGGCGCCGCCCCGCGCGACGCGAAACTCGCTGCCCTGTTTGACCAGCAGCGTCGACTCACACACCGCGACCGCTTCGTCGCCGGTCACGGTGACCACCGCCGGGCCCAGAAAGTGCGTACAACCTCGAGCGATCAGATCCTGGTGGCCACGCGAGCGCACCATGGCCGCAATCTGCTCGCGGCCGCTCATCAGCCAGTTCTCGACGTCGTAGACACCGTCGTGATGCCACAGCGCGGCGGTCGATTCGGGGTCACCGGCGTCCACCAGCGGTCCATAGGACGCGATCAGCCGCTCGATCGCGCGCTCGTCCTCGATCTGCTGCAGACGCCGCTCTAGGTCAGCCAACCGCTGTTCGCTCATCGTCGCCCCGGACGCGGCAGGTCGGCCAGCTCGGCAAGTGCGCTCAGCTGGTCGCGGAAGTGCGCCGCCGAACGGGCCGAGATCACGCAGCTGATATCGGTCGCGCCGACGCCGGTCAATCTGCCGATCCGATCGAGGGCTTGCTGGGGGGCGCCGATCGGATCCAGCGGGGGCGTCGACAAGACGACTGCGAACTCGTCCGGCAAGTCAACCGCGTCAAGGTGTTTCACCAGTTCGTCGATGGTGAGGCCGAATGGTGTCCAGCCGTCACCCAGGCCCACCGCCCGGCGAAGCGAACGCCGGGTGCGTCCACCCACCCAGATCGGCACCCGCTGTTGCACGGCGCAGGGCTGCACGATCATCGAGTCGAACCCGTAAAAGGCGCCGTGATAGGCGGGGCGGGTGGTCGACAGCGACGCCCGCAACGCCATCATCGCGTCATCGGCCCGGGCGCCGCGGTCTTCCCACGCGCAACCGAGCAGGTCGAACTCTTCCCGCAGCGACCCCACCCCGACACCCAAGGTCAGCCGACCACCGCTGAGCCGGTCCAGGGTCCCGTAGCATTTGGCGATCTCCAACGGATGGTGATAGCCCAGCACCACAACCGATGTCACCAATCGAATCGAATGGGTGCGGGCGGCCAGAAACGACAAGGTGGCCAACGGATCCCAGTAGGTCACCCCGCGGCCGGCCGCGGCCTCGGCGGGAACCGCGACATGTTCCGAACAGGTGAGGTAGGCGAACCCGAGTTCGTCGGCGGCCGAGGCGATCTGGCCAAGGTCGTCAACATTGGCCTCGGCTTCCCAGCTCGATGCCACGCCAGGGATCTGAATGACGACCGGCGTGGCCAAACCGAGCCGCATCAGCGGGGCCGAATCCGGGGACCGTTGTATCGCATCGACTCTGCGCCTTCCGTTGCGCCGCGGGGGTGAGGTAGCCTCGTTTGAGAAAACTAGAATGAATTTTAGTTACGGAGGTGTCTCTTGTCCAGCGATGATCAACCCGAATGGGCGCAGCAGTACGGCCCCTGGGCTGTGATCGCTGGAGGCTCGGAAGGTGTCGGCGCCGAGTTCGCGTCCCAGCTGGCCGCGGCCGGTATCAATCTGGTCCTGATCGCTCGCAAGTCAGACCCGTTGCGCGACACCGCGGATCGGTGCCGGGCCCGCGGTGTCGACGTCCGGGCGCTCGCTCTGGATCTGACCGCCGCCGATGCCGTCACGCGGATCAGCGAGGCGACGTCCGACGTCGAGGTGGGTCTGCTGATCTACAACGCGGGTGCCAACACCCACAGCGCTGAGTTCCTCGACGGCGATCTGGCTGCCTTCGAGCGCGTCCTCGACCTGAACGTGCGGACACCGTTGGCGCTGATCCACCATTTCGCCAGGCCGATGCGGGTCCGGCAGCGCGGTGGTCTGCTGTTGGTCGGGTCGCTGACCGGGTATCTCGGTTCGGCACGGCAGACCGTCTACGGGGGCGCGAAAGCATTCAGCCGGATCTACACCGAGGGCCTGTGGTTGGAGTTGCGCGACCACAACGTGCACGTCCTGGAATTGGTGCTCGGGGTGACCAGGACGCCGGCCATGGCACGGGCCGGCCTCAACTTCGACGTGCCGGGGCTGCGGGTGTCCGATCCGGCCGATGTCGCCCGTGAAGGCCTCGACCAGCTCTCCCGGGGACCGGTGCACGTCATCTCGGCCCACGCCGACAGCCCCGCTTTGCACGCCACCGCAGATCGGGCCGAAGCGGTGCTCGCCTCGCATCGGCTGATGCAGAAGTTGCTCGCAGCGGCCGCCCGAGGCACCGGTGCCCCGCCCGCCAGTTGAGCGCGAAGCCGCCACCCCCAGCACGCCCGCCCAACGACAACGCTGCGAGCGCATCCTTGCCACCGCCGCCCGACTCGGTTCCCGCGACGGCTTGGAGGCCGTCCGGATGCAGGATGTGGCCGATCAATCAGCGGTGTCGATCGCGACCGTCTACCGCTACTACCCCACCAAGCATCACTTGTTCAGCGCCTTGTTGTTGCACTACACCCAGACCGCCGGTCCTTCGCACCCGCTGACGGGCTGTCCGGCAACTGACGTCACCGATCTCATGGTTGGGCTCTGCCGATCGATGCTCGCGCGGCCGCGGCTGGCACGCGCGATGATCACCTCGGTCAATGCCCGGCGATCCGAATCGACTGCACCCGGAGACTTCGATCTGCGCGCCAACATCTTGGCCGTCGCCGGGATCTCCCGGCCCACACCGCCCGATACCCAGCTGGCGCTCCTGGTGGAGCAGTGCGCCTACGGGATCTTGTCTTGGGCGGTGATGGGTGAAACGACCCCTGCGCAGGCCGAACGCGACATGCGGCGCGCCTGCGAGCTGCTGCTAGCGCCCTGGCGTAGTGGTGCGCACGCCGGGCCCGCGCCGCTGCGCTGACGCCGGACTCGCGGTGGCGCTGTCGCTGGAGTGTGGCATCGCCAGCGCGGTCCCGAGGATCCACGCGAACAAGAACGCCGGCATTGCGGTGATCGCGAATCCCTCCAGCGACAGCGGGCCGGTGCGGAAGACGAACGTCAGAAGCAGCGCCGGATGGACCACCGCCGCGGCGAGCGCGAGGTGCCCGGCGTACGCGGGCAACGCCTGCCGGGCGTACACCGAGATCACGAACGCGCCCAGCGCCACTACCAGGGGCATCCCCGACATGGCCAGCAGTCCGAACGTCAGGTCGTAGAGCATTGACGCCGCGTCGGCACTGCGGCGCCGGTACAGCAGGAGGTCAAAGGCGGTGAACCCGCTGAGCAGCAGGGTCAGGCAGCCGATGAATCCCGCGGCGAAACAGGTCGGAAGGATCGATTTCATGGGAACGCGATCCCGTAGATACGCCCACACCGCGGCGCCGAAGACGAACAAGAGCGCGACGCCGACGGTATTGAGCGCCATCGCCACGACCAACCGGTCGTGGTGAGCCGCGGCCCACCGCGCCACGTCGATCGACTGCGTTCGCGTCCCCGGGAATGACCAGATCGGGTAGGCCAGCAACGTGGTCGCGGGCAGGATGACGCCGAGTATGCCGGACCACCGGGCCACTCGTGGTGCGTCCCAGGATGTGCCGATCACGAAAGTTCCCCCTGTTGTCGGGTGAGGTCCCACTGACCGAAGTCCGCGGCGAGGACGTCGTTGACGTCCACGTGCGCGCCGTCGATGACGAAACCCGGCTCGGTCGCGGTAACGATTTCTCGTTGGAAGAGTACGGCTGCCGTTTCACGGTCTCCGTGCGACCATGCCCTGGTCTGCCATGCCCACCGGTGACCCGGGCTGGTCGATTTCCCGATCACATCGTCGTTGATCGCCCAGGTGCATTGCCGGGCACCACCGTAGATTCCCGTGCGGTCAACACCCAGTACGGAATTGATCCCGCGAAACCATTTGACCGCCACGTTCTTCCATGTTGCGGCGTCGATATCCTCATCGACGCTGAAGAAGATCGGCGCCGACGGCGGTCCACCGGCCGCGGCATGCAGCCGAAGCGCCGTCTGCGCATCGGCCACACCGCCGTCGTAGCCCCTGGTGAAGTCCGATGGCGACTGCGTCCAGCCTGGCTTGCCGTACTGGTAGCAGCTGGCGACCTGCAGCCCAGCGGCGCGGAGCCCATCGGCATAGTCGCGGGTGACGGGCTTGAAGTCGAAGGTGGCGCCCGGCCGGAGCTCGGAGACGTAGACCAGCGCCCCGTCGAATCCGGCGGCCCTGATCTGTTCGGGCGACACCAGCCGGTGGGCGAAATCGATGACCTGCAGCCCGTCCGCACCGGCCCGCGCAGCGCCGACCGTCGCCCCGAGGGCGCCGGGCAGGGCCAGTGCCGGGCCGAGTAACGCGGCATACCTGAGCACGTCGCGCCGCGAAGCGGAACGCGTCACAACTGGCAAGGGTACCGGCCGGAAGTTCCTAGAACGCGCCGATCACCGATTCGCCGAACTGGCCTAGGGCGTGCACCGCGTGACCGAGACTGTCGCCGGGAACGGCGACCTGCACCCAGGTCACGCCGACCTCTGCCAGCCGGCCCAGACCGTCCAGATAGGCGCCGGGATCGAAGTCGTCATAGCCGAGACGACCGCCGGCCAGGTTCGAGAAGCAGACGTCGATGGTCGACCAGTCACGGCCGGCTTCGTCGCAGCGCCGTTTCAGATCGTCGATACCTGCTGCCAGCGCTTCCACGGAACTCAACTCGGCGGTGCGGGCGGTACTGGCCAGACCGGGCGGCGCCGGGAACGGCGCCCAGCCGTCACCCCGCGTCGCAACCCGCTGACGAGCTCTGCCGGTGTTGCCGCCGATCCAGATCGGCGGATGGGGCCTGCTGACCGGTCGCGGATGCGCGGTGATCCCGCGAGCGCGAAAATGCCGGCCCTCGAACGAGACGTCGTCGCCGGTCCAGATGGCTCGGATGACGTCCAGGCTCTCTTCGACCAGGGCGGCGCGCTCATCGAAGTCCACCCCCAAAGCGGCGAACTCACCCTTGAGGTAGCCCACGCCGACGGCCAGAGTGAACCTTCCCCCCGACAAAAGATCCAGTGTCGCTGCCGCTTTCGCCACCACGAACGGATTGCGGTACGGCAGGACGACGACATTCGGAACGAACCGGATCTTCTCGGTGTGCGCCGCGGCGAACCCCATCGCCACGAAGGGATCGAGGCTGTCATGGCCGCCGGCATCGAGCCAGCGCTGGGTCGGAGCCGGGTGGTCCGTGAAACCCATGGCGTCAAACCCGGCGGCTTCGGCCGCCTGCGCAACGGCGGTCACCCCGTGCGCCGAGACCAGCTCGGGATCGCAGGGATGGGTGATGATCGGGTAGGTGAACGCGAACCGCATACGGCTCTCCTTCGTGTGGAGTTGCTAAGTGATCGTCGGCCGCGATGGACCGAGTATGTAGTCGCCATTGTCGGGATGGTGGTACCAGCCACCCGCGGCGTGCGTTCCGCCGTCGACATGCAGCGTCTGACCCGTCACGTAGGAGCTCAGGCCGCTGGCCAGAAATACTGCAGCGCCCGCCATTTCATCGACATGGCCGGCCCGGCCCATTGGGATCATGTGGTTGGCGTCGGCCAGCGATTCGGCCGAACCCATCCGCTCGAGTCCTTCGGTCAGCGTGAGGTCTGGGGCCAGGCAGTTGACCCGGATGCCGTGCGGCGCCAGCTCGAGGGCCGCCGTCTTGGTGAAGTTGATGACGCCGGCTTTGGCTGCCGCGTATGCCGCGAATCCGGGCGCGGCACGGGTGCCTTCAATGGTGCTGATGTTGATGACACTTCCCGGTGTTCGGTGCTGCACCATTGCCCGCGCGACGCGTTGTGTGCAGAGCAGCACATGGGTCAGATTGGAGCGGATCAGGCTGTCCCACCCCTTCGGGGCGGCGTCCAGAAGCGGGGAGGGGAAGACTCCGCCGGCATTGTTGATCAACACCGTCGGCAGGCCAACCGTGGCAAGGGTGTCCGCCAGTGCCGCATCGACCTGATCGGGGTCGCGGACATCGATTGCGCAGGCGTGACCGCCGACCAGCTTCGCGGTCGCTCGGGCCGCTTGGGTGTCGCGTTCCCAGATCACTACCCGGGCACCGAACTCCGCGAAAGTCTCGGCGATACCTCGGCCGATCCCCGATCCGCCCCCGGTGATGACGGCTACGCGTCCTTCGAGTGTCGACGCTTCTGCGCGCAGGACCACTACTGGCCCTCGGGTTTCTGTCGTTCTTGCGGCTCGGTGATCGGCCGGACGAGGACTTCTTGGGCGGTACTGGCCACATGGCGACCGGTGACGTCCACCATGGTGCCGTGCACCAGGGCACGGTGTCCGGCCGTGGCCACAGTGTGCTGGGTATAGAGGTGCCATCGATCGAAATGGACTGGACGGTGCAGCCACACACTGTGATCAAGGGTCAGGCCGGTGTGCGTGGCATGGTCGACCGGCTGCGGGTGGGCACGAAACGCGGTGTCCACCAGGAGGTAATCGCTGGCATAGGCAAGCAGAACGGCGTGCAGCTGCGAGTCTCCGTCGATCCTGCGCGGCAATCGCATCCAATGTGCACGCGGACCCGGCGCCTGTGCACCGCCGAGGAAGATGGGCGCTTCAGCGGTGCGGACTTCCAGCGGCGGGGGTCGTTCGATCCAGGTGGCTCCCCGCCCGGCCAGGTACGGCGGGGCGTGCTGCACCCAGTGCTGCAGCAGCGGAAGCGCCTCAGGTTCGGCTCCCGGCAGCGGCGCGGGGGCGGCGTCTGTGCTGTCGGGGCTGGTGTCGAAGGACACCGTCGCCACCATGAGGGTGCGGCCCCCCTGCTGCACGGTGACCTGCCGTGCCGACATGGTTCGCCCGTCGCGAGTGCGGTCGACGGCGATCTCCAGAGGTACCGCCGAGTCACCGGGACGCAGAAAGGATGCATGGATCGAATGGGCCGTGAGCTCGGGGACCGTCGCCGCAGCCGCTGCCATCGCCTGGGCGATGAGTTGGCCGCCGAAGATCCGGCCGAACCGGCCGGCCTCGTTGCCCACCAGGAAACGGTCGGCATCCAATGGCTGCAGGGTCAACACCTGCTGCAGCGTGTCCAACGCATCGAGCGTGGCTCGTTCCAGTGGGCTGCCGGAGCCGAGCAGCGGACCACTGTAATCGGGGTGGGCGGAGACCTCGGACGCCGACGTCTGCACAAGTTCCTCCTCACCCGCTGTGGCCCGTCCGCGGCGGACTGCCGACTCGGGTAGCCGGTGATGTGACTGCTAGCCCATTTAAGTAAAACTCGGCGACCCCGGTCAAGGGCACGCCACTGCCGTCCCTCGAGCGACCACGTGCGCAGAGGTCGACCGCCGACACTCCGAAGGTTGCCGAGGCCTCTCCCGGCCTTCTTCATCGAATCGGCATCCTGCGCCGCTGATCAGTCACCCGACCTGCGCATTGCAGTGGGAAGCGTTGGTATTTCTTACAGTTCACTAACACCGCCGCCACAAACTTCTTACCAGTGCCGGGTTCCCTCTGATGGGCAAACTTTTCGTTATCGCGAATACTACGGGCGCCCAACCGATTTCACGGCACAATATTGATTTGGGGCAACGCATTTCGGGCAGCCTGGCTGCTCATTCGAGTTGACTCTGACCAACATTGGTGCCACCATGGCCGCGAACGCACCTCGCTAGGTGAGGCGTCTGTACGGATACAGGCCACTGACCTCAAACGTCGAGAGACGCCCAGGGTCAGGACAGCTCTTCCCGGATTAAGGGTTGAGCCCAAGTGGCTTTCGGCTTATGACTGGATACGCCGTGCAGTGCCAAAACTCTGTCGAGAGGGGTGCCGTCCGGCCGACTCTGCGCTGGTTCGGTTTGTCCCGATGTGCCTGCCACAACGGCATCCCCGTGTGCCCTGGCCGTGAGGAGGTGAGAGCGACATTGAGTCCGAGCGATAGTCCCTATCCGAGATCGACGACCATTTCGTTCGAATCCTGCCCCGGCGCCGCTTTCACCTTCTGAATCGGTTCGCCCGCGCCGCACCAGCGCTGTCCGCATCGTGGACCTGCGCTGCTTTGGCGCGCGAATGCTCAGGTGTAGCAGCGTAATTCGTTATGCCCTCTCGAAGGAGAGTCCCCTATGTCTTTTGTGTCCGCACTGCCCGAAGAACTGATCGCGACAGCGGCTGATCTGCGCGGCGTCGGAGATACGGTGGCCGCGCAGAGCGCCGCTGCCGCAGGACCGACCACCGGCGTGATTCCCGCAGCCGCCGACGAGGTCTCTGCGCTGACCGCAGCTCAGTTCGCACGGCACGCACAGATGTACCAAGTGATCAGCAAGCGCGCCGCGGTGGTGCACGAGATGTTCGTGAAGACACTGCAGCGCAGCGCGCAGTCATACGCAGCGACCGACGCTGCGAACGTTATCTCGGCCTAATGAAAGGGTTTTGGACAATGGACTACGGATCGGTGCCACCAGAGATCAATTCGGCGCGCATGTATGCGGGGGCAGGATCAGGACCTATGCTGGCCGCCGCGGCATCCTGGAACCTGCTGGCCGCGGAACTACGCTCGGCTGCAACATCTTTCGAATGGTTGGTGGCGAACCTGGCCAGTCAGGGGTGGTCGGGGCCATCCGCATCGGCGATGGCGGCGGCGGCGGAACCCTACTTTGTTTGGCTGAGCGTGACCGCCGAGCAGGCCGAGCAGACCGCGGCGCAGGCTTATGCGGCGGCCGAAGCCTACGCCTGTGCCCACGCCATGACGGTGCCGCCGGCGGCGATCGAGACCAACCGCGTGCTGTTGGCGTCATTGGTCAAGACCAACGCTCTGGGGCAGAACACCGCCGCCATTGCGGCGGCCGAAGCTCGCTACGGCCAGATGTGGGCGCAAGACGCCGTGGCGATGTACGGCTACGCCGCGGCTTCGGCCACTGCCACGCAATTGATCCCCTTCGCCGATGCTCCCGAAACCACCCATCAAGACGAGGGCGGGCCGGCCGCCGGTGGTGTAGACCCCACCGATGCCCACGCCCAGCTGCCCAATGCGTTGCGGAACATGGCGTCGCCGGCGGAGGGCACGCGTCCGACGGATCCGGACTGGCACTGGACGAAGTTCTTCGATGGCCTATTCGACGGAACGTGGGGCCACGACGACGGGTCGGGTTTGAACATCAATGCCCAGTTGTGGAACACCATCGCCGCAACCGGCATTTTCGACCCCGGCGGCAACATCGAGGGCTTTTCCGGACTGGCCACACTCGGGTTCCTCGCACGCGGCATGGATGGCGGCACGGCTGCCCTGGCACGCGGGGGAATGGGCCCCGGCTCAGGCATGACGCTGGCATCGACGGCCTCCGGTGGGCTGGAGACCGCCGCCCGCGCTGCTGCCGGTGGCAGCAGCTCACCGGTGGCTGCCGGAGTGGGCCGGGCCACCCTGGTCGGTTCGTTGTCGGCACCACCCAGTTGGGCGGCGGCCGTCCCGACGGGTGCTCCCATCGCCGGGACCGGTAGCGGATGGACCGTCGCCCCGGAAAGCAGGTCGATGACCGCCATGCCTCCCCCGATTCCTCCGGGTGGCGCCGGCCGCAACGGCAGCTACGGCCTCGGCATGCCGCGCTATGGCGTCAAGCTGACCGTGATGCCGCGTCCCGTCGTGGTCGGTTAGCTGTCCCTGCTGTCGGCGGCGGCCAGCCGTACCACGCTGAGGACCACCACCAAGCCCATCATGAACCAGGTCATCTCCGAGCACGTCTCGTAGATGTCAGCCAGTGCGACGGGCGTGCCCGCAATGGTCGTCGTGGCGTCGCCGGCACGCAGCAGTCCGAGGTTCACCTGCAGGCCCATGCCGAACCAGACGACGGCCGGCATCAACAGCGCCGACCGGGTTGAGGAGGTGGGTTCCCGTCGCCACCGTCGTTCGATCAGGGCGAACGTCTGGAACAGCAGCCAACCCGTGATCAACCAACCGGTGTAGTTACTCAACGGCACGCCCAGAACCCCACTGGGTGACCGATAGGAGAACAGGTGACGCGCGTAGGCCCCGATCGGATCGATCACCAGGTCATAACCGGCGACGACGAGGGTGGCGACGATGGGCGTCACGATCACGTACAGGCGGCGACTCCGGCACTCCCCCACAAGCACCCGGGCCAGAATCCACGCCAGCCAGGCCAGAATCACCCAGGCCGCCACAACGGTGAACGGCACGCCGAGCGCGCGGGGACCCTCTAAGTAATGGACGTAGAAGCCGAACGGGAAGCCGGTCGCGATGCTGCACGCCTCGAGACCGAAGCCCACGGCCACCGCGATGGCGAAGTACGCGGCGGCCCCGGCGGGCTTGTAGAGCGTCAGTGCATGGAGCAACACGAACACCAGCAACGAGGCACCCGAGATGGCCTCGGCCACAGGAGATATCGATGATCCGACACTCAGAGCAGCCGTTACCGTCGCGGCTAGCCAGATCGCGACAAGGCACCAGCCAGTGATCACCACCCCGGGCCCAGACACACGCGGAGTCGCTGGCAATGTGCTGCTCACGGGCGTCGACACCGACGCATCGTAGCTTTCCCGGAGCTGGCGATGACCCGCTTTCCGGACGACACCGCGATATTCGCGGAAAGACGGCCGGGCGCTCTCGGCGCGGGCGACACCGTTAACAGCAGTCACATTGTTAACATCGGGGCCGTGCCTGACTCTCCGCGGACTTCCCGCCCTCGGAACCATATTTCCCGACGTGAAGCGCTGCGGTACGCATCCGCAGCGGCACTCACCGGACTGGGTGCAGCGTCCGCCGGCGCCCCGACGGCTTCGGCCGCGGCGCCCACGCTCATCGATTACGCCATGCGCCAGATTCCGGCGCAGGACATCCGGGCCGCCGGCCACGCCGGCGTCATCAACTACGTGTCGACGTCGCGGCCCGGCTCCAACTTCGGCGCCAAGCCGATCACCCGGCCCTACGCCGAGTCGCTGACCGCCGCGGGGCTGGTGATCGTCAGCAACTTCCAGTACGGCAAACCCGGCGGGACGGCCCCATCGGACTTCACCCGTGGATACCCCGGTGGGGTCGCCGATGCGCGCACCGCCTGGCAACTGCACACCGCGGCCGGCGGGGGTCAAAGTGCGCCGGTCTTCTTCAGCGTCGACGACGATATCGATCGCAACACCTGGAACGCCGTGGCGCTGCAATGGTTTCGCGGAATCAACTCGGTACTGGGAGTGCAGCGCACCGGCGTCTACGGGGGCGTGAACGTGTGCCAGTGGGCGGCCGCGGACGGGGTCATCGGGGTCTCACGCACACCCGGTAAGCGGTGGGCCTGGCAGACCCGATCCTGGTCGCGTGGTCAGATCGACCCCGGGGCGGTGCTTTACCAGCGGATAGTGAGTACCGCCTCGAACCCGGGCCCGATCGTCGGCGGGATCGAGGTCGACGTCAGCGACGTCCTGGCCCAGGACTGCGGCCAGTGGAATCTACATCCGTGAGGCCGTGAGACCGTGAGACCGATCAGGATTTGCTGGACAAGAAGAGTGCCAGGGTAAGCATCACGACACACGCGATACACGTGTAGACGCCCAGAGATGCTGACGCCATAAGTGGGCTCCTGTCTGCAAAGACTTGGTTGGTCTTGATTCGTTGAGGCCGATCTACGCCCAGCTGCGTAGCTGGACGGCCGTGCCGCGATCGCCACTAAGCTAGCCGCCCACCTGCGCCGTCGTCAACAAGGCCGGCGCCTAGCCGCCCGATCAGGACGGACTGAGTTCAGCCGCCTTGACCGTCTCCCATTCCTCGTCGGCGATCAGGTTTCGCCAATCGACCGGCAGGGAGTCCAGGGCGTCCTCAATGCAGAACCACACCGACTCCAGCGGCGAGGCGCCGGGAGCGGCCGCCGTGATCCGGCTCTCCACGTCGTAGTTCGGGGCGTGCGGAGCGTCGCTGAACGGTGCGAGCGCATTGATCGCGTCCATGACGTAGCGCCGCAGCTCGGCGTAGGGCCGGCCGCGCAGCTCCTCGGGCAGGATCGGCCTGCCGAAGATGTAGTCCTGGGCGGCATGGCCGTAGGGCACTTCGAGCTTGTGCGGCAACGGCTCCTCGGGCAGGCCGCCCGCGAAGTACACCGGCACGATCGGCATCGACATCTCGATCGCCATGTCCAGCAATGTCGACGTCAGCCTCTCGACCCGCTGGCCCGAGCTCACGCTGCGTGTCCCGTCGGCGTGCACCATGACCGACACCCCGAGGGCCGCGGCCTCCCGCTTGAGCTCGTCGACCAGCCCGAAGAACTCCTGGGGCTGCTGCTGATCGAAGTAGCGGAGATGCCCCAGCTCTTTGCCCGCCGCCGCGTCGATCATCCGCAGGAGATTGCCGACCCAGCCGGTTTCGTGTTTGGCATGGCCGATCGTGACGACCTTCGTGCCGGTCAGCCACGATCCGATGGTGGTGCCCAGCAGCGACTCGACCTGCACCTGGTGGTTGGCCAGCAACAGGACCGGCCGACCCCGCACCGCTGCCATCGCGGCCGGATCCGTCACCACGACGTGCCGCACGTAGCGCGACAGCACCGCCCCCAGGGCCAGCTCGCCGAACCACCCGTCCGGCATGCCCGCGCTCTCGGTCCACCAGGCTCGGACCGGCTCCCAGTCGGTGGCCGATGACGCGCTCGCGCGGCACGACCCCGGCCCCAGGTTCTCGACGTCGACGGTGATGCGCTCCAGCGGCAGCGCCGGGCAGCTCACCTGTCCGTCGAGGATCTGAACCTTTGCGGGATGAACCGCATTGTGGACGGCGTCTGCCACCGCCTCCTTGGTCACGATGTCGACCATCAATGAATCGCCTTGACTGTCCGACCCGTATACGGCCTGCAGGGTCCCCTTGAACCAGTCCAGCGTTGCCATCCGGGCGGTGTCGAGCTCGAGGACGCCGCGTCCGAGGCGCTCACTCAGCGACAATCCGGGGACCGCCTGCCGGTCACCCATGAATGCGCGCCGCTCTGGACCGCCGACCTCGGCCAGCGGTCCCTTGCTCAGCAGAAATTCGGCCATCCGGATACGCGCCCAGGGTTTTCCGCCGACGCTGAGCCACAGATCGAATGTCGGCATGCGGCCTTCGTCGTCATCGAATCCCACGAATCGGGCTTCGACATCCACGGTTCCCGCCACCGGAGTGGCGGCGTAGAACCGTGCCGAGAGGATGCGGCGTGGGAACCCGACATCGGAATCGCGGGCATCGGCGTACGACGCGGGATCAGTGGTGTCGGTGGTCCACACGCTCATCGCGGTGTGCGGCACCACGTGCAACGCGCCATCGAGCAGTCCGGGCTGCAGTTCGCCGACCGGAACGGCGCACCGGTCGATCGCGAGCGTTCCGGTCGAGCCGTTGCGGCCGATACGGGCACCCTCGGTCAGGGTCGCGAAGGCCGGACCGTGAAACACCGTTCCGTCATAGGGGTCGGCGTAGGGCACCGCACCTTCCAGTGGAGCGGGCGGCTCAGGCTCACCGCTGTACTGCGCAGCGGTGACGACGACGGCATGCGCGTGAATTTCCCAGCGGGACAATTCCGCTCGCGGTGCATCCCGCCAGACCTCCAGCCGGCCCTGGAAATGTCCCGGCTGCTGCGTCTGCTCGAGCACGACCCGCAGCTGCTTCGGGGAGTCGACCACCACCCACCGGACCATCTGGACATCGGTGATCTCGACGACCTTGGCTCCGCCCGTTGCCCGGGCTGCCGCCTGAGCGAACAGGTCCATGACCGACATCATCGGCAGCGACGGGATGACATATGTCGGGCAGTGATCGACGATCCAGGAGTCGTTGACCGGATCCAGCGCGATTTCCATCGTGGTGATCGCGGCGGTCGTATTCTGCACCGCGGCAGCGGTATCCGCCGATGCTGGCGAGGCGGACGTGGCGACGGCAACTGCCGCGGGCGCCGGAGCCGGTGCGGGCGTCGTGATGGCGCCGGCACCGGCCGGGGATCGCTGGTCCCCCGTACCGGCGACGATCCGCATACCCAGGTTGCTCGCGGTGTAGATGCGCTTGTTGTCCACCCACAGCGACGCCTCGGCCACCGCGAGGATGCCGGCGTCCTCGCGGACGATCCGGGTGATCTCCACCTGTGCCGTGATCTGCTTGTTGGTGGGAATGATCTGGCCGCGGTATCGCCAGGTCATGGCGTCGTGCAGGGCCGCCGGCTCGAAGCGTGCCGACGGGCCGGCCTCCTTCCCGAGCCCGAGGTCGAGCATCCCGAATTGCAAGACTTGCAACAGCATTTCGATGCCCAAGGATCCCGGCTGTACCGGGTCCTGGAAGAAGTGCGCCTTGAAGTACCACTCACCGGGGTTGACGTCCTTGACCCCCCGCCACTGGCCCAGTCCGGCGGTTCCGCCAGTGGGCCAGCGGCCGGTGACCCGGTCGACCATCAGCAGCATCGGGTCCGCCAATCGCGCTCCGGCGCCGAAGAACTCGACAGGCCGAGTGGTCAAGTCGACCAGCGGAGCCTCGCAGGGTTGCGCCAGTGCGGCACGTTGTTCGTCGCTGACCGGCAGGCCCACCTGGTTCTGCAGCGCCTCGCGTTTGAAGTAGCCGAACACGGTGTCGAAGGTGTAGACCGGTCCGTCGTCGGCGGTGATCTCCCCATCGAAGCTGACGATGATGGTGCCCGCGGCCTTGGCAAGGCTCTTCAGCTTCACCTTGATGCGCAGCGTTCCGGTCGCCGGAGTCACCTCACGGTGCTGAGTTCCCGTTCCGTCCAGGTTGCGGAAGAACAGGTCCGCCTCACCATCCAGGGGGCAGCCGACGTAGCTGGCCAGCCAGCCGCAGGGCTGCAGCGCGACCTCCATCAGCACCGCGTTGGGCATCGTCTCGTGCCCGCCCGCGGCACCGTTCTCGGCGAAATACCAGGCGTCGGCGGGAACGTCGTACTCCACCACGACTTCGGCGCCGGCCTTCATCACGCCCGTCTCGCCGACCAGCTCGGTGACCCGGGACATGAAATGGTACGGCGGGCCGGGCAGCCGGGCCGCCTTGCGGGGCGAGTCGAACTTCTCGAACAGCGGCCCGAACGCCATGGACGGCTTGGCGATCGCACTGGCGAGCATCGCCTGGTAGTCGTAGCGGAATCCGTTGACCTCGGCGACCGGTTTGGGCTCGACGTAGCCTTCGAGCTCTTTGGCGCCAAGGTCCATCGGCCAGCCCGGTGACAGCTTCAGGCCCATCCGCTCGCAGTGGAAGGCCGGCAATCCGTCGACGGTGCAGAGCAGGTCGGCGAACAGGGTCGGCTCGGGTCCGGCGATGACCTCGCGGACGAACACTTCGTAGACCACCTCACGCGACTGCGGGGTGACCTGGCCCCGGCAGCGCAGCTTGTAGGTCTCGAAGGGCACCGGTTCGAAGCGCCACCCGTCACAGTCGAGCGTCATGCCCAGCGCGGTCATGTAGATCGCCATGGTCTGCATGGTCGCCTCGTACATCAGCGTGCCGGGCATGCACGGGTCGTTCTTGAAATGGCCGGCGAAGAAGCAGTTCTCCGGAGTGACGGGCGCGACGGCCCGCAGGTAGCCGCGGCCCCACGGGCCACCGGTGAAGTCGAGGTCGGTCACCTCGTCGACGAAGAGCATGTCGTCGGCATGAATGCTCGGGGTGCGGGTGTGGCTGCCCGCCCGCTCGAAGCCTTCGCCGAATGTGCGCCAGATGTCACCGGACGCCATCGCTTCCAGGTCGGCGCGCTGCAGTGAGGTGCGCGTCGTCTGGGCGGCAGTGACTTCCATCGGTCCGCTGACGGTCTGTTCCTCGGGGCGCCACAGGACCCCGCCGGATGCCGCCAGCTCCTCGTCGGTGAAGAAGCCGGCCTGGCCGTTGCGCATCGACATCCGCTCGACACCGTCGATCGTGCAGTCGTAGTGGAAGAAGAACAGCCGCACATCGCCCTGGCGGGCGTGGCCGTCCACATGGATGTCGAAGCGCAGGGTGTCGCCGATCTCGGGCAGGCCGCCCAGGTAGGTGACCTCGCAGCCAAGCAGCCGGTAGACCCGCTCGCTCTTGTTGAGCAGATCCGCGCCCATCCAGGAGATGAGCATCAGGTCGGCCTGCCCGCTTTCGATCATGATTCCGGCGGGCATCCGGCCCTGCTGGAGCCACCATGAGTCGGCGGTGACATCGGTTTCGGTCCACAGCGTTCCGGTGCCGTGGCGGGCCGGCTCGGCGTCGATGCCCAGCAGCCGGTCCGCCAGCAGCAGTGGCGGTTCGGGCATCCGGACCTGTCGCGGGTACTGGTCCTGCTCGGCGAACGCCGGGCCGAAGATCTCGGAGATGTTCCCCGAGGAGTGCACGCGCAGACCGTCTTTGTCGAGCCTGAGCCCCACCGGCTCGCGCTTGACCGTCGGCGCCGGGACCACCTTGTCGGCGGGCCGGACGGGCTGGATGGCCCGGCTTGCGCCCGCGGACCTGGTGCCGGCGGCCGGCGCCGCGCCTTCAGCCGCGGCCGCAGCCGGCTGCGGCTCCGGTCGCGACGGCGTTGCGGCGGCGACAGCCAACGGCAGCCGGGCCAGCGACTCCGCGACGGTTGCCAGGGCCGGAGGCATCGGGAGTTGGGTTGGCATGAATCGCTCCAGTTGATGAGGGGGGTTCGTTCCTGGGGCCGTGACGCGTGGTGGCAGTTGGACCGCGGGCAGGTGCGCGGGGAAGTTGAGCCGGATGGGTTTCGCGCCGGCGTTGGCCTCCGCCGGCGCCAGCAAGGTCGCGGCCTCGGGCCCGGTTGCCGACGACACCAGCGTGAGGTGGTGTCGCTGGTCGGCCATTCCGGTGAGTTCGACGGCGACGCGCCGTTGCTCGGAGGTCCAGGGCTCGCCGTCGGGCCACACACCGAGGGCTCCGTAGAGCACACCGGCGGCCACATGCAGCAGCCCGGAGGCGGCGTGCGCGTGCCCCAACAGGGCCGACAGGTTCACCGCACCGGGAACGGTGCCCAGGTGCAGACATTCGGCGTCTGCCTGCTGATTGGGGAGCAGGGTCGCATACACGGTGTCACCGTCGCGGCGCGCATCGGCGGCGCGCTTGAGGACGAGCACAACGGCTGCGTCGCCGGGTATCTGCTCGTCGGCGTGCAGTAAGGCACGCGCCGCTGCCTGGTGCACCGGTTCGCAGCTGAGGTCCACCGCCCCCACCACGGCCGCGTCGACCTCGCCGCGTCGCAACGCCCGCGCAGCCAACTCGAGTGCCGTGGTGCCCGAGAGCTGTTCCCGCGACACCGTGAAACTCGGTCCACGCAAATCGAATTGGCTGTTCAGACGGTTCGCCACAATGTTGGGCATGGCGCCCACGACCCCCGCGGCGGTCCATCCCGCGACGACGCCGTCGCGGGCCGCGGCGAGCTGATCGGGGTCGTCGCATTCGTCCGCCAACCGCCAGCGCACCCCGAATCGGGTGACTTCGGCGTCGCAGCCCATTCCGACGATGACGCTGGTGGTGTCCGGCGGCAAGGACTTGATCAGCTCGCCGATGCCCAGGGCCGCGCCGAGCAGTGCCAGTTGTTGGGGCTGGGTCTGTTTGAGGTCGGCCGGCGGGAAGCGGGTTTGGGTCAGGTCCAGACAGACCTCATCCATGCGTGCGCCGCGGCCTCCATCGGCCGTGCCGGTGGGTATCGGCTGACATGTCTTCAAGTGCTCTGCGACAGAGGCGGTTCCGTGTCCATCGCCGACCAGAAGGCTCAGCCCGACGATCGCGATCTCCTGCTCGGGCAGGGGGGCGGTGATCGGTGCGGCCGGCGTAGGACCGCGCCCTTCGACCCATTCTTCGAGCAGCAGGTGGGCGTTGTTGCCGCCGAAGCCGAAGTTGTTGACCGCGGCGCGGCGCGGGCCGTCGCTGTCCCACGGCTCGGCATCGGTGAGCAGCCGGAACGGCGAGTCGGCGATGAAGGGCAGCGGATCGTCGGCATGCAGGGTCGGCGGGCGGATGCCGGCACGCATCGCCGCGAGCACTTTGATGGCTCCCGCCGCACCCGATGCCGTGATCGAGTGTCCCAGATTGGATTTCAGCGATCCGATGGGCACGTCGGTGAGGCCGGCGAAGATGCGCGCCATGCTCATCATCTCGGTCAGGTCGCCGCGCGATGTCCCGGTGGCATGGCATTCGACGAGCGAGATGTCTCGCGGCTGTAGGCCGGCCATCTCGTAGGCCAGTCGCATCGCGCGCTCCTGGCCGTCCTGCGAGGGCACCAGAAATCCATGTCCCCGGCCGTCGTTGCTCAAGCCGACGCCCCGGATAACGCCCAGGATGGTGTCGCCCTCGGCGATCGCGTCGTCAAGCCGTCGCAGCACCAGGATGGCCGCGCCCTCGGCGGGGACCAGCCCGTCGGCGCCGTTGTTGAACGGCCGCGACCGCCCCGTTCGGCTCAGCGCCTGCAACGCGGTGAAGCCGACATGCAGCAGCAGATCGCTGGCACCGTTGATGCCGCCGGCGAACATGACGTCCGCGGTGCCATCGTGCAGCCGGTCGCACGCCAACTTGATGGCATACAGCGACGAAGCGCAGGCGGCGTCGAGAGCCGCGGCTCCCCCCGTCAAGCCCAGTGCCTGTGCGATCAGATGCGCCGGCAGCCCGGACATGAAGCGATTGCGCCAGTCCAGCCCGGCGTCGACGCCGGGCTGTTGTCCCCGCCAGACGTTTTCGGCGAGGTCGGTCATCTTTTTGGTGGGGTAGCTCAGGTTGCCCAGGACTATGCCCGCAGAGCCGGGGACCTCACCCGCTCGCCAACCGGCACTGTCCAGCGCTTGTCGGGCCGCCTCGATGCCCCACCGGTAGAGCGGGTCGAGGCCGGCGAGATCGTCGGCCTCGAGGAGCAGTCCGCGGGGATCGAAGGCGTCGTCGAAGCCGCGGACATAGCCGCCGCGGTCCGACCAGGTGTGGTCGAGTTCGGGTGCGTCCGTCGGCGCGCACAGGACGCGAGCCGGCGATACGCCCCAATAATCCGGGCCGGGCGAACCCAGCGCGTCACGGCCGTCGCGCACCGTCGTCCAGAGCTCACCCGCATTCAGTCCCCCGGGCAGGACACAGCCCTGCCCGACGATCGCGATGGGATCAAACTTCACTTCGAATCAGCCGCCGTCGATTCAGCCGCCGTAGGGATACAACTCAAGTCGCTTGAGACTGATCACCAGCTGGTTGTCGGCGTCGACCAGATCGATGTCGCAGACGGCGCGGCTGGTCTTGGCGTCCCCGCCGGTGAGCACGCAGCGCAGTCCCGCACCCAGCGCGCCGGACCGATACCGGATGATCTCGCCCACCCGCAGCGGAAGGACATTGCGGCCGAGCAGCTCGTAGCTCCAGACCAGTGCCGCCTGCAGGCATCCGTCGACGGCGGCCGGGTCAGTCGCCCAGCCCTCCCCCGGCCAGCCCACCGTCGTCAATCCGGACAGGTTGGCCGTCGCGGTCGTCTCGGCGCAGTCCACGGCGTCGAGCACCTGGAATGCCGCTCCGTGAAACAGTGCTCCGCCGGTGTAGCAGCCTTCGCGGTCGATCCGGCGATTGCCCGGTGCCGACATCGGGGCGCTCGGGACCACGGCTGCGCCCGAACGCATCTCGAGTTTGGCCGAGTAGTACGCGGTCGAGTCTTCGATGTCGGAGAGCGTCAACGTCAGCAGCTCGGGACGATCGTCGACGGGCACGCACCGCACCAACAGGGGGTTGCCGTGCTTCTCGAACTCGTAGAGCGTCACGCCACGCAGCACCTTGAGGTCGAGCACACGGTCCACGTAGTGCCCGGGCCGGCACGCCTCGGCCATCCGGATGAACCATTCGAGCGCCTGCACGACCGGCAACACGACGTTGCCCTGAACCCGGTGGTCAAGCAGATAGGGCTGCTGCGCCACGTGGGCGAGCACCCGCGCGACCCGACCCTCCGGCGGTATCGGATGTGTGGGCAGCCCGGCCAGCACGCCGTCGCCGAGGGTCACCTCGGAACTGCCGGTTTCGCCGTCCAGAACCTCGGCGACGAACGCACGCGCGCCGTCGGCGAGCGGGATCAGCGAGATGCCTCGGGACTCGAACATCGCTTTGAGCCCGGGGGTAACCATCCCGGAATCCCAAGGGCCCCAACCCAACGCCCGCACCACACAGGACGGCCCGCGACGAGCCTGCTCCGCCAGGGCCACCTTGTTGAGGATCTCATTGGCCATGGCGTAGTCGCTTTGCCCGACGTTTCCGCTGCGCGCGGCCACCGACGAGAACAGGCAGATCACCTTGAGCTCATCGTTGGCCGTCGCATCCAGCAGCGCGGACGCGCCGCCGACCTTGGTCTCGAAAACCCGGTCAAACCCGTCAAGGGTCTTCTTGTGCAACGGCGCATCGGCCAGCACGCCGGCACCGTGCACCAGCCCGGTGATCGGACCGAACTCGCTTCGCACCCGGTCCAGCAACGCACCCAGCTGCGCGGTGTCACGGACATCGGCGGCGGCGTAGCGAACGCGGGAGCCGGCCGCGGTCAGCGCGGCCAGGGTGGCCCGCACCTCGCGATCGGCCAGGATGCGCTGCGCCTGTTGCTCCAACTGCTTCGGTGTGACCTTGAGCCCTTGCGCCCCAGCGCTGGCCAGCAGCGCCCGCTTGAGCTCCGCGTCGGTGGTCAGCCCGTGCGCTTCCGGCGGCTCGTCGCTGAGCTCGGTGCGCCCGATCAACACGAAAGCCGCCTGGGTCTGCTGCGCCAGGGCGATCACTGAACCGGCGGTGACACCGCGGGCACCGCCCGAAACGACGATCACGTCGTGCGCACCGATGCGGTGAGTGCGAGTGCTCACCTGCTGCGCGTCCGCGACGACGATGGTTCGCCCGTGCGAACTGCCCAGGCCCACTTCGAGTTCCATCCCGCCGGACAGGACTTCGTCGGCGATCTGCTCGGCGACGACATCCGGGGACCGGTGCCCGACGGCGATATCGATTGCCTTCACCTGCGCGCTGGTCCACTCCTGCGCGGCCGTCTTGGTCAGTGCGCCGATCCCGCCCGACCAGGCCCGCAGGCCGGGATCGGTGAGCAGCCCGAACGTGCCGCCGGTGTCTTGGACCGTGACGAAGACACCGCCACGCTCTGCGAACTGCGCTGCGACGCACTGTGCGTCGGCGAACAGCACCCGGTTGACGGCAAGCGCCTCGTCACGAGTGGCGATCGGCCGCAGGCCGCCCAGATGGATGACCGCTTCGGCGTCCGCACTGGGCCGGGCCGCGATCGTCGCGCGAATACCGTGGGCCCGCAGCCTTGCGGCCAAGGCCTCGGCCGTCTCGGTCAGTCCGGCCTGGGCCGCCTCGGCCGTCACGATCTCGACGGTCCTTGCGGCATACAGGCCAGGCATGCCCATCCCGCTCACCGGAGCGGCGGTGGCGCGTACCTCGTAGCGCGCCACCTCCGCTCCGGTCAACTCAAAAGGGGCGCGATCACCTGCCGATAATCCGTTGGTCGCCACCAGATCCGGTGGTGGTGATCCCATGAGCGATTGCAGGTAGTCGACGATCTCCTGCAACGTCACCAACGCCGCCATCGTCGCCGTCTCCACCTCAGGCAACGATGGAACCCGATCCTGCACCGCCGACAAAATCTCCACCCGCTTGATCGAATCGATCCCCAGATCGGCCTCAAGCGCCATCGACAAATCCAGCATCTCCACCGGATAACCGGTCTTGTCAGCAACCACCGCCAACATGTCCCCGACCAAATCCACACCCGCCGCCGCAGGAGCAACAGCCACCGCAGCCGGCGCCGGCGCAACGGCCGCGGGAGCCGAAGCGGGAGCGGCAGCAGCCGGCGGGGCCGCCGGGCCCATCAGCGACTGCAGGTAATCCACGATCTCCTGCAACGTCACCAACGCCGCCATCGTCGCCGTCTCCACCTCAGGCAACGATGGAACCCGATCCTGCAC